>NZ_LT706925.1 GCF_900155525.1 Mailhella massiliensis
TCTGAGATGGTATCGTGACATCAGGATCAAGAGCGACCTGGATTACAAGAGCCCCATGCAGTACCGAAGGGATTTGGGACTAGTCGCATAGGATGGATTTGGTCCAGGATTCCCACCGCAGTCCCTTGCCAACAAAATCAGTTGACAAAACTATAGGAACACCCCTTTGCGGGGGAGAAGGTAAGGCTTGGAGATTTAGGGAAAACGATATGCGGCGGTACACCTTCAAGCAAACATCCTGAATTTTTTGCTGGATCAATACCATGGATAGGAACTACTGCACTAAACGGAGGAAAGCTAGATAAAGCGGATGCGGTGAAACTGATTACTAGGGAGGCGGTAGAAAAGAGCGCAACCAAAATAATACCGCCCAATTCAATCATGGTTGGTATTCGTGTTGGCGTTGGAAAGGTTGCTATTAATTCCGTTCCAATGTGCACAAGTCAAGATATAGTCTCCGTTGTTAGCATTGACGAGGCTGAATGGTGCAAGGAATACATATCAATGGTGCTCCAATACAAGGCGCCTGTTTTAGCTGCTCAGGCACAGGGAGCAACGATTACTGGGATTTCGTCTAAAACTCTCAAGTCAATCACAATCCCCGTTGCTCCCCTCGAGACTCAGAGGAGGATTGTCGAAGAACTAAGGGCTATCGAAGCGCAGAAGGTTGCAGCTAATTCGATTCTCAAGTCTTTCAGCGCCCTGGTCAAATCCCGCTTTGTCGAGATGTTCGGGGATCCAAGCGACAATAGTCGGAATTATCAAGTTGTTTCAATCGGAGAAATCCTCTCTGTTCAGCCATCGAACGGCCTATACAAACCACAGAAGGATTATGTTACCGATGGTTCTGGGGTGCCTATCATTCGTATTGATTCGTTTAACGAGGAAGGCCCTAACTATTCTGCATTGAAACGGTTGAACTGCACACAGAAAGAAACAGAAAAGTATGGCTTGCGTGATGGCGACATTGTGGTTAACCGAGTGAACAGTATCGGCTGTATGGGCAAAACAATGCTCATAGATCACCTTCCAGAAGTTGTGGTGTTCGAGTCCAATATGATGCGCATGCATGTGGAAGAGTCGACAATGTTTCCTAGATTCCTGCGTCATCAGATGACTTCAGATTATGCAAAGCGCTATTTCGAATCTCATGCAAAAAAGGCTATCGGTCAGGCGAGCATTAACCAGGCGGACGTCAAGGGGCTAAAGGTTTTAGTACCCCCATATGTCGATCAAAAATCTTTCCTTGACTTCGCCGCCGAGGTCGACAAATCGCGGGTTGTGGTGCAGAAGCAAATCGAGAAGCTCCAGACGCTTTACGACAGTCTTGCGCAAGAGTATTTCGGCTAGAAGCTTGCTGTGAATAAGCCGTTTCGTATTGATGCCGGCGACATGGAAACGAGCAAGTTCATCAGGTGCGTTTAGTGGCGTAGCTGCTTGTTGCAAAGCCCGGATGCTCGTTGGCTTCATTCGCGCTACGCTTGCCTCCCGGATGAATGGAGGCAGGTATGTTGTCAGTTAGCGATGCGGTTCGTCAGGTCGAGCGGATGATGGTGACGACGTTGGACGGTACGCAGATGCGCCGTCTGCACGATGCGCTCATTGAGTGCTTCGTTGAGCAGACCGTCGAGCGTCATAAACGCCTCGGCAACACTGAACTCCTCGAGGCGTTTCTCGATGCTAAACGCCTCGAGGGTTGTTCTGGTCGTTCTCTTAAGTACTACCGGAGTACGCTTGTGAGGTTTGTGGGCACGCTCGACAGTTCTCTCGTGCTGGCTACAACCGAGCAGATCCGCTCATATCTGGGCGGTTATGGAGAAAAGAGCGGCGCTGGTAACGTGACAATCGACAACGTTAGGCGCATCATATCGAGTTTTTTCTCATGGCTTGAAGCGGAGGATTATATCTATAAGAGCCCCGCTCGCCGAATTAAGAAGATTCGAACGGTAAAGACAGTAAAAGAGACTTATTCCGATGAAGTAATTGAGCTGATGCGTGATGGCTGCACGACAAAGCGCGACCTCGCAATTGTCGACTTACTGTCATCAACGGGTATTCGCGTGGGAGAGTTAGTGAACCTCGACCGTGAGGACATCGACTTCGAGGCAAGAGAGTGCATCGTTTTGGGAAAAGGCGGAAAGGAGCGTCGCGTCTACTTTGATGCACGAACGAAGCTTCATTTAGTCGAGTATCTTGCGGAGCGCAACGATGATAATCCGGCTCTGTTCGTCTCGCTCTGCAATCCTAATAGAAGGCTGCAAATTAGCGGGGTGGAGATACGGCTTCGCGAATTAGGACGGCGTCTGGGCATTTGTCGTGTCCATCCCCATAAGTTTAGGAGGACGCTTGCAACGCGCGCTATTGATAAAGGCATGCCCATCGAACAGGTTCAAGTGCTGCTAGGGCATCAAAAGATCGATACGACGCTCAGGTATGCAATGGTCGATCAGCGTAACGTTCGGATGTCGCATCGAAGGTACATCGCATAAAACAAACCCCCCTTTGCGGGGGAGGGTGCCCGCCGCGTGAGGCTGGGGGAGCTGATTTCCAAGGCGAAGGCTGAGCGCTGTGGGGATAGGTCGTTCCCAGTTCTATCGATGACCATGCACGATGGAATCATTGCGCAATCGGAGCGTTTCAAGAAGGCGATCGCTTCGAAAGATGTTAGCTCATACAAAGTCGTCTATCCTGGCCAGCTCGTTGTTGGCTTTCCAATAGATGAGGGCGTGATTAATGTTCAGGGGTTTGATGAGCCTGGAATCATGAGTCCCGCCTACAACATTTGGAATATTGACGCGAGTATTATCTTCCCGGACTACCTTGATCTTGCGCTGCACGGACCTGGCTGCATGGCATATTACGCTGACAAGATGAGGGGAACCACTGCTCGACGCCGCACCCTGACGTCAGATAGCCTAACTGCAATGAGCGTACCGCTTCCAGACATCAACCAACAGAAACATATCGTTGGTATCTTCGATGCCGTCAGAGTACAGATGAATGCGTGCCGCCATCAGCTCTCTCTACTCGACGATCTGGTCAAATCCCGCTTTGTCGAGATGTTCGGGGATCCTGCTGCCTCGCCAAAATTCGAAACATGCCGAGTCGAGGATATTGCGGACGTGTTTGTTGGCGTCGTAGTTAAGCCGAAACAGTATTATGCGGATGATTCGAAAAACGCTGTAAAAGCTTTTCGTTCGCTTAACGTTGGGGAGATGCACATTCGCGATAACGATTGGGTCTATTTCACCCAAGAGGGCAATCAAGCAGCTTCGAAATCCATTCTAAAGAGTGGGGACATATTGATTGTTAGATCAGGGTATCCCGGAACTTCGTGTATCGTTTCTTCTGAATATGAGGGATGCAATGCCATTGACTTAATCATAGCCAGAATTAAAGATGACGGAGTACTACCCGAGTTTCTTGCGGCGTTTAACAACAGCACCCGTATGAAGGATTTGATTGAGCGAATGTCCGTTGGATCCGCACAGAAGCATTTCAATGTCGGATTCTATAAACAAGTTGAGATTCCTTTGCCGCCGATTGAAATTCAGAGGGAATACTTGGCATTCCAGCACCGAGTCGACAAATCGCGGTTTGTCGTTCAACAACAGGTGGTTAAGTATAATGACGTTATTGCATCCAGTGGAATTGCGATTATCGGGCGGGACGAGTTGGTATGAACTTCGATTTCCTCAAACGAGAAGATGGCTACTATAGCCTCTTTGCGGATGCCTGTATCGAAGCGGAGAGGGTTTTCTCTACGTCGCCCGCCATGTGTGCTGTCGGTTGCCGTAAGGCGCTTGAGCTCGCGGTTAAGTGGGTCTATGCAATTGATACAGACATTAGCATGCCCTACCGCGACAATTTGTCATCTTTGCTCCACGAACGGTCGTTCATGGATGCCGTTGATGAGCGCGTATGGCGGAAGCTCCTTGGGATAAACAAGCTTGGAAATCTTGCGGTACACACCGAGCGTGTCGTTACACCCGCGGACGCGATTTTGGTACTGCGCAGCCTTTTCGAGTTCGTTGACTGGATCGACTATTGCTACGGCCCAGATTATTCTGTACGAACATTTGATGAGAAAAAGATTCCAAAGAAAGGAATCCAACTCACAGCAGCTCAGATTAAGGTCGTTAAGGATCGCGAGTCACTTCTTAATGAAAAGGACGAGGAAATTAAGCGGCTCGAGGCTGAGCTGAAGAAGCTGAGCGCTCAGGCGGCTCAAATCAAAGAAGAGGATAGGCCGAAGCGCGATTTCAACCCAGAAGACATCTCCGAATTTGAGACGCGCAAGCACTATATCGACTGGGATCTTGCGCTCGCTGGCTGGAAACTCGACGAGACCGTTCTTCAAGAGCGAGAAGTTCACGGCATGCCGGTTGAACCGGGTAACAACACGGGTGTGGGCTACGTTGACTATCTTCTTATGGGTAAAGACGGGCGTCCACTCGCCATTGTCGAGGCGAAGCGCACCTCTTATTCTGAACAAAAGGGTCTCAAGCAGGCGCGGCTTTACGCAGGTTGCCTTGAGAGGGAGTTTGGCTATAAGCCGCCTATATTCCTCACGAATGGATTCGCTACACTGTTTGTCGATGACGAAAACGGTGCTCCACGTCCGGTAAGCGGATTCTTCTCGCAAGATGATCTGCAGAAGCTTTTTAACCGTAGGGCGGCTACGGTAAAGCCTACGACCCTGACAGTAAATGAAGCGATAGCTGGCGGCGGAAAGCGCTATTACCAGATTGAGGCTATCCAACGCGTATGTGCTAACATCGAAGAGGGGCATCGCAAGAGCTTGCTGGTTATGGCTACGGGAACCGGCAAGACTCGTGTTTCGGCCGCCCTGGTTGACGTGCTCATGCGTTCAGGGCATGTTAAGAACGTCCTCTTCTTAGCGGATCGCGTGGCGCTTGTCAGGCAAGCAAAGCACGCTTACCAAGATTATCTGCCCAATGAGTCTCTGTGCAATCTCTGCTCAAATAAGGATGAGCGCAATGCTCGCATCGTTTTCTCCACGTATCCGACCATCATGAATGCAATTGATGGGGAGCGAAATGAAGACGGCGACCGTATGTTTACGCCAGCGCATTTCGACCTCATTATTGTTGACGAGGCGCATCGCTCTATCTTCAAGAAATATCGGGCGATTTTCGAATTCTTCGACTCTCTTGTCGTTGGACTCACGGCAACACCTGCCAACGAGGTTGATCGAAATACGTACGACTTCTTTGATGTTGAGCGTGGCGTGCCGACCTATGTTTACGAATACAAAACAGCAACGGAAGTCGACCATGTCCTTGTTCCGTATTACGGCATAGAAACTCATACGAGCTTTATCGACGAAGGTATTACCTACGACGAACTATCTCCTGAGAAGCAAGAACAGCTTGAGGAAGACTTCGAAGATACCGGCCAAGAAGTCCCTGACAAAATCGAGAGCACGGACCTTAATAGATGGGTGTTTAACGAGGAAACGGTCGACAATGTTTTAGTCACGCTCATGGAGAAGGGCATCCATGTCCAGGGCGGTCAGGAGTTGGGCAAGTCGGTAGTCTTTGCCCAAAACCAAAAGCACGCGCGCTATATTGTCGAGCGTTTCGGTAAGCTTTATCCAGGGCTTCCAGGAGACTACATTCAGGCTGTTGTTCACTCTGACGACTATGCGCATACCATTATTGAAGATTTTGAGCTGAAGGTTCGGCCGGTTATCGCCGTGTCGGTTGACATGATGGACACAGGCATTGATGTGCCCGAAATCGTAAATCTCGTATTCTTCAAAAAGGTTCGCTCCAAGATTAAATTCTGGCAGATGATTGGTCGCGGAACCCGTTTATGCGAGGGGCTGAACGTTACTGACCCGTTGGATGGCACCCACGAGGACAAGGAGCGCTTCTTCATTTTCGATTGGTGCCGCAATTTCGAGTTCTTCCGTGAAAACCCGCACGTTGTTGAAGGGAAGTTAACCGTTTCCGTTGCTGAGCAGGTTTTTTGCAGGCAGGCAGAGCTCGCTATGCTTCTGCAAAACAGCGCTTTTACGGCCGATGACTATCAGGCATGGAGAAAAGAGCTCGTCGAAACTATGCACGGCCAGGTAATCGCTTTGAATGACGAGCTCTTCACCGTTCGTAGACATCGCCGAGAGGTGGAGAAATACCGCCGTATCGAATCCTTTACGCTGCTTTCTGACGTTTCGTTTGCCGAGCTTAAGAATCCGATTTCGATGCTTGTTGTCAATGATGAGGCGGACTTTTCTGCGTTGCGCTTTGATAACGTCATGTATGGTTACATGATTGCGACCTGCAAAGCCCAAAATACAGATTCGTATAAGAAAAAGATTGTGAGCATGGCAAGGCTGTTGCAGTCGTTGTCGACCGTTCCCCAGATCAACGAGCAAATGCCCCTGATTAGGCAAATCGCAGAAGGGGACATGCTGGATGGGGCTACCCTGCTGCTTCTTGAAGATATTCGCAGGCGACTTCGCTCGCTTATTCAGTTTATTATCACTGGGCCGCAACGACGGGATGTTATCACCCACCTGGATGACCCGATTACGGAAATGACCTATGGAGTGTCCGCAGATATTGGTGAAAACTTCGAGAACTATAGGCTTAAGGTCGAGCGCTATCTTAGGGATTATTCTAATAACGTGGTTATTCACAAGTTGCGGACCAATAAGCCGATGACTGAATATGAATTTAGCCAACTCGAGCGTATCTTTACTCACGAACTTGGCAATGCGGAAGATTACGCAAAAGCATATCAAGATACTCCGTTTGGCCTTTTAGTTCGTCGGGTAGTTCATCTCGACCGGGACGCGGCGATGGAGGCCTTTGCCGATTTTCTTAGCGATCAGAGCCTCAATGAACAGCAGATCTCGTTTATTAAACGCGTAATAGATTATGTGGTTGAGAACGGATATATGGAGCCTGCGGCACTTAATCATCCACCGTTCGATCGCCCGAAATCTTTCATGCAGATGTTCAATACTCAACAGCAGATGAACTTGGTGACTGTGATTAAGTCAATTAAAGAGAATGCCATTTCTCCCGCTGCGTAAACCAAAGCGAAAGGTTCCCGCCATGCCAATCCCAACTCAAACCGAGATGTTTCTTATGGTTTTGGAGCTCATGAAAGACGGCAAAGAGCGCAAGCGCATCGGCATCATTAACGACGCCTGCGATATGCTCGGTCTTTCGGATCGAGAGCAGGCACTAGTTACCTCAAGCGGTGTCCCGGTTTATCGCAGCCGTGTTAGCTGGTCGGTCTCTTATCTCGCGCGTGCGGGCATGCTTTCCAAAGTGACACATGGCGTATACAGGATTAGCGATTACGGAAATGCTGCTGTTGAGAAATACGACAACGCGCAGCTGCTTTCCGATGAAATCAACAAGGCTATTGCAGAAAAGAATCCTTGGAAGTCGAAGAAAAAGGGTGATGCCAAACAAAAGGGGGATAAGGATCCGTTGGATGAAGGGGTTCTTCCTGATTCCATCAACGAGACGTCTCCGCAGGAGCAAATCGACGCTGCTTTCGCACAGTTGAAAACTGACCTGCAGGACTCGTTGCTTTCCTCGATTATGGATAAAGACCCGGGCTTCTTCGAGAAGCTTGTCGTGGATCTTCTGGTGAAGATGGGTTACGGGCAGGGCGAGCAGACGCGTATCAGCAATGATGGCGGTATCGACGGTATGATTGCAACGGATGCTCTGGGCTTTGACCCAATCTATGTCCAGGCCAAGCGCTATTCGGCTGAAAAGCACGTTGGGCGCCCCGAACTTCAAGGTTTTGCAGGCGCGCTTGGGAGCATCTCGCGCGGCGTGTTCATCACCACATCAAGCTTTGCGCAGAGCGCGATTGATTGGGCGCGGCATTACCCTCATGCAACGCTTGTGCTTATTGACGGCAAGCGCCTTACCGAGCTGATGATTCAGTACGATCTTGGCGTTTCGACTGAAAAGGTATACCGCATCAAGCGAATTGATGGCGACTACTTCGGGGAAGAGTAGCGCTTTGTCGCATATGGAAGCTACAACCTCTGCCACTCGTTAGCAAACGTGTGAGATGCTCTTGCGACTAATGTAAAGCGGCTTACAGGACACGCTGTTTGCCCTGTAAGCCTTATTTGGGAATCAGGACGGATCCCGATCTAGCGGGTCAGTGTTGTTGTGACTACGTGGCAGCGGCAATTCAACGTCCTCCAATATGCTTGCAATGAGCCCTTCGAGAGATTGCTTTGTTTTAAGTATTTCTATTTGATATGTATTGCGAATCAAATTTGAGCCCGCATGGATTAACGGATTATCTCGGCGAAGCCTTTCGGCGGCATGTATAATCTGTTCAGATTTCGGTATCTCACAATATAGCTTAGCTAGCTCTTTTTCACTATATAAGAAGCCCCTCTGCTTCTTTTTCAGTATTTTGCGTTTGAAGAGAGTCGAGAATCTATCGAAATAGGCTCGATAGTACGATATTTGTTCAAAAAAGTTTTGCGTTCTTCCATGGAACAGCTGGTTGACGAATTGGATTTTGCTCCGATCATCATCGGCGATAACGAATAGTATTTTCGATTCAACTTCTGTAATCGGGTCGCGGATGAATTGGTCGTTAATACAATATTTATCGATAAAGATGGACAGTCCGAGTTCTGACTTGCGCAGCAGCGACAGAAGGTCACGGTGATGCATTCCTCTGTTGATGAGATAGTTTAGCGCGATGAGCGTGTCGATACTGGACCAAGTCCCATCTCTATAGGACAGGAAAAGCGTATTCAACAAACGTTTGATTAGATAATCATCATGAGTATCAAGAATGCACTTAACAAGTTCGTTTGTTCCATAAGTCAGAATGACCTTGCCGCTCAATAGAGCTTTTTTGATTGAGTTCTTGACGCTTAGGCAACTTAAATTGGCATTGCTATAAATAACGCTCCGGAAAGCAGTCATTGAATCTATATGCCTATCTTCTTGAGAAAATGTCAACTCGACAGCTGCTTTGAAGTCTTGCTGGCAATAATTCCTTTCGAATGACATGCGAGCAATCTCTTCAAACAATTGAGATATGCGACCTGGGGGGTCTTCAATTACTTCCCCCGTGTAATGACCTGAGAAATCAACGCATGATTCTGTTGCTTCGGCTAATGAGAGCTCACTTGTTTGGCCGAATTCTACCTTGTTCAGATTTAGAGCAAGTCCGTTTTTCCTCAAGATATCTGCGTATTTATTGAGAATCAGTTCCTTTATTTTGAATGGGGATGATTCGTTCGACACGTTGATAAATATGAACATGTCATCCACATAGCGAATCATTTTGAATGACTCGGCACCGCAATTGCTATCAATGCAGCGGAAAAGCTCCGCATCGATGTCGGAAAGATATACCTTGGTAGCCAGGAAGCTCAGCGTCGGATGGTTTTGAATGGTTGGAAACTTACCCGCTCCGCAATAGAGCAGTAGCGCGCGAAGGAAAAGGCAGTCGGTAGCTGAGAAATTCTTATCGGAGTAACTTTGCATCTTTGACATGAGCTTGTCGACATCAATTGAGTTGTAGAAATTGGAGAGGTCTGTTTTGAGGTAGTAGGAGTACTGGCTTTTTGCAATCCGTTTCTGGTCACAATACCGTCGATAGCTATCCTTATACTGCGCGCAGTTGTTTGCTAGATCGCCGGCGTATTCACATATCATGTCTTCGCGCGGGTCAGCGAAACATCTCTGGTACTCAATCCCAAAAGCAACAAGGTATAAAAACATAATTGGAGAAATGAGTGTTGAATCGCGAAATGACGCGCCTTGCTTCTGAATGAAACCACTAGTTACATAATTCATCGAAGCACAAGCAATGAAGGCACCGTCTTTAATGTAAGCCGAGAAAAAGTTCCCCGAAGATAGAAGTTGCCAATCAAAAGTGTTGAGAACTGAGAATGGATACCATTGTAGATAGCACCTCAAGCGACGTTTCTGGTCCTTCATGGTTTTGCATGCTGCTTTCCAAGAGCTGTACGAGGGGTGCATCATCAGCAAGCCAATCTTTACTGATATCAGTCGTGAAGTAGCTTGGATATGCGAGCGGTATCGACATGCAAATCCGCGCTGCGGCAATCGTAGCATGAGCCTAGAAGTCGTAAGAACAAGCTTTCAAATTGTCAGACGGGTCTCTATACGGAAAAGCAAAAACCGGTGATGTCTGTAGTTTACATGCTGGGCATCATTGCTCGTGCGCCAGTCGGCTAGAACTCTCCCTGTTCTGCTTCGAGTGCGTCGTGAACTTCTTTGTGTCGAGGTTCAAGTATCTGCCGCGTTCGCTAATACGCATTTTTTACATCGCGTCTGGATAGGGCTTTTTCATGGTTAACTCGGATGCAGGTTCGGCATGCGGACAGGTCGTGAATGCAACAGCACTGTTGCATGACTTCAGCTTAGGAATCATGCGCTACATATAATAGGCGGCTTATAGCTCAGCCAGCTGTTCTCAAAATATGATTTTGCGTTTAGTTATCAGTCGTCAGGGCGCTTGCTTTACTTTCGATCGTCTCGAACTCATTCTCCAGGCGAACCATTTCATTTTGAAGAGCCGTAATCATGTTAAGCTGCCAATCTATGAATTCCGGCCACTTCTCACGATTGGCTTTGATGTCATGGCCGCTCTTATAGAAACGAACGCCTTTGCTTTTCCTGTTATATGGTGTTCCGGCAATACCGAGTGCTTGTTCAAGCTCTTGACGGCGAGAGAGGACAAAGTCGCCAAAATCGGTATCGTGCACACACGCCTCTACACCAATCTGTTTCTTCTGCGTATTAATCAAAAGTACCAGATGGTATCTTATCGAGCCTGCTCCTAATTCTGTCCAATGATGCGCTTGCGGCTTGTGCGGTTTAAACGATTGTGAAAAGGTCTCGTTTTGAGCAGCGCAGTCGACGTACGTCTGCCAGTATTCGAGTTTGATGCGCTCAGTTTCCGAGAGATCCGACTTGGCTTTTTCCGCACGTGCCCACTCGTTGGGTGATTCTACTACGTTGAATCGAGGAGCCATGGGAGAGTCGCCAATGCGCCACACCTCGATTTCAACCAAGAAGAACGCGCAGTCGCTGTCTGTGTGTTCGTTGAGCCATTCGATTGCGTTGCGATGTTCGTCGCGCGCACGCGCAACGACCCAGATCACCACACCTGCTCCTTTGCCTGCGGCATATGTAATGATTTTTCCCAAGTGATCATGGTTGGTATCTTCGAGCTGGTTTTCGATAATCACCTTACGCTCTGTGTCAGCCTCTTGAGCAAAGATGTCTACCGCAAACGAGCCGACTGCACTTTCTGTATCCTTGAGCTCGAGTTCAATGGAACAGGCATCGCCAAGCATGGTGAGGTTTTCTTCTTGTGCAAGCCACTTGGTAAAGTTAAGTGCTTCATGTGGCCAGACGTCCCGGACGTTTACCTTTTCGATCTTTCCGAGTTTGGGCTGATTTGCCATGGCTTTGCTTTCTGCGCGGCGCGGTTATGAATTGGAATAACTGTACCACGAGGATGCTAGGGAGGAATTCAATATGCTCGCCAGCGGAGGCGCTTTGCTGAGGCGTATCGCCTGAGAAAAAAGGTGCGGCTTGCCGACGTCTTGAACGGCGACTCGCTGCATCGGCTGTACGAGAAATTCATCCTTGAGTACTACTGCAAGCACTGGAACTGGCTGCATCCCGCCGCGCGTGAGATCGGTCATGGGATAGGCGATTCGGCGCCAGCCTTCTTGCCGCGTATGCTCACGGACGTGACGCTGGCCAACGGAGACAAGTGTCTCATCATCGACGCGAAATGCTACGGAACGATTCTGGGCACCCACTACGACAAGGAGATTCTCTCACCGGCGAACTTGAACCAAATCTTCTCGTATGTCATGCATGCGGCGAACGCGTTTGACGGCGAAGCCTCGGGCATGCTGCTCTATTCGAAGACGGAGGGCGCGGAACTCGAGAGCGAGAGCTGGTTGGAGCTGGGTCATAGCTACCATGTGCGAACGCTCGATTTGAACCAGGACTTTGCTGGCATCGCCGCGCAGCTCGATGCGATTGCGGAGTTATTGGGCTAAGGTATGTGCGGGCGCCTCGCACCAAGGTAAGCTAATTTATGCAAGATTTCACGCATAAGAAAGGCCCGACTCATCGGGCCTTTCCAGGTGTAGACCGAAGCCTTCCACCGCGATTGGTTGTAGTCTAGCATACCCGGAGTTCTTTCGCCATTTCAGCGATAGGCAGTTTACCCATTGCTCGCATATTTCCGTAAAGCGGTAAGCTTATTGCGCGCGGTTGTTTTGATGATTTTGGAGTAGATGTTGAAGGGCAGTTCAGCGTAGAAGACCTTCAAGATGTTTTCATAGCCTGAAATGAACTGCTTGCATTCGGTTTTAGTCAAACGCATCTTGCGCATGAGGTAGGCGATGAGAACGATGTAATCAGTTATGTCGGAGAAATCGACGCCGACAACTCCTGTTTCCTGCTTTATGAGTTGAGCAACTCCAGAGTGGACAGCGCCGGATCGGAAACGAACATCGAGCACAACACCATTATGCGCAACAGCATTCCGGAGATCTTTTAGGGCAAAAATAATGTCTTTTAGGCGGCGCTCCGATTCCAAGTTGGTGGGCATATCAAGATCGCGAACGATGGACGTTTGAACACGCTTGTTGAGACATTCGTAGAATGCGCCAAAATTGCCAAGTGTCATAACTTCGAAAATTGCCCAGATGGGGATATCCTTGTCAGCATCACGGAAATGGCCAATGACGTCACGATTTTTATGGTTGCGAAAGATGAGGTTGTCAATTTCGCCGCGCAGTCGTTGGCGTCTATCCCACGCTTTGCGATATCTATCCCCTCTGTAGTTTCGGTAATCAGTGAGGCTTTGCTTCCAAATGTTTTCAAACGTTGCCGAGCCCGTGTCTTTGAGAACGGCTTCAAGCGTATAGTTTTTGAGGCATGTTTCAATTTGCACGACATGGGGGTAAAGCAGCGTTTTGACTTGCATGTCAAAATCGTAGAGAGCGGCAACCTGTGAGAAGTCCGTGAGTGGAAGTCGGTTGCTTGCTTTTCCCGCAAAGCGGTAGCCCTTGTATCCATGATAGTAGCCAATATTCTTAAGCTTGCGCTTCTGGGCTGAGCCTTTGATTGCTATGCCGCAATTTCGTAAATGCTTCATGAGCGAATTGAGCGTTTTGGGCATTGTGATGCTCCGAGATTCAATAAGGTAACGGAAGCATATTCTACCGCTGGAAATGGACGCGTCGTGTGGGATTGTTCGCGAGGTTGATTATTTGGAATCAGATCACTATGCCGTGCATTCTTTTCGTGCGAGGTTTTGCCCCGCTTGATCAAGGAGGCTCTCGATGCGGCAAAGCGCAGTATCGCGAGACGCTCGAACTCACCAAGATGGCACCGCACTGCCCCTACCTATACGTCACCAGCGTATGGAACCCTTCCATGCTGCCGGTGAGTCCCTGGCCTTGGATCGAATTGAACTTTACGTCCAGGATCTCGTAGCCGTCGTCCTGCATGGCGCTGACAATCGCGTCGATCTGCCCGGTGTACTTGTTCTCGCACTCGAACGTCTGGTTGAGGAACTTCGAGAAGCTGTTCAGCATCACGACGTGCACCTTACCGTCCTTGGGCGCGAGGCTTGCGCGCACGGTGTCCCGGTATTGGAACATGCCGTCGTTCCGGTACTGCTGCGCCTTGTTTTCGAGCTTTTCCTCATGCGAGCCAAAGATTCCCATAATGCGTCCTTTCGAATGGTGAACGATGGCGAGCCTGCGTCTTTAGGACATCGTATCGCACTGGGACGACTGCGGTCTTTGAGCACATGGGTGAGCGGTCTGCAAGTTGGGAGACAAACAGCCGTATAGCACATCCTGCTTTTGTGATACTATCACTACAGTGATACTTCAGATACAGAAACGGAGGCGGTGGCGTCGTGATCCTCTGGCATGGGTCGTCCGAAATCGTTAAGCAACCGCGCTTGGAGCTGTGCCGTCCATACAACGACTACGGCGCGGGCTTCTACTGTACCGAGCATGAAGACC
The DNA here is from genome assembly GCF_900155525.1 of Mailhella massiliensis. Lineage (NCBI taxonomy): Bacteria > Pseudomonadati > Thermodesulfobacteriota > Desulfovibrionia > Desulfovibrionales > Desulfovibrionaceae > Mailhella > Mailhella massiliensis. Next base: position 14,063 of record NZ_LT706925.1, read on the forward strand.
TCGCAAAGGAATGGGCGTGCCCTGGCGAAGCGGATGGGTTTGCGAATCGCTATGAGCTTGCTACGGACAAGCTCGCCATCCTCGACCTTTCTAGCTCGGAATATTCGGTGCTCACTTGGCTCGCTTTGTTGCTCGCAAATCGCCGTGTCGATCTCTCGAATGCCATCGCTCGCACCGCTCGCGACTACCTGCTCGATCGCTTTCTCATCGACACATCGGGCTTCGACATCATTCGCGGATACCGTGCAGACGATTCGTACTTTTCGTTCGCGCGGGCGTTTTTGAACAACACGATTTCCGTAGCGCAGCTTTCCGAGGCTATGCGTTTGGGAAATCTGGGCGAGCAGGTTGCGCTTACCAGTGCGAAGGCGTTCGAGCGCATCCAATGTACCGGCTATGAACTTGCGTCTTGCGAGATCTATCACGCGCGTAGGGCCGAACGCGATCGCCGTGCGCGGAGCCAGTACCAATCTCTTTGCGCGCAGCTCGATCGCACCGGGCTGTATGTTCGCGTTATCCTGCTCGAGGAGGTCGATCCCCATGACCCACGTCTCTTCTAAAGGCCGTGGCGTCGTTGCCCGCGCGTACGACGTCCTCTACCTAGAAGACGCCATGTCCTGCCTTGCATGCTTCTTCGACTATGCGGCTTGGGACTACGGTGCCGAAGGATTTGAGGTTGCGAACCTTTTTGCGTCGAGTCGGCTTGCCCGGCAGTTCGAAACGGGGGCACCGTGGGTGGTTTCTGGGCGGTCGGGCATCGAGCTCTTCTGGGGCATGTGCGGCGAGCTTGGTTACGACGATGAACAGGCGATGATCGAGCAGGGCTTTCGACCAGACAGGACGCCTGAGTATTGGGCGGGCTGGATCGCCGCGTACGTCCAATGGCGGTTTGCGCTTACGTTCCGCACGGTTTTCGATGTGTTGCCGTTCGATGTGCTTGTCGACTTGTACGACCCGTGGCACGAAGCATCCGAAGAGCGTGTGGCTCAGTTGTTTGCGGAGCGGATGACAAGCTATCAGGGGCAGACGAACCTCGCGCGCATGCGGAGTGCCTGTGGATACACACAGCGTGAACTCGCCGAGCTATCTGGTGTTTCACTGCGGTCGATACAGATGTATGAGCAGCGCAACAAGGATATCAACCGGGCGCAAGCTTCCGCCGTGGCGCAGATTGCTCGCGTGCTTCACTGCCGGGTAGAGGATCTGCTCGAACCGGTTGTTGCGGTGGCGTAGCCCGGTATGCGACGTCTGCGGGGTGCAGCGCTCTACCGCTCAACCTTCCGCACGACTTCGATCCCCGGCGCGACCTCGGCAGCGAACTCGTCGAAGTCTTCCCGCGCGCCCACGATGCTGCCGTAATGGATGGGCACCACGGTCTTCGGGTGCAGCGCGTTCACGAACGCTGCGGCCTGATGCGGGTCGCACGTGTACGTCCCGCCGATGGGCACGAGCGCCACGTCGCACGTCACCTGCTCGTTATCCGGGTTCTGGTCGGTGTCGCCCGCCGCGTAGTAGCGCACGCCGTCGACGGTGAGCACATAGCCCAGCCAGCCGTGCGTCTGCGGGTGCATCCCCAGGCGCTCCGGCTCCACGTTGTATGCAGGCACGGCCTCGACGGCAACGCC
>NZ_LT706926.1 GCF_900155525.1 Mailhella massiliensis
GGACTTCGGCGCGCCTCTCCCACCCTGTCTCTGATGCACATCTGCTCTGCGCTGGGCGGCCCCGTGGGCGCGGGGATAGGGGCGCTTGCGGGCGGGCTGCTCGGCCTGCTGTAGGGAATAGTCCTGCGCCGTGCCGGAAGGCGGCCTGCGAAGAAGGCAAGGAGCTTTTTTGGCCGGGGCAGGTCCGCGCACGGCGCAGGGAAATGTTGCATCACGCCGCCGGGCTCAGGGCGCACCGGAAGGGCCGCCCGGCCCGGCGTGAGGGAGCTTTCATGTTTGAAGGATACATATCCCCCTTTGCCGGGGAGGAAAGGAAGGAAAGGGACAGAAACGCGGCCTGGAACGCCGTCAAGGCGGACCCCGCCACGGCCGCCCTTGTGGCGGGGCTTTTTCTTCTGGCCAACAACGACGGGAGGCGGAGCCCGGGCAACCTTGTGGGCCGCGCCGGAGCCGACGCGCTCACGGCGCTGGGCGGTATGGAAGAGACGCGGCGCAGGCAGGAACGCTATGAACAGGAACTGGCGCTGGAGCAGGAAGAGGCCGAGCGCAGGCGCCGTTTCAACGACCTGCGGAACGAGCTTTCCCGGGCGCGCTACGACTTCGATCAGCAGAAGCACCTCGACGACATGCGTTACCGCGGGCAGAGGCTGGAAGAAGAGCGGGCGCGCCGTGCGGAACGCGCGGAGCGGGAGGCCGCGCGGGAAAAGGCGCGCGCCGAAAAGGAAGCGAAGAAGCAGGCGGCAGCGCAGGAACGCGCGGCAAGGCGGAACAGGCAGGCAAACGCTCCGCGGGGCATGGAGCGGCCCGCGCCTCCCGTGGTTCCCGCGCCGGAAAAGAAGCCGGAAAAGCTTCCCACCCTGCAGTTTTACCCGGGCGGGGCGGACGGGAACTTTTTCCTTCTGCCGGGTCTGCCCCATGCGGAAGCGCCCGCCCTTCCCCGCGGGGGAGAAGCCGCGTCTTCCGCGCAGCCGGAAGCCCTTGCCCTGCGGGGTAGAGAAGGCGTGCCCGGCGTGCAGGGGCCGTCCGCGGCAGGGCATTTTCCGGGCGTGGCGGCGGCAGAGACCGTGCAGCCTTTCGGAAACGGCATGCCTCAGGCGGCAAAGAACGCCGCCCGGCTGCTGGCCGACAACGAGCTTCTCCGCCGGTACGGCGGTCTGAACTGGAGCTGAACAAAGGGGGGGATATCCCCCCTTTTTTTTGTGATGCGGAAAAGGGCGGAAGGCGCGGGGCGTGGGGAAACGAGCGGAGGGGGAAGAACGTAGCGCGCGGGAAGGGCGGAAGGGGCCTGCCGTCTCCTGTGCGGCAAGGCGTCGCTCCCGGCCCGCGCGCCGCTTTCGCAGAGCGCGAAACAGGCTTCCTGTGCCGGAACGTCTGCAGCGCCCGGAACAGACTGCGCGGCCCCTCCCGCAGTACTTCCCCTGCCGGAACGTGCGAAACTCCCGCGGCACCCGGAGCGGGAGGGCAAAAGCAGGGCGCTCCGCCCCTGTGCCGCGCGGCCCCGCCGTGCCATGCTTTTCCAAAAGGAGTGTTGCCATGGCCATATCGAACTACAGCACAAGCCCCGATCAGAATACCGCCATATCGGGCATCAACATTGCGGAAGGGTGCCCGCCTTCGGGCATCAACAACGCCATCCGTCAGCTCATGGCCGACGTGAAAACCTATGCCGATACCGTGGACGCGCGCAAAACCCTGCCCTCGCAGAGCGGCAAGTCGGGCATGTTCCTCACCACCAACGGCACCACGGCAAGCTGGGCAAAGGTGCAGGGGCATACGGTATCCTCGTCCGCGCCTTCCGGCGGGTCGGACGGAGATGTGTGGATTCAGTACATCGCATAGGCGGCCCGGGCGCGTTGTCCGGCTTTTTTGTTTTCTGCACGGTCGCGTCGCGCAGTTTTCCGGGCCTTTCCGAGTCCGGGCCGGGCGCGGCGTGTTCCGGGCTTTTCTTTCCGTGCTGTTCCGGCAACACACGGTCAACCTTTTCAGGGAGCGGCTATGTCCGAATATCTTCTCACATGGAACGGCGCAGAGGGGCGCATCCTTTCCGGGGGCTTCTACCTCATGACGGAGGAGCCTTTTCCCCTGCCTTTTTCCTGCGCGGCCCTTTATTATGAACCTGCGGCGGGCAACGCCTTTCTGGTGGAGGAAAACGGCGCGCAGCGGAGCCTTTCCTCTGCGGAAATTGCGGCCGTGCGCGCCTGCTGCGATACCTTCTGGAAGGAGCACGACTTTCCCGTGCACGCCTATGACGCGGCGTCGGGCCTGTATGAAGGAGCCATGAGCAAAAGCGCGGCCGAGGCGGCGGGGTACGCCTTCCGCGTGAACGAAGTTCCCGATCATCCGGCCAGCAAGTGGACGAGAGAGGCGTGGGAACGCCTTGCCATGACGGTGCTGGACGACGGCACGGTGCGCGAATGGCCGGAAAACATCTGCGCCCAGTGCGTTCTGGGCTTTACGGAGGCGGAAAAGGCAGCGCATGTTCCCGACAGGCCGAGCATGTACCATGTATGGGATATCGCCTCCGGCTCATGGAAGGACCCTCGCAGCCTTGAGAAGGCGAAGAGGGACGCCGCCTCCTCGCTGCGCGTGGATTTCGAGCTTCTGCGTCACGCCGTGAGTCAGGACGGCTACTTCACCCCGAGCTATGAAACCGAAACCTGGACGTGGCAGGTCATGGAGGCGCGCGCGTATCTTGCGGACGAGAGCGCGGAAACGCCCTATATCGACGCCTTCCTTGCCGCCCGGACCGATGCCGCCGTGCCGGAAAAGAAGGCCCTGTGCGAGGATATTCTCGCCAATCATACGGCCTTTCTTGCCGCCATGGCGGCCGTGAACGGCGCCCAGTGGGGCTACCTTTCCCGCGTGAAGGCGGCCGCGACCAAGGAGGAATGCCTTGCCGCGCAGCGAGAGGCGCACGAATACTGCCTTTCCTCGCGCCGCACGCTGGAGGTGTGACATGCCGGTACAGGTAAGGGTGAGCGGAAGCTGGAAAAAGCAGAAACATGCCTATGTGAGGGTATCGGGAGCGTGGAAAACGGCCCTGAATACCTTTGTGAAGGTATCGGGAACGTGGAAGAAGGCCTATACCTACAGCTATGCCTATTCGGATTGGAGCGAGTGCTCCCGGGGCTGCGGCGGGGGCACGCAGACGCGCACGGCCTCCTGCAGGCGTTCCGACGGGCAGACGGTTTCCGATTCCTTCTGCACGGCCTATGGGGCGAAGAAGGGCGCGCTTTCGCAGGCGTGCAATACGCAGGACTGCTACGACGGCGGGGAATATACATCCAATGCCACCTTCACCGCACCGCACGACGGCACCTACCGCTTCACGGTGTACGGGGGCGGAGGCGGGGGCGGCCAGGGCGGCAGCGGCTACTACAACGCCCAGGACGGCTATGTCACCGCCGGGGGCGGCGGAGGCGGCGGAGGCGGGGGCGGATATTTCACGACTAAGGAACAGTACCTTTCCGCCGGACAGACGGTTTCGCTTTCCATAGGCGGCGCAGGCGCGGCCAATTCCGGCCGGGGCGGTACAACCAGCCTGGGAGGGAGCGTTTCCGCTTCCGCCGCGGGCGGCTATGGAGGGAACGCGGGCGGCCAGGGCGGCGGAGCCGGGAGCAGCAATCACTGGGGAGGCGGAGGCGGCAGCGGAGGAGGAGGCTCCGCCAACGGCGGCAACGGCAACGGCGGTTCGTCCACCTGGTCGAGCATCAGAGGGCAGAGCATTTCCGGAGGTTCCGGCGGCGGAGCCGGACAGGGCGGCCGCTGGGGCGGCACGGGAGGCAGCGGCGGAGGCGCAGGCAGAACCGTTGACGACGTCACCGCAGGGAGCAACGGCGCCGCGGGTTCCTCCGGCATGGTACGGGTGGAATATGTGAGCTGACGGGAAGAAGCGCCGGGCGCGGAAGGAAAAGACGCCGTGTTCCCCGGGCCCGGCGGGGGGGCGTTCGCATGCCCGGCAGACAAGTCTGCGGAAGATTCCCCTGCACAATCCGCTTTTTCCGGCGCGGCAGACCAGACGCGGCGCAGGCCCTTTCCCTTTCCGGGAGGGGCCTTTTTTCATGCCCTCCGGCAGGCATGCCCGGCCCCGCACGGCGGGCGCGCGGCCTGAGACGGCGGAAAAAGAGTGAAAAGGTTGTTTATAAAAAATAAAGAAAAACAGTGTATTGCGACATCATGGAAGAGGGGAGGAACCTGCTTGAGTTTTCAGGGAAATTAAGCCATTAATGCAGCTGTTGCATGACAGTAACGGCCCGGGAGGGAAAAGCGAATTTTTTCCCTGTGTTCGGGGGGAATTTTCATGAAGATGCGGCGGCCGGATCTGCATGTGGAGCAGGTTCTCCCGCCTTCTGCATTGCGTGTCGGAATAAGGTTCGCGTGGCTTTCAGCCACGGCGCATTGCCGTTTTTTCCGTGAGCGTCTTTTATCGGCGACGGCCGTGCGTCATGGAAAAATCATTCAACAGCATAGTTTCAAGGGGAGCGTCATGAAAGGTATTCTTCTTGCCGGCGGAAGCGGCACGCGGCTGTATCCGTTGACCAGGATCACCTCGAAGCAGCTTCTGCCCGTGTACGACAAGCCCATGATCTACTACCCGCTGTCGACGCTCATGCTTTTCGACATCCGGGAAATACTCATCATATCCACCCCGCAGGACACGCCGAACATTGAAGCCCTGCTGGGCGACGGTTCGCAGCTCGGGCTGAAGCTTTCCTACAGGGTGCAGCCGGAACCCGGGGGGATAGCGCAGGCCTTCACGCTGGGCGCGGATTTTGTGGGAGAGGACGACGTGTGCCTCATTCTCGGCGACAACATCTTCTACATGGGCGACCAGATGAAGGTGTACCGCCGCGCGGTGAAGCAGAACACCGGGGTGCGCGCCACCATTTTCGCCTACCATGTTTCCGACCCCGAACGCTTCGGCGTGGTGGAGTTCGACGAGAACCGCCGCGCCCTGAGCATTGAGGAAAAGCCCGAGCATCCCAAGTCGAACTACGCCTCCGTGGGGCTGTACTTCTACCCCGGAGACGTGTGCCGGAAGGCCGCCACGCTCCGCCCCTCGGCGCGCGGCGAGCTGGAAATCACCGATCTCAACAACATGTACCTCAGGGAAGGCCGCATGAGCGTGGTCCCCATGGGGCGCGGCATCGTGTGGCTGGATGCGGGCACGCCCGATTCTCTGGCCGACGCCACGCACTTCATGCAGGTCATCGAAAAGCGTCAGGGCCTGAAGATTGCCTGCGTGGAGGAAATAGCCTACCGCAAGGGCTTCATCGACGACAAGGGCATGAACGCGCTTATCGAGAGCATGAAGAAGGGCGCATACCGCGAGTACTGCATCAAAGTTTTCGAGGAAAGCCATGAACTTTATTAAAACGGCCCTTGAGGGCGTCTTCATCATAGAACCCAGAGTCTTCACCGACAACCGCGGCTACTTTTTCGAAAGCTACAGCAAGGCCGCGTTCGAGGCTGCCGGCCTTTTCTACGACTTCGTGCAGGACAATCAGTCGAAATCCTCCTACGGCACGGTGCGCGGCCTGCATTTTCAGAAGGGCGAGCATGCCCAGGCCAAGCTGGTGCGCGTGCTGGAAGGCGCGGTGCTCGACGTGGCCGTGGACCTTCGGCGCGCCTCTCCCACCTACGGGCAGCATGTGGCGGTGGAGCTTTCGGCGGAGAACAACCGCCAGCTCATGATTCCGCGCGGCTTTGCCCACGGCTTTTCCGTGCTGAGCGAGGTGGCGGTGTTCGCCTACAAGTGCGACAACCTGTACTGCAGAGAATCCGAGGGCGGCATACGCTTCGACGATCCCACGCTGGCCATAGACTGGCGCATCGACATGGCAAAGGCCCTTACCTCGGACAAGGACAGACAGCATCCTTATTTTGCAGAGTTTGAAACATGCTTCTAGTCACGGGGGCGAACGGTCAGCTCGGCAATGAGCTCCGGCTTCTTCTGGGCGAGGGGGCCGTGTATGTGGACAGGGCGGAGCTCGACATCACCGACGAGGAGGCCGTGAAGGCCTTTTTCAGGGAACGGAGCTTTGATTTCGTCATCAACTGCGCGGCCTGGACTGCGGTGGACAGAGCCGAGGACGATGCGGATGCTGCGGAAAGGGTGAACGTGCTCGGGCCGCGCAACCTTGCCCGTTACGGCCGCCGCGTGGTGCAGATTTCCACGGACTATGTGTTCGACGGCACTTCCAGCCGGCCCTACAGGGAAGAAGATGTTCCGAAACCGGTTTCCGTGTACGGCAGAACCAAGCTTGCCGGAGAAAAGGCCGTGCTTGAGGAGGCGGAAAGCGCCGTCATCATCCGTACGGCATGGATGTATTCTTCCTTCGGGGCGAATTTCGTCAAGACCATGCTCCGCCTGGGCGCGGAGCGCGAAAGCCTCGGCGTGGTGTTCGACCAGGCGGGCACGCCCACTTATGCGGCGGATCTTGCGGCCATTATCGTGACCGTATTGCCCCAGGTGCGGCCGGGCATGAAGGAAGTGTATCACTATTCCAACGAAGGCGTGGCGAGCTGGTACGATTTCGCCTGCGCCATCATGGAGGAAGCGGGCCTTTCCTGCACGGTTCGGCCCATAGAAAGTTTCGAATATCCCACGAAGGCGGTGCGCCCCGCCTACAGTGTGCTCAACAAGGCGAAAATCCGGCGGGACTTCGGTCTCTCCATTCCCCACTGGAGGGACGGCCTGAGGCGCTGCCTGGACAAGATGAAGGTCTGATACACGGGGGAGAAGCTTTTCAGGGTTTCTCCCCCGGCCTCTCTTGTCCGCTCTTCAACCTGCGAAACCATTCGGGAAGACAATATGAAATCCATTCTCGTCACCGGCGGGGCCGGCTTCATCGGCTCCAACTTCGTGCCGTACTTCTGTGCCAAGTACCCTGAGTACCATGTGATCAACCTCGACAAGCTCACCTATGCGGGCAATCTGGACAATGTGAAGGAATGCGTGTCCATGCCCAACTACACCTTCGTGCAGGGAGACATCTGCGACGAAGCGCTCATGGAAAAGCTGTTTACCGGTTACGACATCAGGGGCGTGGTCCACTTTGCGGCGGAAAGCCATGTGGACAATTCCATCAAGGGCCCCCGCGCCTTCATGGAAACCAACCTCATGGGCACCTTCACGCTCATCGAAACGGCGCGCCGCCACTGGATGGAAGGCCCGGGCAGGGTGAAGGCGGGGTATGAGGATGCGCGCTTCCATCATATTTCCACCGACGAGGTGTACGGCACCCTGGGCGAAACCGGCTACTTTGCCGAAACCACGCCCTATGCGCCCAATTCCCCGTATTCGGCGAGCAAGGCCGGGTCGGATTTCATCGTGCGCGCCTATCATCATACCTACGGTATGAACGTGACCACCTCCAACTGTTCCAACAACTACGGCCCCAAGCAGCACTTTGAGAAGTTCATTCCGGTCATCATTTCCCGGTGTCTGGCCGAACAGCCCATTCCCGTGTACGGCAACGGCGCGAACATCCGCGACTGGCTCTATGTGCTCGACCACTGCAAGGCCATCGACCTCATCTTCCACAAGGGCAGAAGCGGGGAAACCTACAATATCGGCGGCCACAACGAACGCGACAATCTCCAGATTCTGCACACCGTGTGCGCCATTCTGGACGAACGGCGTCCGCGTGCCGACGGCGCGAAATATGAAGACCTCATGACCTTTGTGGCCGATCGCCCGGGGCACGACCGCCGCTACGCCATCGACCCCACCAAGATCGTCACGGAACTGGGGTGGAAGCCCGATGAAAACTTCGAGTCCGGCATCGTGAAGACGGTGGACTGGTATCTGGAGAAACTGGGATAAGTTCAGAGGATACTGCCATGAAGATTCTTGTGACCGGCGCCAACGGCTATATCGGCGCGCATGTTGTTTCGTATCTGCTGGAGCACACTTCTCATGAGGTCGTGGCCGTGGATTTTGCCGATACATGGGTGGATTCGCGCGCGACGTTCCTTTCCCGGAACATTCTTGCCGATGCGGAGAATCCTTCGCTGTATGAGGAACTCGGCAGGCCTGAGGCGCTTATCCATCTTGCGTGGAGAAACGGCTTTGACCATAAGGCTGAATCTCATATTACCGACCTGCCCGGACATTATCTTTTCCTCAAAAATATGATTGATGCCGGGACGAAGTCTGTTTCTGTCATGGGAAGCATGCACGAGGTGGGCTACTATGAAGGCGTGGTAACGGAAAACACTCCCTGTGCGCCGCTTTCTCTGTACGGCATAGGAAAGAATGCTCTCCGTCAAAGTCTGCTGCTTTATGCGGAAGGTAGAGAGGTCAGCGTCAAGTGGCTGCGCGCGTATTACATTCTTGGAGACAATGCGCGCAACAAGTCCATTTTTTCGCGTATCCTTGGCTGGGAAAAGGAAGGAAAGAAGACGTTTCCCTTTACCCGGGGAACCAACAAGTATGACTTCATTTCCGTAGAAAAGCTTGCGGAGCAGATAGCGGAAGCCTCTGTACAGAATACTGTGGAAGGCATCATCAATGTTTGTTCCGGCACCCCTGTTGCACTCAAGGACATGGTGGAGAAATTCATAGAGGAGAACGGTCTCGGGATTCGTCCTGAGTATGGCGTTTTCCCCGACAGAAAGTACGATTCTCCGGCCATCTGGGGCGATTGCAGCAAGATTAACGCCATTCTTGCAGGAAGAGGATGATTTTCGACATGCAGAGCCCTGCTCGGAACATCTAGTCGACAGGAGAAGATATGTCCTCCATACAGATTCAGAGTGTATTGTATAAAAATGAGAAAGAGGCGCTGATCCGTTCTCTGGAAGCGGTGGAGAATGCCGTCGTAAACAGCCGGACTTCGGGTATCGACGCCGTTTCCGTCCGGTATGGCGACGCTTCCGAGCAGCCTTTGTTCAGTGCGGAGGAAATCGCTGCCTTGAACGAACGGCTGCCGCATGTTTCGCTCGAGTACTGCTTTTTCGGTTTCAACAGCGGATCGGCGCGGGGGCACAACTTGCTTGGGGATGGGTGCTCTGCCGATTACATGCAGATCATGAACCCCGATGTGATTCTGGCTCCCAGATTTTTCGATGAAATCATGAAGCCTTTCCGCAACCCCAAAGTAGGCATGGTGGAGGCCCGTCAGGTTCCTATTGAACACCCCAAGGAATACGATCCCGAAACCGGAGAAACCGACTGGGCGACGACGGCGTGCGCTGTTTTTCCCACCTCTCTTTTCCACAGGCTCAACGGTTTCGATGCCGATACCTTCTTTCTGTATTGCGACGATCTTGACTTTTCTTGGCGTGTACGACTGGAAGGATTCATCATTATTTATCAGCCTGCTGCCATGGTATTCCACTCCAAGCATCTGTCTGTGACATGCGGCTGGTGCCCTACGGCGGCGGAAAGATATTACAGCATGGAAGCGGCGTTGTTCATGGCCTATAAATGGTCGAACAATGAGCGTGTGGAAATGCTGTTGAATACCTGGAAACATAGTTCCGGCGATACGCGGCGTGTGTATCAGAAGTTCATGGAACTCAAGGAAAGCGGGAAACTTCCGAAGCAGCTTGATCCCCAAGGCAAGGTCGCCATGTTCCTTGGTGATTACTATTCCCCGAACAGATATACCCTGTAGCAGGCAAGAGCAGCGTGATGAGCGAACAGCATATCGATATGAAGAAGTTGGAAGCTGTATTCGGCAAGGAAACCAATATAGGCAAAGTCTTTCAGCTCCTCGAAACCGTCTGCGAAGCCGATCGGGAAGAAAGTTCTTTCGTCAGAAACTACCTTCCCATGGTGAAGGAGACGCAGCAGAGTGAAGAAAGGGTTTTTCTGTCCGTACTTACCCGTACGCAGGGACGCCGTCCGCAGGAGCTGAGAGAAACGCTTCTCTGTCTTTCCGCACAGACGGATATGGATTTTGAAGTTCTCCTTGTGGGGCATAAGGTCAGCGAAAATCAGGAAAAGGAGATCAGGGCCATTATCGACGAGCAGGTGGAGTCGCTTAAAAAGCGTATCAGGTTCCTCAAGCTGGATCACGGCAACAGAACCGTGCCGCTGAACTTCGGTTTCGCCCATGCCCGCGGAGAGTACACTGCCATTCTGGATGACGATGATGTGGTTTTCGCCGACTGGGTGGAGCAGTTCCACAACGCCGCCAAGGAACGGCCCGGTACGCTTCTGCACACCTATGCGGCCTGTCAGAACTGGATGAAGCTGAACAAGGGCAGCTTCGTCGGTACGGTTCGTGCCTGCGACAGTCCGAAGGACATATACTGCAAGCCGTTCTTGTGGCCGGAGCAGATGCACTGCAACCATTGTCCTCCTGTGGGGCTGGCCTTTCCTACCGCCATATTTCAGCAGCTGGGCGTCATGTTCGATGAATCCCTGTCGACGACGGAAGACTGGGATTATCTTCAGCGTGTCGCCATGCTTGCCGGTGTTACCGACATAAAGAAGGTGACGTGCATATATCGCTGGTGGGTGAATACGGAGTCTTCTCAGACCGTACACTCTAAGGCGGAGTGGAACTATAATTACGAACTTATTCAGAAAAAGATGTGCTCCTTGCCTATGATATTTCCGGAGGCGGGGACTAGGCAGCTTCTTGAAATGTTCAATCCTCCCAGTACTGTTCAGGAGTATATTGCTGAAGTGGGAGAAGATGATTTTATCAGCAATCTTCATTCCAGAGATGTACGCAAATTTATAGAATCCTATATCAGCAATAAGGTAAAGAAAATGATGGGGAAAAAACCGTCGCAAAATATTCACTTCAAAGAATTGAAGCGTCTTGTAAGAATGTATATAATGAAAAAACTTGGAAAGAAACATAAGTAATATGGAAAAGAATACTGTTATGCACGGAAGAAATAATAACTTCAATATTCTTCGATTTGTTGCTGCAATTTTTGTTATTGTAGGACATATGTACTATATTACCGGTTCTGTGCCGTTTGTCGTTTACGGACAGGCAGTAAGCACCATAGGTGTGAAGATATTGTTTCTTCTGAGCGGATATTTTATCACCATAAGTTATTTAAGTGATACGGGCAGGCATCATGTCGTCAAATATTCCATAAAACGAGTGTTCCGCATTTTTCCTGCTCTGATTTTCGTAGTGGTGGCCAGTATGCTGATCGGTGCTTGTGTGACGTCGCTTCCGTTGAAGGAATATTTCGGCAGCACGCAGTTCTGGGAGTATCTGGACAATATCCGCATGTATCCGCGATATGTGCTGCCGGGGGTGTTTACCGGAAATCCATATCCTGCTGCCGTCAACGGTTCTCTCTGGACCATGCCGGTGGAACTTTTCATGTATGTCTGCGTGCCGCTGTTCTGTCTGTTTCACAGTTGCCTTGGAAAAATTCCCGGCGGTGGTATCGGCATACTGTTTGTCCTGATAACGCTGCTCAGTATGGTTCTCCCCGCCGTGGGCATAAAGCGAGCGGTATTGTACGGTACGGACTGGTGCTCCGCGCTGGCTATTTTACCGTATTACCTTGCTGGCTGCGCCTATGCGCTTTTCAGAAAGTATCAGCATTTGTGGAATCTGCAGCTTGCTGCTTTTCTTATGTTTCTTCTGGGGTGCTGTTCTCTGGGGCAGGTGATGAACGAACTGCTGTTTCTCGCCGTGTTTCCTTATTTCATTTTTTCCTTCGGCTGCAGCGAAAAGCCGTTTTTTGCACGTTGTTTTGAAAAATACGACCTCTCCTATGGGATGTACCTGTGGGGATTTCCCGTACAGCAGACGCTGGTTTATGCTTTTCAGGGAAGTCTTCCGTTTGCAGGATACCTTGTGCTTACGGTGGCCATAGTCATGGTAATGAGTTTTCTTTCTTTTGTTTTTGTAGAAAAGCCCATGATTTCCTGTGCCAGAAAATTGGTCGCAAAGATCTGATCATGAAAAAGGGTTTGAAGGAAAGGAGCGATTTTCATAAGCTGTGGCAAAGCCCCGCTTGGGGAAGACGCTTGTCATGAGAACCGTCTGAACGACAAGAACGGATTTTTTTCTTGCCGACGTTGAAGCCTCGTAAGGAAGGATCGGAAAGATGACGGAATCGAATAATCGAAACCGCCTTGCTTGTTATGTTTTCTGGGAACAGAAGGGCGACGTGCATGACCATGTTGCGTATTATCTCAAGGGACTTCTTGAGGTGGCCCGGGACGTGGTCGTCATTGTGAACGGAGAACTTTCCGGACAGGGAAGAAAACGCCTGGAAACGCTGGGCGTGGATTTTTTCATCCGGGAAAATGCCGGTCTGGATTTCGCGGCCTGGCAGGCTGCGCTTAAGCGTATCGGCTGGGACAAGCTGCTTCAGTACGACGAACTCATTCTCTGCAACTGTTCCTGTTACGGACCGGTATATCCTTTTTCCGAGATGTTCGGTGAGATGGAAAAGCGGGAATGCGATTTCTGGGGCATCAACCGTCAGCCCGATCTTCCCGGGAAATTCATCGGAGACTCCGGGAATCGCTTTCCTTTAAAAGGGCACATTCAGTCGTATTTTTACGTTTTCCGGCAGCAGGCGCTGAGGTCGGACGCTTTCCGTGAATGGTGGGGCGAACTGGTTCCCGCAAAAAGCTACTGGGAGGAGGTTCGCTCCCACGAGCTGGAGTTCAGCGGTTTTCTGGAAAGACACGGACTTGCAGGGGCTGCATATATGGATTTTGATAAGTACAATGCCCTTGCACCCGAAAGCGACGCCTGCAATTTGTGCGCCGACATACAGCTTGAAGACCGCAACCCTCTTGTGAAGCGCAAGCTTTTTTTGAGAACTTCTCCGGTAACGCTGAGGGTACTGCGTTTTCTGCAGACACGAACGTTTTACCCAGTGGAATATATTCTGGCGGATATGGCACGCAGTATACCGCATTCCCTGAGCAATTTCATAAAGTATGCGCTGCTGGCGCGCATCTGTTTTGGGAGGAGAAGAACGCATTACACCGTCAAAGCGGAGAAAATAAAAATTCTGCGGGAATACTGCCGTAAGCAGGGAAGATGAGGTTTGCCATGAAGATCCATGTGTGCTTTTCATCCGACAATAACTATGTTCAGCATCTTTCCGTTGCCGTGCATTCTGTGGTCGCTTCGAGAAAAAGCGGCGACGAGCTGGAAATCCATATCCTCGACGGGGGCATTTCCGAGGAAAATAAGACGCTGCTGTATAATGCTGTGCCGCAGGAGTGTGCAGACATTCATTTTGTCGCCATCGACGAGGAAAAGTTCCGCGACGCTCCCATACAGACCGTGCAGGGAACGCATTCCCATGTTACGCTTGCCACCTATTACCGGCTGCTGCTGCCCGAGCTTCTGCCGCATGTGGACAAGGTGATCTATCTCGACTGCGATCTGGTCTGCCGTTCCAGTCTTGCGGAACTGTATGCTCAGGACATGGGCACGGACTGGATTCGCGGCGTGGTGGATATCGACGAAAAGCGGCATGCCGAGCGGCTCGGGCTGGAGCGCTATGTATGCGCCGGCGTGCTGCTTCTGAACCTTAAGGCATGGCGGGAAGAGGGCGTGCAGGAAAAGTGCATGGCCTTTATCCGTGACCATGCGGACGTCATTGTTCTGCATGATCAGGATGTATTGAACGTGGTCTGCCGGGACCATCTTTCCTATCTCGATAAAACATGGGACGCGCAGGCCTGTGAAACGCGGCAGGGGCGTCTTTCCGGCTTCAACGATATTGCCCGCACGGCCAATATCATTCACTTCATCGGCGGCCGCAAACCGTGGCATCCCGGCTGCCGTCATCCGTTCCGGAAGGAATACTTCCGCTATCTCAGACTTACGCCCTATCGTGATTTCGTGTGGGAATACCGGAAGGCGTGGCTGCGTTACCTGCTGTGGCATACCAGGTATTCCCACGGTCGCAGGCGCTGGTATCTTCTGGGCGTGCGGATATGGCAGAAGAAGGACTGATGCCCCGCCTCATGAAGTTCTGAACACGGAAGCTTTTTGAAGCTTCGTGAAAAACACCTGTTCCCGCCCGGAAGAAGGACGCTGTCTTTTCCGGGCGGTTTTTTGTCGTGTACGGAAAGGCTTTTTTGGGGGGGGCAGAAGCGGCGGAGCCTTTTCCCATGAAGAAAGGAAGGTACGCTCCGCCCCGTATGTTCCTGCTTTCCCTCCTGATTCCGGGGCGGAGCGTTTTTTACCTTCCGCACGGGCGGGGAACACCGGTAAAGGGCCTTCGCCCGCCGGGGGACGCCCCTTTTCATGCATAGGCGGAGCATCCCTCGTGCAGGGAGCAGGCGTGGCAGTCCAGACTGTCGCGTTCCCGGCCCTGTTCCGGGCAGAGGATAAGTTCCGGCCGGTAGCGGGGCCGCTCCTTCGTCTGGGGCAGGGCGGGCGTTTTTGCTGGTTCCGGCAGGGGCGCGGGCTGTGCGTTCTGCGTATGTTCCTCTGCCTGAACGGATGTGTTTTCCTGTACGGGAGCGGCAGCGGGCGCGGCTTCTTCCTGCTTCTCCGTCTGGAGCGGGAGACTGGTCGATTTGCTGCGGTCCCCGGCCTTTACGGTACGGCGCGTTCCGCTCCGGGGAGCGAGCCCGGCCTTTCCCTTTTCTTCCGTGGTGGTTCCGGGCAGGGCGGCGCAGGCCTTGGCCGGAGAGGCGCTTTCGCCCGGCAGGGGAAGGCGGTTCCCTGCCCGTTTCTGCGTTGAAGAAGCGGCGGCGCAGGGGGCGCCTTCGGGGTCTGCGTCATGGGTGCTTCCGGGGGCGGGGCTGTTGCCGCGCTCGCCGTTCAGCTCTGAGGGATTGCCCTGTTCCTGCGGAATTCTGCTTTGTTCCAGCGCGTCCTGCAGAACATACGCAGGCAGAAGTTCCAGCAGAGCGGCCAGCAGGCGGCGTTCGGCCGTTTTTTCCCCGTGTTCGCCCGGGCGCGGAGTAAAGCGGCGCACGGCCCTGACGTTGCGCTCCATATCCCAGGCAAAGGCCTCCCACTCTCCGCCCGCATGTTCGCGCAGGCCGTAGGTCACATTGCCCCAGAGCCGGGCGGCGGTACGGGCAAGGCTCAGGGTGGGGCGGCCCTCCTCGTCGCAGAACAGGCGCTTCATGCGCGCATCGCGGCAGGCGGCCATGAGGCCGAGGCGCGCCGCTTCTTCGTTGCGCGGCAGGGAGGCGGCGGCAAGGAGCGCGACCTGCCGCTGTCCCCTATACACATCTAGATGTGCATAAGAGAAAGGGAGTGTGCAGCCACTCCTTTTGTCGCCATCGTCTAGGAAAAGATGCGCGC
>NZ_LT706927.1 GCF_900155525.1 Mailhella massiliensis
TTTACGTGGGAAAGTAGGCCGATGCCAAGGTTATCTTTGGAAAGGCTCCTTTTCAGGAGCCTTTCGTCGTTTAAAGCCCTGCGGGCTGCGCATCCCTGCGCCGCCTGCGGGGCTTTTTGTTTTTCTCTCCCCGATGAAACCGGTCTGGAAATCACACGGGCGGTACTGCCGAAACATGTCGGCATGTTCCGGCGTTTTCCTGCGCGGCAAAACGCGGTGGAGAAAGGCCGAAGGGGTCGTATGCTCCGTGGGGAAAGCGTGCACGGCCTTGGGGGACGGCGGCTCCGGTTGCCGGAACCCGGGGGGGGCGGACACGGCGCGTTTGTGCGGGGGAGGGGGAAGTTTGTCGGAACCCCGGGGCGGGAGCCTGTGAACTCTGTACGCCAGGGGGGGGCAGGTGCAGAGGGCGGCTTTGAGCTGCATCCGGTTCGTGCGGCGCGGGGCCTCGTTGCAGGAGAGGCGTTTTCCCCCGGCGTCTGCGGCAAGGAAGAGGGGGTTCCCTTGAAGAGGTGACGCCCCGGTCAAATTATCCACCAGACACAGACTTTCACGAAGCAGTCGAAGCACGGGGGAAGAAGCTGGGGGAAAAGGCTTTCCCCATGTTCTTCTGTCTTTCGGGGCCTTGTCCGCCCCTCTGAGGCCTTTTGTCAGAGAAGCGTATCCCTTCCCCGTTTTTTGCTCATCGTGCCGGAAAAGCGGTGTGAGGGCTTTTCTTTGCTGCGGCATCGGGAAATGTGGATGCTGGATCATTTGAGGGGAACGTTACAGAAAGAAGGTATGCGGTTTTTTAAATTAACGCAGCAGAACATCCGGGAATTTCAGGGTATGTTGAAGAGCTGCGCCGGCAGGAGAAGACGAAGCAGAGGCGATATCTTTGTGTCAGTATGACCATCGCCAAAGTGAGCAATCGTTGCAGGAGTATGGCAACGAGCGTCCTTCAGAAGAACCTGGGGAATACTCTGAAGGACGCTGCGTCTGGCAGGGGAAATGTTCCAGATGTCGGAAGATGTTTTTCAGGAATGTTAACTGGTCTGTTCTGTCAGCTTCTTTTGTACATAGAAGAAAAAATAACAACCACTTATGATGGAAGCTGTCAAATCGCTGACAGGTTCTGCCATGATGACTGCCATGACTTTGTTTTCGCAGAAGAAGGGGAAGATATAGATAAGAGGTATCAGCAGTATTCCTTTTCTGATAAAAGCGAAAATAAAGGACAGCTTGCCGTCTCCCAGGGCAGTATATGTATCCTGACTTATGGCGGAGAAGCCAAGTAAAAATCCTCCCAGCATATAGATCTGAAGCATGGAAGAGCTTCTTTCCATCAAAAGCGGATCAGTGGTGAACATTCCGGTAAAAATCTGGGGAAAACAGACGATACAGAGGGTTCCGACGATGGAATAGCATATTGTCGCCTTTCCTGCCAGAATGATGGTTTTTTTTACTCTCTGGTAGTTGCCCGCCCCGTAGTTGAAACTGAGAATAGGCTGTGCTCCCTGACATATCCCCAGCATGGGGAGAAAGAGCAGTTGAAAAACGGAAGAGAGAATAGTCATGGAGCCTATGGTGATATCGCCGCCGAACCGTGCAAGCTGTGTGTTGAAACACAGCAGCAATATCCCTTCCGTAGATACCATGAAGGCTGGAGCTGCACCGAGTGTCAGAATACGGATCAAGGTATCTTTATGAGGAAAAATAAATATACCGCGCAGATGCAGCATGGCATCCGGTCCACGCTGAAAGCGCAGTGCCCATAAAAAGGATACGATCTGTGAAAGAACCGTTGCTATTGCTGCGCCGCGGATTCCCTGATCCAGCAGAAAGATGAATATGGGATCAAGAATGATATTGACGATACCTCCTATAAGGGGAATCAACATGCCTGTTTTGGTAAAACCCTGTGTATTGATGAAGTGGGTCATGCCCAGGCTGCTTTGAAAGAAGAATGTACCGAGACTGTAGATGCGCAGGTAGTCTCTTGCGTAGGGCAGGGTGGCTTCGCTGGCACCGAAGAGCAGAAGTAACGGGTCGCAGAACAGCTGAATGCCTAAGGTGATGATAAAGGATGTGCAGGCAAGAGCTACGAGACTGTTGGTCATGATCTTGTCGGCATCATGCTGTTCGCCAGCACCGAGGTGAATGCCGCTGAGAGGCGCTCCGCCTCTCCCGAAAAGATTGGTAATGGCTAGGATGACGATGGTGATGGGGGAGCATAAACCTACTGCGGTCATGGCTGCTACGCCGTCGTCCATGTGCCCGATATAGATACGGTCGATGAGACTGTAGGCAAGTGTAATGAACTGCGCCAGTGTCGTGGGGATGGCCAGAGAAAGCAGCAAAGGGCCGATTCTGGCGTCGGCTAGTGCGTTTGCCATAATGGATTCCTGCCGTACAAAAACATCCGTCGTCGGGATTGATGAACTGATGGGTCGCTCTAAAGGAAAGCCGCCTGAACGCGGCGGCTTTCCTTTAGGGATTACATGCTCCAGGTCGGGAAAAGTGAGACTGCCGGTACATAGGTGATGAGGAAGAAGAGTACCAGCATTCCGAAAAGCATACCCAGAGCCGCTTTTGCGATGGTTTCCACCTTGAGGTCGCAAATCGCGCTGGCAACGAACAGGTTGTTGCCCACGGGCGGAGTGACGAAGCCTACCGCCGTGCCGAAGACCAGAACGACGCCGAAGTGCAGAGGATCAATCCCCATACGGATGAGTACGGGAACCAGAATGGGCGTAAGGATAATCGTTGCGGAAGCGGGTTCCATGAACATGCCTACGATAAGCAGCAGGCCTATCATAAGCAGCAGGAAGACGCTTCTGCTGTCCGTCAGCGAAGACAGGTATTCCGCAATGTCGTTGGGCACCTGTTCCAGGGCGAGGATATAGCTGAAGATACTGGCTATGGCGACCAGAATGAGAATGATGCTTGCCGTAGAGCAGCAGTCGCACAGGACCTGGACAATATTTTTGAAGGTGATCTGACGGTAAATGAAGACACCCACAAAAAGGCCGTAAGCAGTGGCCACAGCGGCGGATTCGGTGGGAGTCATGATACCGCAGTAAATACCGCCGAGAATGATGACGGGGATCATGAGAGCCCATTTCGCCTCCCATGATGCCTGGAGCAGGCGTTTCATGCTGAAGCCGTCCTGACTGCCCTTCCAGCCTTTTTTACGGGCAAGAACATAGCTGTAGACCATGAGCATACCGCCGAGAAGCAGACCGGGCACGATACCTGCCATAAAGAGCTTGCCTATGGAAACCTGGGCAAGAACACCATACATGACGAAAGGGTTGCTCGGCGGGATGAGAATGCCGATGGAGCCTGCACAGGCTACCAGCGCTGCGGCAAAACCCTTGTCATAGCCGCGTTCCACCATGGCGGGTACGGCAATGGCTCCGATGGCCGCTACGGTGGCCGGACCGGAGCCGGAAATGGCGGCAAAGAACATGCAGCCGACAACGGCGGCGAGAGCTATGCCGCCGTGGATGTGGCCGACCATGGCTTCAGCCACATGAATAAGCTGGCGTGAAAGGCCGCCGGCCCCCATGAGCATACCTGCGGTGATAAAGAAAAAGACACCGAGAAGAGGAACATTATCCAGTGCAACGAAGGATATCTGCGCTACGGTGCCGACAGGGACGCTGTCGCTGGCGATAATGCTTATGATGGTGGATAAACCGAGGCTGATGGCGATGGGAACACCAACAAGCATGAACACGATAAGGGCAATGAGAAGGATAGTCATGGTGCCGAGTTCGAAGTCCAGAAACAGCGTCCCGGTAAACGCGACAAAGAGCACCGTTCCGATGAAGGAATTCATCATGCCGGCCCTGTATATCTGTTCAATCATATTTTGGAGCAGGCGTATGGAGGTTATGATGAAACCTATGGGCAGAACGCAGTAGGGAATGGCGTAGGATATGTCGAGTCCGGCTGTATACTTGGGGAAGACTATGTTGCTGTAAACGAGTTCACCGGTCAGATAGACCATGAAAAGGGCAAAAGCGAGGAAGGCACATTCGGAAAAGGCCCAAAGGATGTTCTTGCCTCGTTCGGAAAACCTGTCGAACAGCACGGTGATCCTGATGTTTTCTCTTTGCCTTGTCGCCCAAGGCAGCGCAAAGTAGGCACACCAGATGTAACAGAACAGAGCGAGTTCCTCACAGGCCGCAGTATCGCCGGTCATGCCGAGTTTGGCGATGATGTAGCGGAATATCGTCTGGTAAACGATGAGAAAAGTGGCGGCCAGCATACCGACAACCTGCACGGGCTTTTCCACCCATGCAAGCCAGGTGTCTATTTTTGCGGAAAAAGAAAGAAAGGCGTTTCCCTGCGTGCTTCCAAGTTCTGCAGACATAACACATGATCCTTGTATGAAAAATGGAGGAGTACAGGACATAGGGTGCCGCAACAGCAAATTCTGCTGCGGCACCTTGGGATGAGAGCTATTTCTGCGCGTCGAGCATCAGCTGGAGCAGCTTGGCGTCATATTCGCCTTCCAGTTCCTTCCAGACGCTCTGGGACAGCCGACGAAGTTCCGCCTTGTCTTCGTCGCTGAGGTAGTAGATGTTTACACCGTGCGCCTTGCAGTATTCCTCCCCTTTCTGCTGATAGTCGGCCAGGAATGCGGGCAGGGCTTCCTGGGCCTTCTTGCCGCCGTCCATGAGGATTTTCTGTATATCCGGGGGAAGGCTGTCGAAACGCTTTTTGTTCATGACTTCGAATTCAAAGTTGTAGCTGTGATTGGTCATGATGATGTGCTTTTCCACTTCGTCGCGACGGAAGGGAGGGTAGGAACCGATGGCCAGAAGCTCGCCGTCCACAGTGCCCTGCTGCAGTCCGGTGTAGGTTTCACCGAAGGGCAGGGTGGACGGTATGATCCCCATGACCTTGGCGCTGGCTATTTCCGTAGGAGAGTTGGGAACACGCATCTTCATCCCTTTAAGAGACGCAAGCGTGGGGACAGGTTTTGTGCAGGCAAAAGATCTGATGGGTGTATCCGTGATCCACAGAAGCTTGAGTCCTATTTTTTCCATCTGTTCGTTGAGGTAGGCACGGAGTTCGCCTTCGAAAAGTCCCTTGCGGAAGGAATCAATCTTTTCGGGATCAACAACGAAGGGCAGGCCGACAGCGGCAGACCCTTTCCACAATGAAGGCATAACGGCGGCCGCTACCTGGGCGATGTCCAGCGTGCCTCTCTGGGCAGACTCGCCCATGACACGGCCGTTGCCCAGAATTTCGTTGGGAAAGATTTTGATTTCAATGGCACCGTTGGAAGCTTTTTCCACATAGTCTTTGAAGACAAGGTAGGGCAGTTCCATTTCCGATCCGGGAGTACCGCTGTTTCCTGCCCGCAGAACATACTGTGCCTTGGCCTGGGCAAGGGAAATGCTTCCGCATATGACGAGGGCTCCGGCCAGAAGCATGCTCAGAATGTGTTTCGCTTTCATAATGTCTCCTTTGTTTTTGGGGTGGACGATATGGACTTGTTCTGGAAACAGGTTATCTCTGCGAGATCATCCGTGTTCCCAGGATATTTCCAGCATGTTCCCGGAGCTGTTCCACGCAACCTTCGGCAAGGCGCACTTCTCCTAGGCTCAGGACTCATTACTTGCCAAAAGGATAAGAAGTTCTTATTGTCGGCATAGGGAGGATGCCATGAAGGAACTTTTTTATCTTTCTCATGAACAGATTGCTCGTATCAAACGCTACTTTC
>NZ_LT706928.1 GCF_900155525.1 Mailhella massiliensis
CGACGGTGTCGGCGTAGCTATGGTCGAATTTGATGAAGGTCTCTATCGCGCGCTTCCTCTGCCCCTGGCTGTACATGCGGTTCTCCTCCTGTCCCGCCTTGGTCCAGGATTCCCACCGCAGTCCCTTCTGCTCAAAACTACTTGACTAAACACACTGGACGAGTAGCCGCACCGGGCGGCGGGCCTATGGGGCTGTCGGAAAGTGCGCAAGAAACTTGACGGTACCCCCGGACGTGACGCTGCCGGAGGGGTGGCCGTACCGGAGGGTGGGCCTATGCGGCTGCCGGAAAGCGGTTAAGTATCTTAACGGTAGCGGAAAGCGCGAAAGAATCTTGGCGGCACCTAGCCAACCGGCGGTACCATCTCGGTTGATTTTCGTTACTAAGTGAGGCTACTGCTCATCTCGACGGTACATCATGAGAAGTGTTTCAAAATGTCGAGAGTGGTTCGTCATCTTTTTGCGACTGACGCGATGCCCTATAGCAAGAAATCTGCTTTCCTATGAGCTGCCTAAGTGATTGATCGAACATTTATACACTTTACGGCTTGCTGGTAAACATGTTGAATTATGCGAATAAGTGTGATGTCAAGCAGCGATGCAATCGCGAGCGATGCAAAGTAGGAACATATCACTAAAACAACCCAGATGAGAACCCGAATGGGGATAGTAAGCAGTTCTATGCTTCCATGCAACATTGTCTCATATAAAAAAGGTGCAATCATAGCAATGGAAGTGTATTGCAATAGATAAATTGCATAGGAGCGTCGCGCGGTCCATTCAATGACTTTTCTGAAAAAGTTATTATTCACTTGTAAGCCATCGAAAAGAAAAAGAATGGCAATCGTTGCAAATAGCCATGGATAGCTGGGGTCAAAGCGGTCAACCCCAAAGTAAGCAGATACTACGTCAAAAGCCCATAACACTAGGCCAAACGCAATTAGCTTCTTTTTCGTAGTTCTAGAAGTATCAGGTGCGAGTCGACGATAGAAATAGCCTAGACAGAAATACATAAAATAGCCTGAACCAGGAATCAATACTGTTGGTAGTAATCTTTTTGTAATATTGATTGTCAGCTCAAGTGTCGAATGGTTTGTCACTCTAAACAGCCAACAAAGATAGTTTAGACATACTCCTAACAGGGTTACTAAGCAAGCCGCCTTTGCAATCGTTTTAATTTGATAGTTGTCAAGCTTCTCAAATTGCCAATAGAGAAAGGGCGCAACGACTAGAAAGGGAATTAGTGTGGGAATAAACCACCAAGGCCCCAACTCATTTGAGAAAAAAAGAAGATATTCAGCTACTGACCAATTTGAGTTATTGGTTTTGTAAAGAAATAGGACAACAGAATATGCAAATAACGGAAGGACGACAGTGGATATTTTACGTGAATAGTAAGACAACAAGCTTGACTTTAGCGGTCGTATTGCAAAGTAGCCAGAGAGCGCAAAGAAAATTGGGTCACATAGAATTCCTGTAATAGAGACAATTAAATCGGCATTTATTCCATTCAAAATGCCTAAATATGGACTGCAGTGGCAGACAACAACGGCTAGCATGCAAAGCGATCTCAATAAATCCAAATTAACGAGCCGTTTCACCCTTTTTCTCTCCCTATAAATAACCGTTGACTAGATATTCTAGTTAAATGGTAAGTGACTGAAATAGCAATGAGTCGGCCCTATGCCCAAAACTGAGCAGAGAGGCGGATGTATTCCCATAAATCTGCTGGCCATGTCATTCCCGTGGGGCCCATAGCTGATGACATGATGCCAAACCGCTGAAATACCAACATCACTATTCCAATTAAAACACTGTAGAAGAGAGTAAGATGCGCAAAATGAAGAGGGATGCTTCTGTCCCCGTTCTTTTCTTGAGTTTCGATAGAAAAAGCCGTTGCCGTAGATGCGAAGCAGAAGCACAGGGAAAAATCGAGACCATACCTTGGGAGTAGTCCTGCACCTTCAGTATCAAAAACGCACACTATGAAACCGAGGATAAGAAAAAGAAAGATAATTGTCTTCTGTTTTCTATCGTTGATGCGGCAAAGGAATAGAAGAGGGATTACGGAAACAAACGGATAGCAAGTTAACATGCCACCAATCAGTGGCTCAGAAACAGTCATTCCAGGAAAACTAGTATTGATTGCCGTTGGTTGTAAAAAGGGAAAACTTGTCGTTAGTGCGGGGGGCTGTAGAAGATAGTAAAAAACCCCTTCTCCCGCTCTCACGAAATCGAATCCTCTAAGAGTCATATCGTTACCTGCCAGATTGTAATTTGCACCAAAATCTAGCGGAGATTCAAAGCGAATGAAGTTGTAGTACATAAGAGGGATGGCTATTGCAATCAAAGGGACAATGACGCAAGCAATAACTCGTATCATGCATTTTAGCTTCTTTGCTTTATAGTATGTCTTAATTTGTTTTACTAGTATGACCGCCCATGGAATAGAGAGTATTAGCAGCTGTGGCCTACAGCCTGCAACTAAACCCATAGCTAAAGAACCAAAGCAAAGCTTTGCATACCGACTCGAAGGATTACTGTCGTTAATTGATTGAACTGTTAACAGTAATCCAATTAGAACAAACGCAAAACCGCACATACTGGGCACTGAGTAGAAACTTGGTCGTCCTAGCACTACCACAACGTACGATGCTCCAAGTGATCCGAGGAATGACAAAATAAAAGTTGACAACGATATTGTTGGATGATAATGACGGATAATCGCTCTGAAGAGTAGCCATAAGACAACAGTCGAAGCAAGCGCCATGAAAAGGGTGACAATCGAGTTGGGAAGGTCGTTGCCAGTAAGTAAGAAGTATGGGAGATAGAACAGCACGACTGGAACTACTCCAAAATAGACATAGTAGGAGCCTTTATAATAGGCTGCGTCATTTTTGTAGCCGATGCCAGTCTCTTCAGCTATGCGATTGCGCAGGGAAGCATCGTAGGGATTATCAAGTTGTTTCAGCCAGTCAGGCGGCTCTTCATTAAGTGTAACTTTTCCTTCGGCAAACGAACGTGCCAGCTCTGTGTACTCGTTATGGGCAAATCCGTCGTACCAAGGCACGTTGGGATCGTCGCTACCTATATGGCATGTCATCGTTATGACTGCCAACACGATAATGAGGACAACAAGTGAAGCCCTTCTGTAAACCGGGCTATCTACTCCTATTATTCTACTCCAGCTGCTTTTGGGCCGAAGGTACACTATGAAAGAAATGAAAAGAAATGATGCGATATAGCGACCGATACTGAAGAAGAAGGGGACCGGCTGATTTACAGATATAGATTTTACTGAAATTGGCTCGTTGAGTCCGGGGAACGTTACAACAAGATCTTTTACATCCCCGTACGGGTGGATTCGGAAAGTCGAAGAGCGTTCGTTTCCTGAATACACTTCTGTTTGAGGCAAGGAATACAGCTCTGTGCTTCCATCGTCTGATATTTGGTACTGAACGGTAACGATATTGTTTGCTTCAACCTGAATAGTAATGGTTTCAATCGACCTGTTTAATTCTGAAAATGAAATAGTGTCAGCTGAGTCATCGGCTATTACTATGCTTTCACTGATCTGTGCAGGGTTTTCTAGGAAACAGCTTAACCAATGATTAATGTTAAATAGCGTTATCTCAAGAAAAAACGAGATAACACCAATCATAACGAGAGTAACAATGACTTTATGTCCCGTTGTATTTTGGGTAAAACAGGGCAAATTTCGTAAAAGTTTCATTCGCATTCACCAATTAATTTTTGTTGGATGCTGCTACGCGATTGACAGAGACCTTGTGTGCTTAGAAGCATAAGCGATGTAACTCGATAGTAGTACTCGAATGCTATCCCTATTGCTGTCTCTCTCGATAAACCGCCAGCTCCCATTCACGCCGTTCAGATTTTGCGACGCTATCCAGAATAATGCCGGTTGCTAAAGAAAGGCAGCAAAGAAAGATGAAGGCCACCGCAAGCAGGGCAGTTGGTAAACGTGGAACAAGACCTGTTTGAAAATACCCAATAATGACTGGCACGCCAAGTAATAGTCCAGCAATCGCAAGCACGAGCGCCACAAGAGTAAAGAATTTTAGGGGACGATAGTCTTTGAAGAGCGTGCCGATCATCATGATGACCTTAAGACCGTCACTAAATGTATCAAGCTTAGACTCTGATCCGGCAGGACGGTCGCGATAGACAATCGGAACATCGAGAATACGCCAGCGGCGATCGACAGCATGGATGGAAAGCTCAGTCTCAATCTGGAAGCCCTCAGAAAGCACAGGGAAAGTTTTCACGAATGTACGCGAGAACGCGCGGTATCCAGTCATAACGTCATCGAAGCCATATCCATAAATCCATTTGATCATGAAGCGGACGAGATTATTACCAAATCCGTGAAATGCCCGCTTATTTTCTTCAGCATATGTTCCGTTAGAGAGGCGGTCGCCTACAGTCATATCCGCTTTACCTTCTAATATGGGAGAGCAAAGGCTACTTGCGGCATCGGCTGGATACGTATCATCACCATCTACCATCAGATAGCAATCAGCTTCGATATCGCGGAACATTTGACGAACTACATTGCCCTTGCCTTGGCGGGGCTCGAAACGGACAATGGCTCCATGTTCTCGAGCTATTGCTGCAGTGTCGTCGGAGGAGTTGTTATCGTAAACGTATATCGAGGCACCGGGAAGCTCCCTGCGGAAGTCATCCACTACTTTGCCGATGGTGACTGCTTCGTTGTAGCACGGAATCAGCACGGCGATAGAGCCATTCATGCATTCCCCAATCAAAGTGGTGACAAGTTTATTCAATAGTACGACATTTCACGAATTAAATTGGATAGGGCTAGCGGTACGTTAATGAATACCGGTTCAGTTCATATTGTTGTCGTCTGTATTGGTAAAACGACCCTTAATGATTGGTAACGTACAATTTCTTGCGCACTTTGACAGCGGAATAGCGTCCAGATGAGGAAGGAGGGCACGGCCCGCCCCCGGTATGATTCGAGTTGCCTAGATTCGATCAGACTGGAGGAAGACCATGCCCGAGCCAATCGTAACACTGAACGAGGAGGCCCTGAGAACCGACCTGCGCGAGCTCGTCAGGAGTACCGTCGAGGAGATGCTGAACGGCCTCCTGGACGAGGAGGCCGACGACCTCGTCGGCGCCGAGCGCTACGAGCGCACCGCCGGACGCGAGGCC
>NZ_LT706929.1 GCF_900155525.1 Mailhella massiliensis
CGATGGTAAGATGGCTGTACCGGCCCATGGCTGCCTCCTGATGATGTTGTCGTCGCAAGCACCATCGTATCAGGGCGCCATGGGCCGTCCCCATCGGGCGTTGTTGCACTTGGAATGAAAAACTAAGAGGCATTTAGCGAGGCATTCCTAGAAAAATACTTTACGACTCTTGACCATGAAACACTTGCCAAGAATCAGATATTCTCCGAGGAATTTTTTATTACGCATTTTGTTGACCTTGATGCAGAAACAGTTTTGCGAAAGGGAATTAACGAATGGTGTGATAGGGCGAAAAGGTCTACCAAGCTCGACGTGTTCCTTCGTATTAAAGGAGTTCGGTTTTGATTTCAATTAATACCGCAAAACGACTTGTTAAGAGGGCCTTGCTTGCCAACATTACTACAAATAAAAGTGACCTTGCCATCACGCCGCTTATTTCGGGTAAGCACGGCATTGGCAAATCCGCCATAGTAAAAAGCATTGCAAAAGAGTTAGGCGGCGTGTGTCTCACCATAGAGGGCGGCACACTTAAAGAAGGAGAGATAACGGGGCTTCCCTATCAATATGACACTGGCGATGGTCACGTTGCCTTCCGTTTCCTTCCTTATTATGTTGTCGAGCGCATCCAAGAGACCGAAAAAAGGCTCTTCGAACGGGTGCATCCGATGATCTCCTCGAACGACTCGAACACCTTGCTCGACGAAGCTCTTGCTGGTGACGTAAATCGATATGCCATGAACGACATTTCGTCCGAGGAAAAGATACGTCTTTTAACTTCAGGGGAAATCGTTCCCGTCATCGTCTTCATCGACGAAATCAACCGTACGGAAAATACCGTCTATAAAGAGCTGATGAACATTCTGCTTACGAGGACGGTTAACGGTTATCGCTTCCCCTGGTGGGTGTTTTTTGTAGGCGCCATGAATCCAAGCACGCAGAACAGTATTTACGCAACTAATGAAATGGATCCTGCACAGCTCGACCGTTTTCTCAAGCTTAAGGTGACAAGCAGCACTGGTGAATGGCTCCGTTATGGCAAACAGGAAGGCGTTTCCCCGTCTATTCTTCGTTTTATCAAAGAGCATCCTAAATGTTTGTCAGAAACATCTGCCGAACTTGAGGATGAAGAAAAACCAACCCCATCACCTCGCGGCTGGGACATGGTCGACACCATCCTCTCAAGCGAGCCCTTGCTCAGAGCCTTCTTTACAGATGCGGAGAACGCAGAGAGGACTGTTGCAAAGGATATGAAGACGCTTGTCGCATCGAAGCTCGGCCCAACCGTTGCCACCATGTACTTCGCAAGCCTTGTAGAAGAGGTTCCTGCTCTAACTGCGGAACAGATTCTTGGGCTCGATAAAAGACAGCTCGAAATTGCATCTACAGTTAAGGGGATGTCCGTAGCGAAGCGTGTTCAATCCTGCGATTCCGTCCTAACGTATCTCACAGATAATATTGAGTTTCTTATGCTCAACAAAGCGGGTTTTGAGAAGATCAAGTTACGGCTTTCCGCCTTCGTCGCATCACTTGACCCTTCAACAAAGCTGCTCTTTGCTCAAAAAATCGCTGCAACAACCACCTCTGATGGAAATAACCTAATTGAGTTCATCTTTGATATCTTTGAGCGGGATCTCATCGAAATGCTCGACCTCTCTGATGAGATAAGAGCGCAGATCGAGGCTAGTTAATATGGTGAACAGCGAAGGGATTGTCGATCTTCACCGTGAAATAAGCGAAGCCGTTCTAAAGTATGAAAAGAGCGCCGATCCGGCGCTTCTGAGTCACATTAACGATGGATTCAGTCGTTTTGCCCAGCTCGTCACGTTGTTCCTTGTTTCGGAACGGGATACCTACTACGGCTATTTCTTCATGGCTATGACATTTAGGCCAAATCCTAACATGGACGCCATTGCAGGTATTCTCCTCGACGCCTACCCGCCCATCTTTGAAGCGAATCCTCTTCGCCTATTCAAGCTTTCGCTCAAAGAGATACTGTATGTCTTCTGCCATGAAGTGGACCATGTTGTTTTTAACCATCCGGCAGAAATGGTTCGCTCTAACCCGGAAAAACAACCCGACCTATTTAAACTTTTCAACTACGCTGCCGACGCTTCTGTAAACGATCAGCTTAATTATGAGGCGGCTTGTGGAAAGAAGTTCCTTGCACCCCCCAAGGGAATCATCACGTCTCAGTTCATTTCTGCGCGATTCAACATCGCTCAAGTGGCTCCGCGTCAAGATTACCTCTACTACTTCAATCTCATCAAAGATGTGGCTCTTCCGGAGGAGATGGGGAATAGCAAGGAGCCTGGGTTTGAAGGCGGGCCTCTCGCTGGCGGCTCCTCGGTCGAATCGGGGGGCGACGAAGGGGCTGAATTTGAAGAAGGGCTGCTTATAGGCAACCATAGTTGGGAATCTTCGACCGGGGAGGACGAGGAGATAACCGGTACGCTTGACGAGATGCTTGAATCTGCCACTAAAGCATTTCTGAATAACGTAAACGAGCTCATGGGAGCCGAAGCGCGAGGCATGATGCCCGCCTACTATATAGAGCGACTTGAGCAAATTAATGCGCCGGCCAAGCTTAACTGGAAGCAACTTCTTAAAAAATATGTCGGCACCATCTCTGCAGAGAAGATTAAGACGAAAACGCGACTCAATCGCCGACAGCCGCTTCGTTTTGATTTATCCGGTACAAGGGAGAGCAAGACGCTTAAAATCGCCATCGCGATAGATACTTCCGCCTCGATGGATAGTGAACAACTTCGCCAGATCTTTGCTGAAGTTTTCGCCATCGTTGCTCAACGAAGATGTGAAATTACCGTTATCGAGTGCGACGCAGAAGTTCGAAATGTATACCGCATCACATCGCCCGATGATGCAAACTTAGAGGTATCAGGAAGGGGCGGCACCTGCTTCTCTCCAGTAATTCACTACATCAATGACCGTCGCTATTATAGAGATGCCTTACTTATTTACTTTACGGATGGGTATGGCGAGAAGAGTATTCCCCGACCGCGTACCTATCGCAATCTTTGGGTCATTTCTGGCGTAACGGTTCACTTATCTGTGGAACAGCCCTATGGTCTCGTACTCCCCTTGGAGGACGCATGACGATAGCTGACTCGCGAAACTATACCGAAAGAAAGCTGTACGCACGTGCGGCAAAAGATTGGTGCCACGTTCGCGCTGCGACCAACGACGCCGTCGAGTATGACGGATCTCAAGATCAAGGGGATAATCTGATTCGCTGCGCAGTTCATCCCTTGGGATGGCTGGATATTCAGATTGGCTTTGATAGTGTGCTTGCCAGCTGTGGAGAAGCATCTTCTACCATTGTAAGCTACAGCCTAGAACGCTTTGATCAGCTTACGTTTCAAGCACGACTCGATACGTTCCTTGCTAGCTTATTGAGTGGTAACTCTCGCAACGCCGCTCAGCCTGAGTTTAGGGAAGGATCGCGTTGTGAGGTCACGCTTGATCGCTATGAGCGAAGTGAGGCGGCGCGGAAGGCATGTATAGCGGCTCATGGAGCTACGTGCGCCATATGTGGCTTCGATTTTTCTCATACCTATGGGCCTACCTTTGCTGGAATCATCCAAGTTCATCATATTGTTCCTCTACATGTTACCGGCAAAGAACATGAGGTTGATCCGATGCACGACCTTATCCCGGTTTGCCCGAATTGCCATGTCGCGCTCCATTCAAAGCCAGATGGCACATATCTTCCTGACGAGCTTCGAGCTCTCATGCGATAATTGGAAAGCAGCGCAATTTCGAACGGAGCATCCATGATCACTGGTGAACTCAAAACAAAGGTCGACGGCATCTGGGACATTTTCTGGTCCAATGGCGTGAGTAACCCTCTCACGGTGATTGAGCAGCTCACCTACCTCATGTTCATCAAGATTCTCGATGATAACGAGACGCGCCGCGAGAGGAATGCGGAGCTCCTGGGCGAGTCCGTCACTGACCCCATCTTTGACGCCGATCACCAGAACTGTCGGTGGCACATCTTCCGCAACTACGAGCCCGACGCCATGTACGAGAACATGGTTCAGAACGTGTTCCCCTTCATCAAGGGCGTGCTTGGCTCAAGCAAGGACACCGCCTTTGCCAAGTACATGAAGGACGCCATTCTCGTGGTGAGCAATGCGCGTACACTCACCCGAATCGTGGACAAGCTCGAGGAGATCGACCTTTCCAACAAAGACATCATGGGCGACGTCTATGAGTACCTCCTCTCCAAGCTCGCCACCAGCGGGCAGAACGGTCAGTTTCGCACGCCGCGCCACATCATCAAGATGATGGTCGAGCTCATGCAACCCACCCCTGAGGATGCCATCTGCGATCCCGCGATGGGCAGTGCAGGCTTCATCTGCATGGCGGCCCAGTACATCAAGGACCACTACAAGACTGAGCTCATGCGTGCTGACGTCCAGCAGCGTTTCCAGACGACCATGTTCACCGGTCACGACACGGATTCCACCATGATGCGCATCGGTGCCATGAACATGATGTTGCACGGCGTCGAGGCTCCCAACATCTCCCAGCTCGACTCGCTCTCCGAGGACAACGAGGAGCGTGACGCCTATACCCTCATCATGGCAAACCCGCCATTCAAGGGCAGCCTCGACAAGGAGACCATCGCCAAGGACCTGCGCAATACGGTCTCGACAACCAAGACCGAGCTCCTGTTCCTGGCGCTCTTCCTCAAGAGCCTCAAGATCGGCGGTCGCTGCGCCTCCATCGTCCCCGACGGTGTTCTCTTTGGTTCCCAGAAGGCGCACAAGGCAATCAGGAAGGAGCTCATCGAGAACAACCGCCTCGTCGCGGTAATCTCTATGCCCTCCGGCGTGTTCAAGCCCTACGCTGGCGTGTCCACCGCCATCCTCATTTTCACCCGAACCGACAACGGCGGTACGGACGACGTCTGGTTCTACGACATGCAGGCAGACGGCTTCAGCTTGGACGACAAGCGAGAGCCCATCAAGGACAACGACATCCCCGATATCATCGAACGCTTCCACAACCTCGAGGCCGAGAAGGACCGCGCCCGCACCGAGAAGAGCTTCATGGTGCCCGTGCAGGAAATCATCGACAACGACTACGACCTCTCGATCAACAAGTACAAGGAGATTGTCTACGAGAAGGTCGAGTACCCGCCCACCAGCGAGCTGATTGCCGA
>NZ_LT706930.1 GCF_900155525.1 Mailhella massiliensis
GTGAGCGACGAGGAGGTCGAGAGGGTGTACGATGAGCTGAACCGCAGGCCTCGCAAGCGCCTGGGGTATCTGACGCCGTACGAGGTCTACCGATCGGCCTCGTTGCACTTGCTGTGAAAAACTAAGCTTGATTTTAAGCAGTGTCTTAAGTTCATCTTGCGTAAAGAGATCAATATTCTCATCAATGAATACTTCATTAGCGTAAGGGTAGCTAGCCAAGAGGTCGCGGAGTAATTTTACGGAGCCGCCGCCATCTCTCACCGCAAGAAGGCCGCGTGCAAACGTCGAACGCTGCGTTTTGGGAAGACTCTCTGTAGAATGCCCTGAGAACGACTGGTTCTTTCCAGAAGAAGAAGATGCATTGTGATGTAGGACTGTACTTGATGAGGGCCTCGACGACATTTCACGAGCCGCCTTGCGCGCCGCCCTAATATCAGAAATCTTCTCGAGACAGTCCCTAGCATAAGAGGAATCATATTCCCCTGTGCGAAGCTCTTCTTCAAGCGCATCCAAATCGATACCAAGGAGTTGGACGCCCTGTTTTTCTAGAATATCTTTGACGTCCATGGTCATCAGCCAACTACTGGTTTATGAAGTACATCTAACAACTCTTTAAGCATGGGGAATCTATCTCCAAAGAGCGCATTGAGGTCATAGTTGATAAAGGGGCTATCATTCAAGAGCGTTTTAGCTTCGACGTCTCCGTTTGCGCACGCATAGTCCACAACTTGCTGCATAAATGCACGCTGTTCATCGTCCAATTCCGGCGCATCAAGGATGTGTCCGAGCTTGGTCTTAATGGCTTCATCGGATATACCAGTCTTTTTTCTTAAGAATGCGAAGAGAGGTGCACTATTGGACCATGCGGCATATTCTGCTTCACTGCCAAGCCTTTTCGTGAAGGCATCTTTGAGCTCTTTCTTTTCATCCTCGGTAAGAGGCTCGAGTGAGCGTAGTTTAGAAAGAGCGGTATTGTCGTCATCCCTCAAATACTCTTCGTAGCGATCAGCGTATGTCTTACCTTGGATTCCATATACGTCTTCACCCTTGATAAGAGTATCCGGAAGATCAACCACGTAGTACTCCCGCCGATCCGGAATGTACTGCATCAAATCACGGAGCTCGTTCCTAACGTACTCCGCGCGTTCAAGAGAGTAGCAATCGAAGAGATACGAGCCGTCCATCATATCAATGAGGAGCTTTTCCTTTTTCTGGATGGCGGGAATGCTTTTCAGTTTGAGCAGCGCCTCCATGCGATGGGTAAAATCATCACCAGCACGCTTGAAGCCATGCTTGATGGCTCGAGGGTCTTTGCCGCTTTCGAGATATTCATCGCATTTCACTTCTACCGTAAGCATGAGGATATCGAAACTTTTGACCTTGGCAGGTTCTGTGTTATGGGAGAAAAGCGGTAGGATACGATCCTCGATTTCCGCAACGCGATGCTCGTTTAGGTGATTCCAAGCTCCTTCAGTCCGATATTTATTGACAAAGGCGATATTACGGTCGACTTCGATAGCGTCGTTATTGAGCGAGCTAACTCCAGCCTCAAAATACTGCAGGAGAGCATCGCGATACTTTGCTTCGAATTCGGTAGGGGCTTTCTTTCCCTGTAGCTGCACGAGCATCTCGAGCATAAGTTTATCTCGGAGGAAGCTCTGCGACGAGGGCTTAGCAACATTGCCACTTCCCATGACGGTAGACCATGTACCGCGCGTTCCAAAATAACGGAAGTTGTCAAAATAATCGAAAGCAAGGAAACCTTGTTTATCGCCCTCTGGACCGAAGATGCCCTCTGACAATCGCGTGCCCCGACCAACCATTTGTAAGAATTTGATTTTAGAGCGTACCGTTTTGAAAAAGACGAGGTTAAGAATGTCGGGGACATCTATGCCTGTGTCGAGCATATCAACGCTTACGGCGATTTGTGGCATCTTGTCTCGCTCGCCAAAGACGTCGACAAGTCGCAAAGCATCTTCAACCTGGCTATCGATGAGCTTACAGAAATCTGCACCAAGACTGGGATAGAGTGCCTGAAAGCGCTTCGTAATGACCTCGGCTTCTTTGTGATTCTTGGCAAAAATAATAGTTTTGCCCAAAGTGTCATTCGCATTGATCTTAAGCCCTTCTTGCATAAGATCTGCAAGCATGAGGTCAATGGTGCGCACGTTTATGATGGTACTACCCGGTTTGATAACGATGTCATTTGTCTCGTCGGACACCGTTAAGGCAGTATCGAGGTCTTCTCCGAATTCCTCTTCAATAGCCGCCTTCTCTTCTTCGGAAAGATCATCATAACTAATACCTCGACGAAGAGCCTCGGTTGTTCGATCGCAGACTTCAAAGCCGACGAGATACTTATCCTGAATCGCCTCTTCGAGCTCATATGCAAAATCGGGTTCGCCGCTTGGAAGAAAAAACACGTCATAGGTGCTCTTGTCCTGATCACTACGAGGGGTTGCTGTGAGACCGATCATGAGCGCATCGAAGTAATGGAACAACTTTCCATACTTCGAGAAGAGCGATCGATGTGCCTCGTCGACGATAATCAAATCGAATCGTCCAATTCCGAATTCTCTTGTATCCCCGTCAACAAGGCGAATCATAGTTTGGTATGTAGCAAAAATAATGCGGGCGTTCTTATCCCTACTGTCGCTAGTTCCAGTGAATATGGATGTGGTGATATTGGGAAGCAGCTTATTAAAGTTCTTATGAGCCTGCCGAACGAGGCTCGTGCGATCGGCAAGAAATAGTACGTTTTTTATCCACCCGGCCTGCATCAAAACATCGACCGCTGAAATTGCGACACGCGTTTTGCCGGTTCCCGTGGCCATGACTACAAGGCTGCGACGACGATTATTCGAGAATGCTTGGCAGATTGCCGATATCGCTTTTTTCTGATACTCACGATTGGTTATTTCATCATTGATACTGGGTTGCGTGATGCTCTTACGAGACACAGCGCGTTGCTTGAGCAGTTCGAGTTCGCCGAGCGAGTGGAAACCGAAGACGCGACGAGCGGGGAAGCCCAAACAGTCAAGACAGAAAATGTGGTAACCGAAAACGTAGTATGCGGTTGGGATATACCCGTAATGTTGTTTAAGCACCTCAGCAGCATGCCGTGCTGCAACACGCCCCTCGATTGGACTGCTACCGGAATGCGTAAAGTCAATGACGGCGAGGGGGCGGCCGTCTTTGCCATAGAGAACATAGTCAATCGTTGAACCATCGTCCAACGTTATATCGATTGAAGCGGTCGAAGGATAAGCCTGATTGCTCGAGTTAGCAATGAGCCAGTGTGCTTCGCGAAGGGAGGCTTCTACGAATAGACGTCTGTTCTCTTCTTCGTTTCTCCGGCGGAAAACATTGAACTTAGCTCGACGTAAAGTTGGAGCGAAGTGAGAAACGACCTCCTCGGTTAGAGTGAGCGGTGGCTCCGGCTTTGTCGGCGCAGCGGTTTCGGGCGCAGAGGTGCAAGAAGCTGGTTCTTTAACGTCAGAGGAATCTAACTTGCCGTTTGGCTTATTCGATACTTCCGTAACCTTTTTCAACGGAGAAACAAATACAGGGTAATCCTTGATAACCCCTAAATTCATGCATATTTCGCCAATAATATATTGGAGCTGCTCGAGCGTCTTGCAAGCAACCGCCGGAGTTACCGTATTTCCGTGTGCTCCACAGTTGCCGTTAATTCTAACCGTGTGAATCGCGGATATTATCGTCTCATCGTTGATATATTCAACGAAAGTGGGGTCGGTCACTCTTTCAAAAAGCGTCTGGGACGAAGCATCTTGGTGAATCACGGATTGATAAACAAGAGCCACGATGTATTCAAGTGCAGTTCGGGCTGATGCGCAGCTCATGTCTGGGAATGAAATAGCAAGTTGCTCTGCCTTATTGCAACGTTCGAATAACGCTTCGAGCTCGGGTGTTTCTCTAAGAAAATCGAAATTCATGGCTACCCCATCGACAAAGAGTCAGTTTTCAAATTATATGGCAATCGCCGCTGTATTCCGATGCAGTTCGATGGGGCTTTTCGTAGTAGCTTCCCGCACGTTCTCGACTGGCCTCTGCCTGCCATGCCGTGAAGAGTCAACGGGGTCGGGTTCAAATGACTCATTGAGTCAATTGAACCCGACCCCAATGTCTCATTCCATGGCCACAAAGATCGTCGAGGCGCCCAGAGCAATCTCGTCACCGGGATACGATACCGCGCGCCTGGCCACCGGCCTCGAAATCGATCAGACTCACAAGCACGAAAAGAAGCGTCTCGGCGATAAGCAGGGCGAAGGTGCCGCGCA
>NZ_LT706931.1 GCF_900155525.1 Mailhella massiliensis
TGGAACAGCGCAACGGGCGCATTATCCGCCAGGGCAACCTGTTCTATGAGCGCGACCCGGAACACTTCTCCGTGGGCATTTACAACTATGCCACCAAACAGACGTATGACGCCCGGATGTGGCAGACTATTTAGGTATCCATGAATCCAAGTAAGTTTATACTATTTTGATTTTATTATAGAAAAATTTGATTAGTGTGCTATAAAGTCCAACAAGGAAGCCTTGCATCGTCAAATTTTGCGGGTATAACAGAAGGTATCGCGGCCACGATACACAGAAGCAACAGACAGGATACCCACACAAGAAAACGGCGGAAGCAATTCCATGAAATTATTGGAAAACGCTGATACCCGCAAAACTGAACAGACGGAGCAATAGCATGTTAACCGATACCTTTCTCAGAACCCTGAAGCCTGCCGACAGACCCAAAAAGTACGCCGACGGCGGCGGGCTGTTTATCTATGTATCCACAACCGGAAGCAAGTTGTGGCGTATGGCGTACCGCTTCAACATGAAAAGCAAGCTCCTCAGTTTCGGGGAGTATCCCCTTGTTTCCCTGAAAGAGGCAAGGGAACAACGCGACGAGGCAAAAAAGCTGCTGGCAAAGGATATTGACCCCGGCCAGCACAAAAAGGAACTTCGGGCGGCCCGCATCGCCGAGGAAGCCAACACATTCAGGGCGGTCGCCCTTGAATGGTATGAGACGCAGACAACACACAATACTCCCGCCCACCGTCGCAGGCTTATGTTCAATCTGGAAAAATACCTGTTCCCCTCCCTTGGGCGAAAGGCCATAACAAATATTGAAGCGCAAGACCTGCTGGCCATCAGTAAGCCTCTTGAAGTCGAATCGACATGGATTTCCCACAGAGTGGTGCAAATCTGCGGAAAAATCTTTCGCTACGCCATAGCCAGCGGCAAACTCAAGCATAATATCACGGCTGACCTGCGCGGCGCATTGCGTCCCATCCCCACCAGACACCATGCCGGGCT
Organism: Mailhella massiliensis; assembly: GCF_900155525.1. Lineage (NCBI taxonomy): Bacteria > Pseudomonadati > Thermodesulfobacteriota > Desulfovibrionia > Desulfovibrionales > Desulfovibrionaceae > Mailhella > Mailhella massiliensis. The sequence continues at coordinate 994 of NZ_LT706931.1, forward strand.
GACAGCCCCGCTGGAAGTAGGGAAACTGCTTCTCGATCTGGATAATTTCACAGGTTTTTTCCAGACGCATTGCGCCTTGCGCCTGCTTCCCTTGACCTTTGTGCGGGCCACGGAATTACGGCGGGCGGAATGGAAGGAAATCGACTTCGAGGACAAGCTGTGGCGCATCCCGGCGGAGCGGATGAAAATGCGCACGCCCCATTATGTTCCGCTTTCGGAACAGGCGCTTGCCATCTTTCGTTCCCTTCACGGCGTAACAGGCGAAGGGAAATATATTTTTCCGGGCACCCGTGGCAATGGAAACGTCATCAGCCCGTCAACCATGCTGAACGCGCTTCGCTTCATGGGATACAGGAGAGACGTAATGTGCATCCACGGTTTCCGCACTATGGCCTCCACACTTCTCAACGAGCTTGGCTATAACCGGGACTGGATAGAACGCCAGCTCGCCCATCAGGAACGGAACGGCGTCCGGGATGCGTATAACTGCGCCCAATATCTGCCGCAACGCCGGAAGATGATGCAGGAGTACGCCGACTATCTGGACACATTACGCGAAAAGGCGCGACAGGCAGCATAAAAGGCAAGACACGCCCCCGGCCCTGTTCCAGAGATTCCTCCCTGAGAGCAGGGCCGATTTTCTTGGCTATGATGAATTGTTATAAATTCATGAAAGCCATACTGAAACCGCAATATTTCCCAAAACCTGTCAAGAAATTTTTTTGTGTCGTATTCGTTCCGGCGGGACAATATCGGACATTGTCGGAGCATGCTTTCAGCATGGAACGACAGCGCCGCAAAAAACGGTGATATACGTTGAAAAACACTATGGAGGTTCCCCATGTCAAATCTGGAAAACGAATCCCTTTTGCGCCTGCCCCAGGTACTGAAGATAATCCCCATCAGCAAAAGCGCGTGGTGGCAGGGCTGCAAGGATGGACGCTACCCCCAACCTATCAAGCTGGGACCGCGTACAACCGTATGGAAAGCGTCGGATATTTCGGCCTTCATGCGGCAGCTTTCCCGAAGCCCCGTTCAGAACGAAAGCAACGGAGTGAAGCAATAAAATGAATACACCATCTGACCCATTCCCAAAAGGCGGCGCGACCAAGGCATGAACCTTGACCGCGCCGCTTCTTTTTGTGTCATCCCCCGTCTGCGCTTCCCCATTCCCCGTTGCTGTTGCCTTCATGGGGCGGGGGCGTGTCTTCTTCGGCTCCATCCTGTTCCTTTACCGGCTTCAAGTCGGAAGCCTTGTCAAACAAAGCCTTCAACCTGGTGAGCGGAACCGATACCCCGACATCCGCGAGCAAGTCCCGTATATCCCGCAGCGTGTAGCCCTGCCGCATGGCCTTTCTAATGTCGTTGACCAAAAATTCCGCGACTTCCCCGCGTGTCTTCCCCGCCTCTTTCACCGGGAGGCTTCGGAGTTTTTTCCGGGCGGCCTCTATCTGTTCGAGCGTATAGCGTCGAGCCGTTGCCATAAAGCATCACCTTCCTTGTCGTATTCCTTTCCGCTTACCACATTGAAAGCGTTATTCACAACAAAACTTCATGAACGGTAATGCTCTATAGAGCATTTCTGTAATGCATAGCAGACAAATATGGACAAATATTTTTTCTTATCTCCACATTCACAACTTATTTTTATTTTTGAAGTCAGCGTTTAAAGAAAAACAATACAGTCTTTTTGCTTTTTTCTCTGGCCTTCAAGGTAATTTTTCATCTATGCTTACGCCAAAAGCGGAAGCACAGCGCGGGCAATGCTTCCCCCAAAGCAATGAACGGCCGTTCCCAAAACCGCCGGGAGTTCTTCTTTACAGGATGGTAGCTGTCTGACAACAGCTAACATCCTGCCAAAGGCTTCGCCTCTGGACTCCCGCAGAGCGTTCGGCGCTGCGCTTCTCACGCTCTCAAAAAGGCAGGAAAGGCAGATGGAAAAGCGTAAGGCGACAAGCAGATTACAGAGGCGGCGGACGCTCAGACTTACCGCCGAGGAAGAGAATAGATTGACTCGGCAGGCCGCCACCGCCGGAATCTCCGTTTCCGAGTACATGCGGCGGCTGTTCTTCGGCGGCAGGCCCATCATCGCCAGAACGGACGACCAGACCATCCGGGAACTGCGGCGGCTTGGGGGCCTGCTCAAGCATCATTTCGAGGTGGTAAAGCGGGCAGAAAATCCCGCCACCCTTTCGGAACTGGACGCCGCCTTACGGGAAATCCGGCGAGCCATCGAAGCCCTGAGCGAGAAACAATGATTGTCAAAAAACTCAAGCGTACCAGCTTCAAAAAGTCCAAGGCCGTCATGATTGGCGGTCTGGTGGACTATATTCTTGCCGAACACGACGACAGGGGCAAGGACAAGCTCGCCTATGCCGGAAGCAGAAACTTTCTGACAACAACTGTTGCCGCTCAGAAAAGGGAGATGATTTCCCTTGCCGAGGAATCCATCCAGAGCAAAATGCCGGTCACGCACTGGATTCTGTCATGGCAGGAAAACGAACAACCGACCAGTGAACAGGTGGACGAGGCGGTCAGTCTCTTTCTCCGTGGAATGGACCTTGCCGAACACCAGACAATTTACGCCCTGCACAAGAACACGGGTAATTATCACCTCCATATTGCCGTGAACCGGACGCATCCCTACACGCAGAAAGTCATTCAGCCGCACCGGGGATTCGACATCAACGAGGCGCATAAAATAGTGACGGAAATTGAACACCGGCAGGGATGGGCACCGCAGATGAACGCCCGCTATCGCGTCAATGAACAGGGCCATGTGGTCAAGAATCTCCAGCGGCGGGAAGGACTAAAGCCCAAGCCAAAGGCGGAAGACTTTGAAAACGCCACCGGAGAAAAATCGGCCATGCGCATTGTGCAGGAGCGTGCCCATGCCGTCATTCAGAACGCATCATGTTGGGAAGAGCTTCACGCCGGGCTGGACACGGTGGGGCTGCGTTTCGTCCGCAAGGGTTCCGGCGCGGTGATTTTCGTGGGAGACACGGCAATCAAGGCGTCCAGCGTGGACAGGAATTTTTCTCTATCCAAACTCTCCAAACGGCTTGGAGAGTTCAAACCCAGCTATTATTCCGAACGGGCATTCAGGAAGCCCGCTCCGGAGCCGGTCAGTCACGTTTGCCGAGAGGAGTGGCGGGAGTATCAGAAGGAACGGCGGAGGCAGGAAGAGGTGAAGCATAACGCCAGAGAAAGGCGAGAGGAAGAACGGGAAGCACTGGAACAGCGTCAGCGGGAACGCCGGGAAGCGACCACGGCCCGCTTTGCCCGGCACGGGCTTTCCGTGCTGAACATTGCCCGGCATTGCCTGAAAGAACAGGAACGGGAGGAGAAAGCGGCGTTGCGGGACAGGCAGGCTCAATCAGAAACACCGGAACAGCTCCCGCGCTTCAAGTACTGGCTGGGCAAACGCAATCCGTATCTCGCCAATCTCTGGCGTTTCCGCAAACGAATCGCTCCCGGCGTGGAGGTCAGGCAACGCGAGTTCCCCAAGGTGGGCATGCTGGCTTCCTCGTATGCCGCTTACAGGGAAATGGTGAAAAAACGGTTTCCTGAAAAAATGGATGAGTCACGGCTGGATGCGGCCATTGCCCTGTACATGCGTTGTGCCGGATATACAATGCAGGAGGTAGCCAACGAGCTGTACAGACACGCCCCCGCTCGCCCCCACGGGCAGAACCGTGATGAACGGATAGACTACGGGCGCAGGGTGGTCTGGTACGCCTTTGGTACGGCGGGAGATATTGATATTGCCAATATCCAGCCCTCGTTGGAGCAGATTCAAAAATTTGACAGAGAAGCCGATTCCATTACGCGAAAAGAAATGCAACACGACCGGTTCAGAATGCGTTTACGATAAGTTGCAAGATATGACAGCACCAAATATTTTTAATGAATAATATAAAAATGTGAAACAAATTTCGTCAGTTTATTCAGATAGTTTGGCAATAAAATGCCATATTGAATTTTTTTCAGAAAATTATTATTGAAAACAATAACTACAGATAACCAACGAGATATTCATGACCACAACACACTCCACCGATTCCGCGTATCGAGGAAAAGGCCGTCCACGTGCCTTTGACCGTGAACAGGCGCTGCACAGGGCGCTGGAAGTCTTTTGGCGACACGGGTATGCGCCCACCTCGGTAGCGGAATTGTGTAAGGCTATGGAAATAAAGCCTCCCAGCCTGTATGCCACCTTCGGCAATAAAGCCTCTCTTTTTCTTGAGGCTCTTCGGTATTACGAAAGTAGGTATTGGGACGCGCCAGCCAAACGGTTTATGAAGGAGCCTGATGTATACACGGCGGTTGCAAATTTTTTTAGTGAATCCGCAACAATACTGCTCTCCCCAGAAACGCCATGCGGCTGTATGGTCGTGCTTGCTGCCATCAATATTGCTGAAGAAGAAAAAGAAATTATCGAATCCGTGCGTGAACTCAGACTTGCCACAAAAAAAATGTTTGCCGACAGGCTCAGGCAGGCTATCCACGATGCGCAGATACCTCCGGATACGGATGTTCCCGCCTTGGCCGGAGCGCTTAATACCCTGCTTGAAGGCTTGTCCATTCAGGCCAGAGACGGCCTTTTTCAATCTGAGTTGAAGGCTATTGCCGCCCACGCGGTGCGTATGCTGCCCCTACATTTTTGCGAGGCATAGCTGTTTCTTCGCCAAGCAGATTAAGAAGTGGGGGAACACTCTTGACATTTTTTTTAGTAATCACTAAAAAAATAATCAAACAGCATTTTGACAGATGAAAAAGGGGATGCTTCACATGGAATTTACCGAACAACCTATGCGCCCCCCACAGGAGGCTCATTCATTCCTGCCGCGGGCAACGCAGGGCTGCACCTATAACGGGTGCCGTTTTTGCTATGTATCGAGGGGCTACCCCTTCATGGCGGTCACGCCCGACCAGTTGGAGCGGGAAATTCTGGCTCAAAAACAGTTTTTCCCCGACGATACTCCCATTTATATGACCGGCTCCAACCCTTTTGCCCTGCCCGCCGAAAAACTGAAAACGTATCTTGCCGTGCTGCGCAAGCATTTCCCTCACTTTGCACGCGTAAGCATGCAAAGCCGTATTAACGACATTGCGGGCAAGAACATGGCAGAGCTGCGTGAACTTTACGGTCTTGGGCTGAGTCATCTCTACATCGGCACGGAAAACGGCAATGATGCCGTGCTCACGCTCATGAACAAGGGACATTCCGCTTCCGAAACTGTGGAGCAACTGCTGCGGCTGGATGAGGCGGGAATAACGTATACCACGTTCTATATTATCGGCATGGGCGGCAAGGGAATGGGAGTTGCCAGCGGTGAAGCCACGGCACTGATGTTCAATCAGACGCACCCGCAGCGCATTACCACGACGGGCATGACGGTCTTTCCGCATACGCCACTGGCGGAAATGAAAGAACGACATGCATTCATAGAGGCATCGGAACGGGAGAAGATAGAAGAGCTTCAGGCATTTCTGAAAGGCCTGACAATTGATACCTTTTATGATGGCATTCATTACCTGAACCCGCTCAACTACCGTTTTGCCAATAATGACGCAGAAGCAAAACGCCGTGCGCTGGAAGACATTGACGAAGTTCTGCGCTCCTATTCCGATGAGGAGCTGGAAAAAATGGTCTGTCGTCATCTTAAACACTCTTTGTAGAACTAGGTCAGTTTTTTCTTCAAAAAAACTGACATTAGCTCCCATTATGGCAACAATATTTACCAAACCAGGAGGAAACCATGAGCAAAAACATCATTATCCTTAACGGAAGCCCCCGCTTGAAAGGCAATACGGCCATGTTATGCGATGCCTTTACCGAAGGCGCAAAGAGTGTCGGTCATACCGTTACCCGTTTTGATTTGCAGAAAATGGACATCCACGGCTGTCTGGGTTGTGTAAAAGGCGGTAAGGACACCGCCAGCCCCTGTGTACAGAAGGACGACATGGCAAAAATCTACCCCGTATACAAAGAAGCCGACATCGTTATCCTCGCTTCTCCCATGTACTACTGGGGAATATCCGGCCAGTTGAAAACAGCGTTTGACCGTCTTTTCGCCGTTGCCGAATGTAATCCCGGCTATGTAAATCCTAAAAAAGAATGTGCTCTTATTATGGCTGCTGAAGGTAACAGTGCAGATAACTGGAAACCTGTTATAGATTACTATCATGCCCTCCTCAGCTTTCTTGAATGGAAAGACCTGGGGCAGGTGCTGGCTGGCGGCGTATTTGATGCCGGAGCAGTGGCAGGTCAGCCTGTTGTGAAGGATGCCTTCAACTTCGGCGCATCACTGTAAAAAAGGAAGGGCGGATATGCACAAATCACAAAACTCCTCAGAAGAAGTTTCCTCTCGTCCCCGTCTTTCACGGCGCAGACTTTTCTTTGGAGCAGGTGCTGCCGCCCTTTTTGCCGCAGTGGGAGGCACACTATTCCGCTATTTCGTCTCTACTTCTCCCATGAAGGTGGAGTCTTTTATGACTCATGGTACAGGGAAGAAAAAGCATATTCTTATCCTTACAGGAAGCTCAAGAGTGGGAGGGAATAGCGATCTTTTGGCGGAAGCCTTTGCCAAAGGCGCACTCGATAGCGGACATACCGTGGATATTTTTTCTACGGGAAAAATGCGCATGAGCGCCTGTTTACACTGCGAAGGATGTTGGAGTACCGGGACTCCCTGCGTACTTCAGGATAATTTTGAAAAGTTATGGCCGCTCCTTGAAAAAGCGGAACTTCTGGTCTTCTGCAGCCCTCTTTACTGGTACAACTTCAGCGGCCATATCAAATCCGCTATGGACAGGTTGTACCCCTACTCCAAAAAAGAAAAGCTGCGGGATCTGCCGATAAAAGAGGCAATGCTGCTCATGTGTGGTGAGAGTCTGTTTCCACGCTCCTTTGCCGGTCCTGCGGAAGCCTACCGTCAGATGTTGGGACTCAAAGGATGGCAGGATAGAGGAAGGCTTTTTGTTACCGGAGTGCATGAGCAAAATGCCATAAAGGGACATAAGGCTCTCGTTACAGCCGAGGAAATGGGACGAAACGTCTAAATTTAAAAATCGAGACCAATCTCGAAAGGGGGTGTTTTCATGCAGAATTATAAATACTTAGGAACGCCGTTTCAAATCGGCGACCTGACAATTAAAAATCGTTTCTGTATGGCTCCCATTGGCGGAGGACAGCATCACCTTCCCGGCGGCGGCCTGAAAGACGAAACAATACAATATCTGGTGGAGCGGGCCAGAGGCGGATTTGGTTTGATTTTTACCGGGGCATTGGCTGCGGATTATACTGTTGACCCCTATACTGGTATTGGGCCTGCCATTCTGCAGAATCCGGACGCTTTCAAAATGACCGCATCAGAATTGAATGAACGGGCGACCGCCTATGGAACAAAAATTTTTGCCCAGATCACTATGGGGCTGGGGCGCAATTATCCAAATCTTCCTGCCCCTTCGCCCGTTCATGTATTCCGCCATCCGGGAGAGGTTTCACCGGAGCTGACCCATGACCAGATTAAATCCAAAATCGACTCAATCATTAAGTCGGCAAAAATCGCAAAAGATTCCGGCTTTGCCGGTGTGGAAGTCCATTCCATCCATTGGGGGTATCTCCTAGATCAGTTTGCCTTGTCCATGATGAACCGCCGTACGGATGAATATGGCGGCAGTCTGGAAAACCGCCTACGCGCCGCGAAGGAAATTCTGGAGGGTATCAAACAGGAATGCGGCAGCCATTATCCTGTCAGTATGCGGTTGGGCCTGAAAACCTTTGTAAAAGATTTTGAAAAGGCAACACTCACGGGTGAAGAAGAAGCCGGACGTCCCCTGGAAGAAGGTATTCAGATTGCAAAAATGTTGGAATCCTATGGCTATGACTGCCTGAGTGTGGATACCGGCACCTATGATTCTTTTTATTACGCATGTCCACCCATGTATATGCCGAAAGGCTATCTTGTGGAAATGGCGGCAAAGGCCAAAGAAGCGGTGAACATTCCCATTCTTGCGGGCGGCCGGATGAACGACCCTGATATTGCCGAGGCAGCCATCCGTGATGGAAAAATCGACGCTGTCGTTATGGGGCGTGCCGCACTGGCTGACCCGGAATATCCGAACAAGGTATTAACCGGACACACGGAACGTATCCGGCCCTGTATTGCCTGCAATCAGGGGTGCATTACCCGACTCCAGCAAGGGAAACAGCCCTCTTGTGCGGTCAACCCTACTGCCATGCGGGAACTTCGCTTTGCTATACGTCCCGCTGTACAGCCCAAAAAGGTACTTATTGTTGGCGGAGGCGTAGCTGGTATGGAAGCTGCGAGAGTTGCCGCTATGCGGGGGCATAAGGTTTCTTTGTACGAAAAAAATGAACAATTGGGAGGCAATCTGATTCCCGGCGGTTCGCACCGTTTCAAAAAAGAGGTCCGGGAACTGAACGCTTGGTATCGGAACGAACTGAACCTTCTACCGGTAGAAATCCATGCAGGAAAAGCTGTTACAGCAGAGCAGGTTAAGCATATGGGAGCAGATGTGATCATCCTAGCCGTTGGTTCTATTCCCATCATGCCGAACATTCCGGGAATGGACGATAAGAAGGTCATCGGGTGTGTGGAGGCTTTTGCACACCCGGAAAAAGTAGGACAGAGGGTAATCATCATTGGCGGTGGTTTGGTAGGTTGCGAGATGGCGCTGGATTATGCTCAGGAGGGCAAAGAAGTTACTGTCGTTGAGGCATTGCCGAAGATTCTTTCCGCCGGGATTCCATCTCCTATTCCCAATGCACAGATGATTCCTGACCTGTTTGAATATTACCATGTAAATGTGCTGGAAAGACATAAACTTTCTGCCGTTGAAAACGGAAAAGCAATTTTGGAATACTGTGGACAGAGAAAGGAACTGGAAGCAGATTCCATTGTCATTGCCGTTGGATTCCGACCTGTGCAGGCTATGACGCAAGAGCTACGGAAGAATGGTTCTGTAGTCTATGAGATCGGTGACGGTCAACAGGTCAGCACGATTCTCCATGCTGTATGGGACGGTTATGAAGTCGGCAACAATATCTAATTCCTATGGTATAAAGCAAAATGCTTTATATAAAAAGGTGTTATTATTACAAGGAGGTAATCACTATGAGAGCGGAATTGAAAGAGTATCAGGCTGTAGAAGAAGCTGCGATGAAATTTGTCAAAAGCGTTGCTGAAGGCAACAGCAAGTACGCAAAGGAACTGTTTATTAATGAAGCAGTTCTGTTCGGCTACCTTGACGGTAAGCTGGAGCATGGCTCCATTGAGCAGTTCTATCACAATGTGGATACTGTTCCCGGTGGTGACAATTTCAAGGCTCGTATAGACGTTCTGCTATTAGAGGAAACACTGGCTGTTGTCCGTGTTCTTGAGCAGGGCTGGGGCAATCGCATTGATTTTACCGATGTGCTGCTCCTGCTGAAGATGAACGGTGAATGGAAGTGCGTGGCGAAAGCCTATAACCAGAACTCCAATACCATTCAGAAAAAATAAAATGCCATGTGTGTAGTCAGATCGTGCAGGCCCCTCTAACTACCTAATGCACTAAAAAAACGAAAAGCCGCGATTTCCGTTTCACGGATTTCGCGGTTTTCTTTTGGGACTATCCCCAAATATCTAGCCACAAACATAATCATCCAGCAGTCATAGAGGGTTATTTGGTCAGTAAAAATAGATTATTTATATACGTTATTACATAAAGACTTTTATAAAGAAGCCTGTTCCATAAAGAATGACGCGAGCTTCTTCGTTTTCACGCCACATCTTTCGAGAGCAGTCCAAAGCCGTCCAGAAAATTTTTTTTGAATCTTTCAAAAATGTGGGTATTTCGAGGGGTATCAGAGGTAATATATAAAAATTTTATATACTATTTCAATATATTACAATGTAGACAAAAAGTTCGGATGTGGCAGACCATAGAGTACAAGGCGGCTGCCATCGAGCAGTTCCGCAAGGGCGATCTGCTCCAGCGCGTTATCGACGACGTGCAGAGCGAGGCCGCCAACGCCGCCGAAATGAAGGCCGCAGCTTCAGGCAATCCGCTGATTCTCATGCAGGTTCAGCTTGCCGCAGACCTTCGCAAGCTGGAAGCCCTGTATTCCCAGCATCAGCGGGGACAGCATCGTCTGCGCGACAGGCTGAAGTGGCTCAACGGAACCGATGAGCGTCTTGCCAAGGCGGAAAGCGCCTACGCCGCCAACATCCGGCACCGGGACAGCCACACCCATATCATCAAGGAAAAAGACAAGGAAAAAATCCGTATAGAACTCTTTGCGGGAGACAAGATGCTGACGGACAGAGACGGCGAAAAAATAAAGGATATTCTGCTCGGCTGCGTGAAGGAGATCACGCGCAATGCCGGAGCCAGGGTACTGTTCGGCTCTTATCGGGGCTTCGCCATGCACCTTGAACGCTATGCCCAGTCCTTCGGCGGCAAGGAGGGGTTCAGAATCGTTGTGACAGGTACGGATGGACAGGAGTTCAAGCCGGACAATCTCGTCTATCTCTTTGACGCCAAACTCAGTCTTTCCGGTCTGTTCCAGCGCATGGACAACTTCCTGGCCAAAGGTTTCGATGAAGCCATGAAAAAATTTCGGGAAACCTGCCGTCATGAAAAGGCGGAACTGGAAACAACCAGAGAAGCGCTCGGCAGGGAGTTTCCCCAGAAGGAGGAACTGACCCTGGCGCGGGAAAATCATAGCGCTATCATCCGGGAGTTGCAGCGTATGCAGGATGACGCGAGCTATGTTTCCCACTGGACACCAAAGACTTCCGACGCCGGGGCCGACACGACTCCGGCAGAAGAGACCAGGCAGGAAACTCCCGACGCCCCCTTCTCCATGGCAGACGCGGCGCCGAAAGACCACCGTGTCTGTACGCTTACCTTTGGTGAGCAGGGGGACCAGACGGAGTACGCCGTCACGCACAGTCAGGTCGGTTACCTTCTGAACCGTTCCCATGTGCGTGAAACTACGAGGTGGCCCATCCATTGCCTGTACGACGACAATCTCTGGCACTCCCTTGTGAAAGGCCCTCCCGGTGTCCGCTTCAAGCAGTTTGAGAGCAGAGAAGACGCCCTGAATTTCGCACGCCAGGATGCCGCACTGCTCGGTTTTGCCGATGCCATGACGCATCCTGAGAAGGATCTCTCCGCAGCTTCGGCAACGGAGGGCGACTCCTATCGCCAAGCCATGGAAAAAGCCGGATTCCGGCCTTCCGGCATGGATTTTTACGGCAAACAGGAACACGAGTTGAAGGTTGAAACGGGGGACGGCGGAATATTTGAGCTGAGAATATTCCAGACGGAAGAGGGTAAAGTCGGCCTGCGTGTTCAGTATGAAAAAGACCACATCATCAACGGTGCGCGAACCGTCCATGCCTCTTTTGATACGCTCAAGGAAACTCTGGACTATGCCAGCATCTATAAGAAAGTGGCGGAAACACAAAACATCACTGCGCCTCCTGTGCAGGAGACTTTCTCCATGCGAATGAGATAAAGCATCAGCATGACAGAAGCGCCTTTTGAATTGATAGCTCAAAAGGCGCTTCTTACTGTGAATGATTCGCTCAAGTTGCCGCACAGCTGTCCGACTTCCGCAATCCCCAAAGACCGCAAATTACCTCATGCGCGTATGGTGTGCAGACTTCTGCTGCATACCGGCACGTTCCTCCACTCGTCGCCACAGTTCCCGGTATGTTTCATACTTCGCCAGCTCTACATCTCCCGCTGTGCCGAAAGCGTAATCCGCCGTGCGTTCGGCGTATCGCTGCCAGTCTCTGCGTGCGGGCGTCTCCCGGATAGAGGGTGCACATTGCCGGACAGTCTCCATCACAGCATCCCGGCTATGGCCGGTAGCGCGAAGTCGCAGGGCGATCATGGCATCCACACGGGAGTAGTCTTCAATGGTCAGGTGACGGCGAATATCCTCCAGGTGAGCATGATAGGCGGTAACGGCATCGCCTGAAGGTCCGCCTCCCTGATGCAGTACCGGACATCGTTTTCTGCTCTCAGCGGCGGCCTCATATTCCCCGGCTATCTGTCGGGCCAGCTCCAGCCCCTTGCGGCACTCACGTTTTTCGGCAACCAGAAGTTTCACCTCCGGGAAGGAACCGTCTTCCCGACGATGCTTCGGTTTTCGATTCTCAAAGCCCGGCGCTCTGTGCGGGTGAATGCAACCGCACAATTTTTTATCTCCATACTCCTTGTTCAGCCGTTCCGTAAGCCGGTTGCCCACATCCCGGTCAAAACGGCTCCCCAGTTTTGCGATGGTCAGAAGGCATTGAAAATTCCCCGGAGAACTCTCCAGAATGACCGCAGGCCGGTATCCGTCCCTTTGCAGCCGGACCAGACTTTCCGCCGTCATGTCGTCGATAAGCACATGATGCTTTCCCTCAGATAACGGCGTGTAATATATATTCTCTTCGCGCCGCTGGAGCCTGAGCATCTCAGGTATGCGCAAGACCAGTTCTTCAGGGGTAAATCCCCTGGTAACGCCGCCTTCCTTGTCGAGAATGAAGGTCTTTTTATTCCCGTTTGTCTCCATGGCGATGCAGGTCACTCGATACCTGTCTGCTCCGACGGCTGCGGCATAGAGCCTGAAATTCTCCATTTCCCGCATGGATTCTCTTCCTCTGTCCGGCACCGGCGGCGGGGTGTGTCTTGTCTTTTCCCAGGCGGAACGATACCTCCAGAGTCCTGCCTGACGATGCAGTCCTTTTGCCCGCAGCCATGCCTCAAACCGGGGTTTATGCCGCCTGGCCTTTTTCCCCGTGCCCCGCAGGAAACGTCGCTCTTCCCTCTGCTGTATTTTCAGACAATGACGGGCAATATTCAGTACCGGCACGCCGTATTGCGCCAGCCGGGCAAGACTATTCCGACGCTGTTCTCTCTGCCGCTTTCGCAGGGAGTCGACCGGCGTTATTGCCTCGTCGTTTCGTGCCTCTTTTTCTTCCTCAAATTCCTGCTGATAGAGTTTCCATTCTTCCAGGTTTACCGAACTCACCGGCTCCGGCGGCAATGCTTCTTGCTCCTTCGTATAGTTTCCTTCCGTGAACTCTCCCCATTTTCTGCAAAGTTTTTTCATGCTGAAAGCCCGGTCCACGGAAGAAGCCTTCACGGCAATGTCTCCCACAAAAATGACCGCGCCGGACCCTTTTTTCTCAAAACGGAGACCGACTTCTGCCAGCTTCCGGTGCATGTCTTCCCATGAGTCTGCATCCCGTATGATGTCATGCCCCCGCTCCTGTGCGATACGCTGGGCAGACTTCTCTCCCGTGGCGTGTTCAACGTCCAAGGCGGCCTGTCGAGGTTTTATTTCCCTGCCGCTCTTTCTCCGGGCCAGTTCACCGTTTTCCAGCACGACATACCGGGCTTTTTCCTGCGGTTTCCATCCCTGTCCGTGTTCAATGAGCGCAAGAATCCTGTGCGCCGCATCAATATCAAATCCTTTGTGCGGCTGAACGACTTTTCCCGTTTCCTCATTCATGCGGTTCACCGCAATGTGAAGATGGTAGTTATCGGTATCATAATGCAGACCGTACACGGTCTGATGACCGGTCAGCCCCATGTGCCCCAGAAAAATATCCACAGCCTCATCCACCTGTTCCCTCGTGGGCTGCTCTCCCTCTTGCCATGAAAAAATCCAGTGCTGCACCGGCATTTTGCTGTGAACCGACTCTTCGGCCAGAGCGATCATTTCCATCTTCTGGCCGTTATGCGTGGAAGTCAGGAAATTCCTGCTGCCCGCATGGGCGACCTTTTCCTGCGGATTCTTGTTGTGAGGAAAGCGGATGTAATCCACCAGATCCCCGATCTGCCACGTCTTCGGCTTATCGACGATTTCCCGTCTGACTTTCTTCACTATCATGGCCGGGCACTCCAAGATGCTCAATGGCGGAAATCAGAAGCCCCAACGCCCGTTCCTGCCGCTCAAGCATATCCGCACCGGCACCTGACTGCCGGAGCGTTTCAAAGTTGTGCTTGAGCAGGCCCCCGATACGGCGAAGTTCCCGAATCATCATGGCGTCGGTGTGGGCTATGAGCGGGCGTCCTCCGAAAAACCTCCGGCGCAGATACGCGGAAACGGACAGCCCCGCCATATCCGCCTGCTGTTCAAGACGCGCTTTTTCCTCCGGGGAAACCCGCACTGTAACCCAGAGTTTTGATGAGGAAACACCGCCGCCTTCCGCATTGCTCTTTTTGCCTTTCATGCCTCTTGCCTTTGGAATGCGAGAAGCGAAGCGCCGAGCATTCCGGGAGTCCAGAGGGCGTCAGCCTTCTGGCAGGATGGTAGTTGTGTGTCACAACTACCATCCTGCCTCGAAGAACTCCTGTCGTGGAGTGGCGAAATTGCAGGTAATGAAAATTTTCGGCTATAGTAATTACAAACACAATAACAAAAGGAAAATTTATGGAAAAACGTGGAACTTTGCGACCGGAACAAATCAAGTTGGCTCAACGACTGCTCACCGAGTTACCTGAAAAAGACCACAGAAAAACTCGGGAGGAAGCAGCTGAAATATTAGAAAAAGATTTCCAAAAAGCTTTTCAAAAAGGATATTCCCCAAAAGACATCTGTATCATATTAAAAAATGCAGGCATTATTATTCCTGCATATCTTATAAAAAAATTTTTGAAGGTGTGATTTGGTATAATTAAAAATAAATATAATTCACATTAATCAATATAAACATCGCCTATTCTTAATTACAACTGAGCGAATTAGGCATTTTTTACAGCGAATCCGGCATACATTTTGAGCTCCCCCGGTGGTAAAGTTATATCTCGTAATCTCTTATGATTTCACTTAATTCAGGAGAATTTTCATGTCAGGTTATCTTTCCCGCCGCGCTTTTTTGAAGCAAGGTTCGTGCATGCTTGGAACTGCTGCTGCCGGAGCATTTCCTGTATCTGTACAAGCAACAGAAGCTGCACATATCAATCCACGGGCAACTGTCTACTTTTCCAAAGAAATTTCTCCAGAAGCAATGCTCCGACTTTACGGCAAGATAAATCAGAATATCGGAGGTAACATTGCCCTTAAAGTACATACCGGTGAACCTCATGGGCCGAATATACTTCCCCCTGCATGGATTAAAAACATTCAAGAAAATATTCCTAAATCCACTATTGTAGAATGTAATGTTCTTTACGACAGTCCACGTCAAACCACTGAAGGCCATCGAAAAACTCTTAAAATTAATGGCTGGACTTTTTCCGATGTCGATATCATGGATGCCGAGGGCGATACGCCTCTTAAAATTCCTGGAGGACAGCAACTTTCCGAAATATATGTAGGAAAACATCTTTTGAACTATGATTCCATGATTGTATTGACTCACTTCAAAGGACACGCAATAGCCGGATTCGGCGGTTCCTTAAAAAACATTGCCATTGGCTGCTCTTCCCCCCATGGCGGAAAACTCCAAATTCATCATCCCCTTACTGAAAAGGGATGGGAACTTGGTCCAGCAATGTTACAACGCATGGTTGAAGGGGGCTGTGGCATCACTCATCATTTCGGGAAACGTATTGTCTATATCAATGTATTGCGCAAAATATCTGTTGATTGTGACTGTGCAGGGACAAGCGCTGCTGCACCGAAAATTCCCGATTTGGGAATACTGGCTTCAACCGATCTTCTTGCGATTGAACAGGCTTCGATAGACATGGTCTTTCAGTTGCCCGCCAAGCAGAATCATGATTTAGTGGAACGTATCGCTAGCCGTTCCGGTTTATGTCAACTTGAATACATGAGACTGCTGGGCATGGGAAATAGCGACTATGAGCTAATCACAGTCTGAAACATATAGCTCCATTGAGGGATAGGGTATATGAGTGACGTCACAAGTCTGTCAAAACAGAATACTGTTCTCAGAAAAAAACTATTAAAATGGTTACCCGAACCTTCCAGACTAGAAACAGCCATTCCAGGACTGGCACTAGCTCGTTATAATGAAGATACCAAAGCCTCCCGATGTTTCTATACCCCTATGGTGGCTCTTGTTGTACAAGGATACAAACATTCGATAATCGGCGACCACCAAGCTAATTACGGTAAAAATCAATGCGTCGTCGTCGGCGTCGATATGCCGGGAGTTTTTCATGTAACCGGTGCATCTGAAGAGGTCCCATTTCTTTCCCTATCTGTCCGCCTTGATAGACGCATCATTTCACAACAGATTGCTGAGCTGCCAACAATTCTCATAGAAAATACCGAGCCTCTCAATCCGGTAGTTGTTTCCGATGTAAGTAAAGATCTGCTGGATGCTTTTATACGTCTGGTAGAGCTTCTGGACACTCCATCCAGAATTCCGATTCTGTCTCCCCTGATCCTCAGAGAAATCCACTTCTACCTGCTTAGCGGCAATCAGGGGGGATGCCTGCGCCTTTTCAATACCAGCGGAACACAGGCTAGTCAGATTGCTCAGGCAGTTGCCTGGCTAAGAGAGCATTACACGACCCCTCTTCGCATGGAAGAACTGGCAAGACAGGTCAATATGGCCCCCTCTACTTTCAATCGGCATTTCAAAGAAATCACCAGCCTCAGCCCTCTCCAGTTCCAGAAACGCCTGAGACTTTATGAAGCTGAACGTCTTATGCTCATTGAGGGAAAAGATGCCGGAACTGCTGCTCTTTCAGTAGGTTACGAGAGCGTCTCGCAATTTACCAGAGAATACAAGCGCCAGTTCGGAGAGCCTCCCCATAGAGACGTTGCCAGAAAAAAATCATAACATACTATTTTAACTATTTTAAAAGCGGGAAGCCTTATTTTTTCAAGGCTTCTCGCTTTTTTATTTTGCCGACAGCACTGAGCGAAATAGGCAAAAAACAGCACTAAATATGTATAGTTCATAGATAAAAGAAGCTCTATGTTGATATCAACAAAAGGAAAACGTCTTGATGCACATCAGCAAGGAGGTTCCAGTGTTTTCCAAGATATTCATAGCGATTCTGGGCGTATGCTGTACTGTAACAATGGGCCTGCCTGCAATGGCGCATGCCGAAAGCACGCATTCCGTGTCAGCATTGAGCGGCAAACAGCAAAGTATCGTTTCCATAGCGGCCTTTACCGCAAAAGGGGACACGGAAAAGCTGAAAGGGGCTCTTGCGGAAGGTCTGCAAAACGGCATGACGGTCAACGAAATCAAGGAAATTCTTGTCCAGATGTACGCCTACACGGGGTTCCCCCGCAGTCTGACGGGCCTGAACACCTTCATTGCTCTGCTTGATGAGCGTAACGCTCAGGGTATTCATGATGAAGAAGGCCGTGATGCCACACCTTTGCCCGATACGGCGAACATCCGCGAACTCGGTACAGCGAACCAGACTGCCGTCATCGGCAGGCCTGCCAGCGGACGAATTTATGAATTCGCCCCTGTTATCGACACGTTTTTGAAGGAGCATCTTTTCGGCGACATATTCAGCCGCGACATCCTCAACTTCCAGGAACGGGAACTGGCCACGGTTTCCGCTCTGGCCAGCCTTCCGGCAGAAGCCCAGCTTCGTTCCCATCTGAATTGCTGTCTGGTCGTCGGATGGAGCGAAGAGCAGATGAAAGCGTTCGTATCCGTACTTGAAACGAAAGTCGGCAAGCCAGAAGCGGAACTGGCCGAAAAGACGTTAGCTCATGTTTTGAAAAACAGAACACAGTCCAAATAACAGCATGCTTTCGCATGAAAGGAGACAATCATGAAAAAATTTTCTCTGGCAGCCGTGGCTATGGCCTCTGCTTTGGCATTTGCATGTACCGCCCATGCGGCAGAAGGCAATCCTTTCGGTCTCGTTTATAAAGACGCCATTACGAAAAACGTCAAAGGAAAAGTAAATATCCACCCTGTCACCTATACTTTGAACGGTCTGAAGATTGCGGCCAACGTATACACTCCCGCCGGATATGAAGCTACGAAAACATATCCAGCCGTCGTGGTGGCTCATCCCAACGGAGGCGTAAAAGAACAGGTGGCCGGACTTTATGCCCAGCGTCTGGCAGAAAAAGGCTACATCACCATAGCGGCTGATGCCGCATATCAAGGAGCCAGCGAAGGCCAGCCGAGAAATGTCGACAAGCCCTATTATCGTACGGAAGACATTCACGGCATGGCTGACTATATCAGCAGCTATCCGGGTGTAGATGCGGCAAGACTCGGTGTACTCGGTATCTGCGGCGGTGGCGGTTATACTCTGAATGCGGCGAAGTCCGACAAGCGCTTCAAGGCAGTCGCAACTCTGAGTATGTTCAATTCCGGCCAGGTACGGCGCAACGGATACATGAATACTCAGCTTGATTCCATTCAACAACGTCTGAAAGATGCTTCCGATGCCCGTATAAAAGAACTATCTGGGGATATCAGCTATTCCTGCAATATCGATTTTGATGCTCTTACTGATGAAAGTATCAGCAAAATTCCGACCGATCTGTATCGGGAAGGCATGATCTACTATGGGCGTACGCATCGTCACCCCAATTCAACATTCCGTTATACAACCAGCAGTCTCATGGAACTGATGAGTTGGGATGCTACCGACAATATCGAACTCATCAATGTTCCTCTGCTGATGATGGCCGGAGAAAAGGCAGACTCTCTGTACATGAGTGAAGAAGCTTTTGAAAAGGCTACCGGCACCAAGGACAAGGAACTCTTCAAGATTCCCGGTGCCACGCATATTCAGACCTATTTTGTTCCCGAATATGTGGATAAGGCCGTTGCCAAGCTCACGGAATTCTACGGGAAGAATCTGAAATAGCTGCTGATTGCAAAAAGCAGCCAGCAGGAGGGCCACTATGGCGTGTACTCGCCATGCCCTCCTGCTCTTACCGCAATTTTTCATGGAGACTATCATGAAACGCCTTTCCCTTTTCACTCTTTGCCTGTTGCTTGCCGGAGTCATGGCCGCGTCTTCGACATATGCCGCCCCCCAAAAACAGATCGTGATTTCGGGAGAGTCCCGCCACTCATCTCCAGCTCCAAAGCAAAACTTCATAGGTAATGTCCGCGTTGACCCGGCTTTTGAAACTCAGGCTCCGCAACGCGTCTACGGTTCCTACGTTACCTTTGAGCCTGGTGCGCGCACCAACTGGCATACCCATCCGTTGGGCCAGACATTGCTCGTTACATTCGGCGTCGGACTGACTCAGGAATGGGGAGGCCCGGTACAGGTTATCCGCCAAGGAGACGTGGTGCTGTGCCCCCCCAATGTCAAACACTGGCATGGAGCTATGCCCAATAACGCAATGACGCATCTCGCCATAGGAGAACATTTGGAAGGAAGCAGCGTAACGTGGATGGAGAGCGTCACAGATGAACAGTATCATGCACGGTAACACCCTTGATCCTGCGAGACTCTCATGA
The DNA here is from genome assembly GCF_900155525.1 of Mailhella massiliensis. Taxonomy (NCBI): domain Bacteria; kingdom Pseudomonadati; phylum Thermodesulfobacteriota; class Desulfovibrionia; order Desulfovibrionales; family Desulfovibrionaceae; genus Mailhella; species Mailhella massiliensis. The sequence goes on from NZ_LT706931.1 coordinate 20,382, forward strand.
ATATGAAAAAAGCAACAGTTGTCTGTCTGTTCTGTGGTATTCTATTCTTTGCGGTATCGCCTCAGGCTCGCTCCGAACAAGGAAAAATATACAAGCCTGCAACGACAATGGCGGAAGTTACCAACCGGAACTTCAAGACATTTTCCGTTGATGACAATGTACGGCTTTATCGTGTGAGCTTCAGTAACCAGTACGGCATGGAAATAGTCGGTAACCTGTTCATGCCCAAACAGCTCAAAGGCAAGGCAAGCGCCATCATCATCGGACATCCCATGGGAGCCGTCAAGGAACAGGCTTCAAGCGTATATGGCGCACAGCTTGCTGCCCGAGGCTTTGTGACCCTTGCCGTTGATCAGCTGTTCTGGGGAGAAAGCGGCGGTATTCCCCGCCACGGCATTGCGCCTGACCTGTACGCCGAAACTTTTTGTGCCGCCGTAGACTTCCTCGGCACAAGGGATTTTGTAGATCGGGAAAAAATAGGCATTCTCGGAATCTGCGGAAGTGGAAGTTTTGTTATCAGTGCGGCGAAGATTGATCCGCGTATGAAAGCTGTCGCCACCGTGAGCATGTATAACATCGGGGAAATGCGGCGCAGCGGCCTGCGGGGGGCCATCCCTCTCGAACAGCGTAAAAAGACCATCTCCGAAGCCGCAGAACAACGTTATTCCAGTTTTCTTGGTGATGAGCAGAGATTTACGGGAGGTTCTCCTTTCACTGTAGATGCCAATTCTCCCGCTACCCGCAAAGCTTCCTATGATTTTTACCGCGGCAGGGGCGAATTTATTCCTGATGGTGAATCTGCTGATATCAATACCCGTTCGGATATGGTCACAAACATTCATTTTATGAATTTTTATCCCTTTAATGATATCGAAACGATTTCACCGCGTCCCATGCTTTTCATCATGGGAGAAAAGGCACATTCCAGACCTTTTTCGGAAGACGCCTATGCCAGGGCTGCGAACCCCAAAGAACTTTTTGTCGTAAAAAACGCAGGACACTTCGACCTTTATGACAAAATAGATCTGATTCCATTCGACAGGCTTGAAAAGTTTTTCCGGGACAGTCTGAAATAATAGTCTCTTCACTTTCATAAAATACACGTTCCCACATGTTATACCGATGTGAGAAAAACTTTCAGTCCGGTTCCAGCACCTTTTACGTTTTCCCGTCATCCCTTCCTATATATGGCGTTTCCATTACGCCCGTTGTAGGAAAAAGAACCAAAGGATTTCATCATGAAAGATTTTGTATTTGAAAACTCTACCAAGGTTTATTTCGGCAAAGAATGTGTACGGAAACATCTTCCGAATCTTCTTGATAGCTATGGAAATACTATCATGCTTGCCTATGGTGGTGGATCCATCAAACGACACGGTATCTATGATGAAATTGTTGCAGTCCTCCAGGCTGCGGGCAAGACCATCGTTGAATTTCCAAATATCATGTCCAACCCCACATATGCAAAAGTTCAGGAAGGTGCGACTCTCGCCAGAGAACGGCATGTTGATCTGATTCTCGGCGTAGGCGGTGGATCAGTCATGGACTGCTGTAAGGCCATTTCGCTGGCAGCCGTTGCAGAAGGCGACATATGGGAACGCTTCTGGGCCAGTTCAGGAACGATAGACTTTTCCCCTCTCCCTCTTGCCGTTGTGGTAACGGTAACGGGTACGGGGAGTGAGATGAACGGCGGTGCCGTCATTACCAATGAAGCAAGCAAAATAAAGACCGGACGGGATTATCCCCAGTGCAATCCGAAATTTGCATTGCTTGACCCGTCCTACACCATGAGTGTTCCTCCCTTGCAAACGGCTTCCGGCGGCTTTGATATTCTGAGCCACATTATGGAAACCTATTTCAGCGAACCTGATGAAGACAACGTCTCGGACGACATTTCCGAAGCTCTCATGCGCAGCGTTATCAGAAATCTGCGCAAAGCAGTTCATAACCCCGACGATTATACGGCCCGCAGCAATCTTATGTGGGCTTCCACCATGGCTGAAAACCGGATCATCAAACTGGGCAAGAAGATGGATTTTCAGGCCCACCAGATTGAACATCAGCTTGGGGCCTATACAAGCTGCAATCATGGTTGCGGTCTCGCCGTGATCAGTCCGGTATACTATCGGCATATCTATACTTACGGACTGACGAAGTTTGCATCCTTTGCCAGAAACGTCTGGCAGATTCCGGCGGAAGGAAAAAGTGAGGAAGAACTCGCTCGAGCCGGGGTAGAGACTCTGGCGGCATTTATCAAAGAGCTGGGTCTGCCCGACTCTCTGCGTTCCCTGGGAATTACCGAAAAAAACGTACTCAAGGATGTGGCTGACTCCTGCAACATCTCACAGGGAAGCTATAAACACATGACGACTACGGAAATTCTGTCCATTCTGGAAGAATGTTTCTGACCATGACGCGACGACGTCGCCTCTTCCACTCTCAGGTTCCCCAAAAGCACGAAACTTCAATGCCAGACGTAAAACTCGCTGACCTCATCGGAGGCGAAGAATGAAAAACTTTCTGTTGAACGACGGCAACTCCATTCCTGCAGTAGGTTTCGGGGTGTTCATGATTCCCAATGACGGTTCCACCTATAACGCCGTCAAACAAGCACTGATCTCAGGCTATCGTCACATTGACACGGCAGCAGCCTACTTCAACGAAACGGAAGTCGGCAACGCCATCAGAGACAGTGGTATTTCAAGGAAAGACCTTTTTGTCACCAGCAAGCTCTGGATTCAGGATTATGGATATGAAGCGGCCAGAGCAGGCATTAATGAATCACTCCGGAAGCTGAATATCGACTATATCGACCTCTACCTGCTCCACCAGCCCTATGGTGACGTACCAGGTGCATGGAGGGCTCTGGAAGAAGCCCAAAAAGAAGGAAAACTGAAGTCCATAGGGGTCAGCAACATGACCCCGTCTCTCTGGAAAAAATTTATTCCTCACTTTGGCACCCTGCCTGCCGTTAATCAGGTGGAATGCAATCCTTTCTTTCAGCAGAAGGAACTGCGGAAGATTCTTGCAGCAGACGGCGTCGTCCTGGAGGCATGGTATCCTCTCGGTCATGGTGACAAGAAACTGCTTGATCACCCCTACATCACCTCACTGGCACAAAAGTATCACAAGAACTCCGGGCAAATCATTCTTCGTTTTGAAATACAGGATGGAATAGTGGTGCTGCCCAAATCAACAACCCCATCCAGAATTGCCGGAAACATCGACATTTTCGATTTTTCTCTGACGGAAGAGGAAATGGAGAAGATGCATGGTCTGGATACCGGCATAGGAACCCATAATCCCGAAACTCCGGGACTGGGAGAACTTCTGCTGAAGAAATACAAAATACATGACTGACGGAAAGTCTCGGCAAGCATAATCACAACGGAAGATCAAGGAAAAACTGAACCACGCGCTCAAGGAAAAATTCAAAGCCTGTGGAGGCATTATGAAGCTCCCTCATGACACCTATGTGAATTCGGCGTTCTCAAACATCTCCAGACGCAATGCCTTAAAAATGATAAGTCTGGGACTATCGTTCAGTATGTTTGCTCCCCTGCTGAGTCCTGCCTTGTCCCACGCTGCAGACGCCAATGAAACAAAACCCCTTGTCGTCTACTTTTCCATGCCGGAAACGGACAATCCCCACAATATGACCAGGGAAGAGGAAAACAGTACCGTCGTCATCGACGGAAAAGTTCTCGGCAACACTCAGTATGTGGCCATGCTGATTCAGGAAATGACCGGCGGCGACATATTCCGCATCATTCCGCAGGTTCCCTATCCCACCGATCACAGAACTCTGGTTGATCTGGCCAAGGAAGAACAAAACACAAATGCCCGCCCTGCTATTTCCGGAACCGTCAATGTTGCCGGCTACGATGTCATTTTTCTCGGCTATCCCAACTGGTGGGGGGATATGCCGATGATTTTGTACACCTTTCTTGAACAGTACGATCTCTCCGGCAAAACCATTATTCCCTTCTGCACCCACGGCGGCAGCGGGCTCTCCAACACCGTTCAGGCCATACAGAACTGTCAGCCCGACGCGACCGTAATACGTAACAGTTATGTTCTTTCCAGAAATCGCATGGAACGTGCCCCCTCTGGGGTGGCCGAGTGGCTGAAGGAAATCGGTCTGAAAAAATAAGGAGAAAATCATGAGCAAACAAATTCTTATCTTGGCAGGCAGCCCTCGTAAAAACGGAAATTCCGCCGCACTGTGCCGCGCCTTTGCACGCGGAGCAGAAGAACGTGGACATCAGGTGGAAACTGTTTTTCTGCGGGACAGGAAAATTAGTTACTGTCTGGCCTGCTACCATTGCAAAAACAACAACGGAGTCTGCATCATCAAGGATGATATGGGAGAGATCCTTGATAACATGAACAAAGCTGATGTCATTGTTATGGCAAGCCCCGTTTATTTTTACTCCGTTGACGCGCAAATGAAGGCCCTTATCGACCGTACCGTAGCGCAATGGCTGACGATTAAAAATAAAGAATTTTATTATATTATGACATCAGCAGAAGAAAGTGACACCGTCATGGACTGCACGCTTGAGTGTCTGCGAGGTCTGGCAAAATGTCTCAAAGGCTCTGTTGAACGCGGCGTTATTTACGGAAAAGGCGTATATGCTGCGGGAGAAATAGAATCCAGGCCTGCTATGCAGGAGGCCTATGAAATGGGTCGTCGAGTATAGATGTTACGCCGTGCGGCCGGACTGTGAGACTGACGAAAAGCAGGGGAGATTCAGGTTGAGCATGTCCGGTCTGCACGACGTGCCGGTATCAGCCCCCCAAATATTTCAGAAAGGTGTATCAAATGAAACAGCGCAAGTTAGGATGCCTGCAAGTTTCCGAAATCGGGCTTGGCTGTATGGGGATGGACCACGCATATGGTACCCCCGCACCGAGAAAAGACATGGTCAAACTACTCCACCGGGCTGTGGAGCTGGGGTGTACTTTTTTCGATACTGCTGTCGTTTATGGGACCACCAATGAGGAACTTCTGGGACAAGCGTTCTCTTCCATGCGTGATAAGGTCGTATTGGCAACAAAATTCGGAATTGTTGGCCAGCGCATTGAAAACGGCAAACCGGTCAATCTGCTGGACAGCAGGCCGGAATCTATCCGTGTGCAGGTGGAAGGTTCTTTAAACAGGCTTAAAACTGATCACATTGATCTCTACTATCAGCACCGTACAGACCCGTCTGTTGAACCGGAAACGGTGGCAGACACCATGAGCACCCTGATAAAGGAAGGAAAAATTCTTGCCTGGGGTCTTTCCAATGCCTCCGTGGAATACATGAAACGAGCTCATGCCGTATGCCCTCTGGCAGCAGTGGAAAACCAGTATTCCATGATGTGGCGCGAACCGGAACATGAACTATTTGATCTGTGTTCTGCCATGGGCCTTGCTTTTGTTGCCTACAGTCCTCTGGGCAACGGCTTTCTAACCGGGCGCTTTACCCGTAATTCCGTGTACGAGGAAGGAGACTTCCGCAGCTTCATGGGAAGATTCAACCATAACGTCATGGAGCACAATCAGTGTCTGCTGAAACTCATCCAGGACACCGCCCTCGCAAAACAGGCGACTCCCGCCCAGATTGTCCTCGCTTGGGAACTGGCGCAACGGCCTTTTATTATTCCCATTCCCGGCACCACTTGTCCTCAACGCCTAGAAGAAAATCTTGGAGCTTCACTTATTAACCTTTCCAATGAAGAACTTGCGGCCATTAACGCATCTCTGGCATCCCTCGATGTGGATGAAACGTACTTCTAGTGCAGGAAATCCTGATAGGGAAATACCATGAAAAAGCGGCTTCATCTTTTTCTTCTGATGCTTGGTACAGCAATGCTTTTTGCCCCGGCAACCTGTAGTGCGACCGGTGATGCAAAAAACGATATGCGTAGAAATATCTATCTTACAGAGTCGACTTCCATCAAAGACATGGTGAATCATCCGGCTTTTTCCGGTTTCGGAGAACACCTTCTCCCTCGGCCGCAAGATGCAGCAAGCGATCTGCCCCTGCGCGAAGTGGGGAGACTTATGCCTTGGCACAGCCATATTCAGCCGACTGTTGTTCTGCAAGCCATCAACCGAATGATCAGCGATATTTCCACCGGGAAAAAAGTGTTCTACAACTTTTATGATGCCCCTCAGAAACAGAGATATACAGGACTGTTCTTTTTCCGGGGAAAAAAAGGGGCTCCCTTTGCACTGATTTGTCCCGGAGGAGGCTTTGCCTACATAGGCTCTCTGCATGAAGGTTTTCCGCTGGCTGAAGAGCTGAGCCGTATGGGATACAACGCCTTTGTTCTCCAGTATCGCACCGGAGGCGAAGTCGTGGCTTGCGAAGACATGGCCGCAGCAGTTTCCTGGATTTTTGCTCAAGCCGACACTCTCGGAGTGAGCACCCAAAATTACTCCGTATGGGGAGGGTCCGCAGGAGCAAGAATGGCCGCGAATCTTGGCTCCTATGGCGCGTCGGCCTTCGGAGGGCAAAATGTTCCACGCCCTGCGACTGTCGTCATGGCCTATACAGGACACAGCCGCTATACAAACGACGATCCTCCAACATTTGCCGTAGTCAGCTCCGACGATCCCATTGCCAGTCCGCTTGTCATGAAACGCAGGATAGACTCCCTCAAACATGCCAGAATCAATGCGGAATTTCATCTTTATCACCACGCAGGACATGGATTCGGAACAGGAACAGGTACGGATGCCGAGGGATGGATGGAGAAAGCCGTCCATTTCTGGGAACAGACTCAACAGTAAAGAGTAAGGAGAAAAGACTATGACAGCAAAAATTTTGCTTACCGGCCTACTACTTGCGGCAGGACTAGCCTCAGCGCACCCTGTAACGGCCGTTGAACAGGAAAACAAAACACTGGTTATTCAGGAACAGGGAAGTTTTGCTGCCGGAGGTACTGTCATTCCGGCAAAGGCCCCCTATAATCCGCTAAAGCCACAGGCTTCAGGACAAACACTGCACGGCGATCATGCCTATGTGTTCTATCAGATCCCGACAAACGCCAGAAAATACCCTCTGGTATTCCTCCATGGAGCTGGGCAGTCCGCAAGAACTTGGGAAACGACGCCTGACGGACGTGAAGGCTTCCAGAATATTTTTCTACGGCGCGGATTCGGCGTATACCTTGTAGATCAGCCCAGACGAGGAGATGCCGGACGCAGTACTGTCTCTGCTACGGTCGAAGCAACGCCCGATGAGCAGTTCTGGTTCGGCCAGTTCCGCATCGGTATCTGGCCGGAATTCTTCAATAACACACAGTTTGCCCGTAGCGACGCATCGCTGAACCAATTTTTCCGCCAAATGACCCCAAACACAGGTCCTTATGACGCAGGAGTTATCTCCGACGCCATGGCCGCCGTATTTGAACGTACAGGCGACGGTATTTTAGTTACACATTCTCAGGGCTGCGGGCCTGGCTGGCTGACTGCCATAAAAAGCAACAAGGTACGGGCCATTGTAGCCTATGAGCCAGGCAGTGGCTTCGTGTTTCCCGAAGGAGAACTTCCATCTCCTATCCCCAATGCCAGCTCTTTTGGACCGTTTACTGCGTCGGAAGTGCCGCTGGAACAGTTCAAGGCCTTAACGCGTATGCCCATTGTTATCTATTACGGCGATAACATTCCAGACCAGCCTGTTTCCGAACCACATCAGGACTACTGGCGGGCTGCCGTGCATATGGCAAAACTCTGGGCGGAAACTGTTAATAGGCACGGTGGCGATGCTGTCGTCGTCCAACTTCCCCAAATCGGAATACATGGAAATACCCACTTCCCCTTCTCTGATCTAAACAATGTCGAAATAGCCGACATTCTATCACAGTGGTTAAAAGAAAAAAGAGTGGATTAGTACAATGAATACCTGGTTAATTACAGGATGCTCTTCCGGTCTTGGGAAAAGTCTGACTGAATCAGTACTGGAATATGGAGATCAAGTCATTGTTACGGCCAGACGGGTTGAAGACATACAGATATTCAAACAGAAATATCCCCAAAAAGTCCTGACGTTGCAACTGGACGTAACGAAAGAAGAGGAAGTCCAAGCAGCTATAGCAAAAGGAATCGAACAGTTCGGAACAATTGACGTTCTGGTCAATAATGCTGGTTATTGCTTACGTGGTGCCGTAGAAGAATGTTCTTTTGAAGAAGTAAGAATGCAGTTTGAGACAAATTTCTTCGGAACGGTCCGTATGATACAGCATGTTCTTCCTCATATGCGAAAACAGAAAAAGGGAACCATCGTCAACTTTTCTTCCATCGCAGCTCTGAGCACCTCGGAAGGTTCAGCCTTTTACGGAGCTTCAAAGTGTGCGGTCGAAGGCCTTTCTGACGGCCTCAGAAAAGAAGTAAATCCACTGGGCATAAAAGTCATAGTGGTAGAGCCTGGCCCGTTTAAAACCGACTTTTTCTATCGTTCCATTGCCATCAACGAACACAACATAGAAGACTATCAACATACGTCTGGAAAACGAAAAGTAAAAATCAAAAATCTTGACGACTCGGTCATGCAAGGATGGGGTGACAACACCAAGGCTGCGAAGGTCATTATCAAGGCAGTCAAATCGAGAGAAAGTCCTTTCCATCTTTTGCTCGGCTCCGTTGCCGTCCGGCTGGCCGAGAACATTTTTGCCTCACGAACTTTGGAAGTTGCGCAATGGAAAGAACTCAGTATTCAAACTGATGTACACTCTGAATAACAATCACCTCATCCTGGAGAAAACAATGAAAGTTATTCTTGTAAACGGCAGCCCTCATGAACACGGATGTACATACACAGCTCTGACCGAAATAAAAAACACGCTTGAACATGAAGGCGTATCGGCAGATATATTCTGGATTGGTACAAAACCTCTTGCAGGCTGTATTGCCTGTAAAAAGTGTTTCACACTGGGAAAATGCATCTTTCAGGACAGAGTCAACGAATTTCTTGAAATAGCAGGAAATTTTGACGGATATGTTTTCGGCTCCCCTGTACACTGGGCTGCTGCTGGAGGTGCAATCACCTCCTTTATGGATCGTGCTTTTTATGCAGGAATGAATGGCGGACACGATATTTTCTATCTCAAACCGGCTGCTGCCGTACTCTCCGCCAGAAGAGCAGGAACCACTGCCGCCTTCGACCAACTCAACAAATATTTTACCCTGCTGCAAATGCCCGTCATTTCCTCCCAGTACTGGAACATGGTTCATGGAGCAACTCCCGACGACGTCAGGCAGGATATTGAAGGCCTACAGACCATGCGTACTCTGGCAAGAAATATGGCCTACTTTCTTAAATGTAAGGAAGCAGGACAAAAAAACGGAGTGCCACTGCCGGAACGCGAAAGTATTATCTACACAAATTTTATTAAAAAGGCGGAATAATCTTATACAATTTACGGTATTCTAACATTAATTTTCTAATCAAAGACCATTTTTTATTATATAGCGCAGTGTCATATATGATTCTGCGCTATTTTTAATGAAAAAATGAAATATAATTTTTATTACCTATCAAAAAGCCACTGCTCTCAGAATTTCCTCCATGCTACTAGCTGGAATAGGCAGACTTACCTGTTACTACCATATTATGCTGGAGGATTTCATGCGAGGACTATCTCATACAGAACATGAAATCATGTATCTTTTATCAGAAGGAAATTGTCCCAAAAAAAATATCAGAAAAATTACATATATCATATGGTACTGTACGATGGCACCTTTCAAATCTAAGAAAATTATATAACGTACATACAACTCGTGAACTTTTATTTGCATCCACATATTCAAGACACTATGCATATAGTAATTTAAAAATATCGCCTAGAGCCAAACTAGTAATAGAACTTTTCATTCAAGGTAAAACGTATGAGCAAATTGCGTACCATCTTGGCATCAGTGTAAGCGGAGTACGAAGACATCTTGAAAAATGTCTCATACAAAACGACTGCAAATCAACTATAGAATTAATTGCAAGATATAAAAATTATTACAAGATATAATTTCACAGCAATAAACGGTCGTTGGCTGGAGATTATTATGTCCTACGCATTGGACGAAATTCTCACTTTGAAAGAAGTGGCCCAAGCTCTTCGCCTTGACCCCAGAACGGTAAAAGAAGTAGCCTTTGCCTTAGGCGGCAGGCGCATTGGATACCGCTGGAGGTTTCGATGGGGCACGGTGTTGGAGTATTTCAGCAATGCCGACGTTGAGACCCGACAAAGGAAATTGTTGGGTGGCGAGAGTCATCGTGAACGGCAGGCAGATAGCCTGCAAAATGTTCCCGGCAGGGAAAAGCATGGCCCGGAATGGCGGGCCGCAAAAGAATGGGAGGAAGAGCAAAAAAGACTCGCACGGGAAGGGATGACGATCCCCACGGCATTAGAACTGTTTATGGCGTGGGGAGATAGTTACCTTACCCATGTTCAGCGAACCATGAGCCGACAGACCTATGTGGAAAAGAAGCTGGTGACGAAGGACTTTTTCGCCTACTGCGGCAAAAAGGCATCCATGACATCGCGGAAATCACTTCGGCAAGAGCCTATGAGTTTCTTTCCAGAGTCAAGGATGAGCGCGGGGCGAACGTTGCCAACAAGTACCGCAAGAATCTGCTGGCTGCATGGAACTGGGGTTCCGACTTCTTTGAGGGATTTCCACAGGTGGCACCACCTTTTCTGAAGGTGAAGCCATTTCCCGTAAAGCACGGCGAGCGCTATGTTCCACCGGAAAGTGATGTCATCAAGGTGTTTCAGCAGGCGGAAGGGCAGGACCTGGTCATGCTGCTGACCCTGTACTTCATGGGAGGACGCTGAAGCGAAATCTTCCGGTTGACGTGGAGCGATGTGGACCTTCAGAAGGAAAAAATCAGGCTGACCGACAACAAGTCGGGTCATGGAATGGAACGGGTGCGCTGGCTCCGAATGCACCCGGAACTGGTCAAGGCGCTCAAGTGGTGGCGGGATGCCCGCCCCTGCAAGGTGGACAATGTGTTCATGCAGCTTCAGAACGACACGTTTCTGGGGCAGCCGTTCACCCAGCGCATTCACTTCATGGAGCGTCTCTGCCGGAAGGCCCATGTGAAGCCCTTCGGTTTTCACGCCATCCGGCATAAAAGTGCGGCCATCACGTTCGTGAGTTCAGGTCTGAATGCCGTCCAGGTTCTCATGGGACATTATCGAGCGACTACGACGGATCGCTATACGAAGAGCGCGGGGCTGTACACGGACCAGAGCGAAATTCTTTCGCCTCTGGGAGGCCATCAAGCAGACGAAGGACGCGCCATGAAAAGCCATTTTTACAGAACTTTTCTTAAGAACACCCAGCCTCACACGATCCATGGAGAGCCTTAACGAAATGAGTCCCCTCCGGCATAGCCGGTGGTTCCTCTTATACGCCTGTAAGACTCTCTACCAACCGCGCCCTAACAGGCGCATGTACGGTCTGACATCTGCATTTCTGTTACCGGCGGCCCGCAAACGGGCTTCCGACGTACGGAATACTCATCTGTTCGCCGAGCTTATCCTCTCTCATCTGGTTTCTGATGTACTCGGCTATCTTTGCCTTATTCTTACCCACTGTGTCGACATAGTAACCACGGCACCAGAATTTCCGATTGCGACACTTGAACTTCAACTCGCCGAACTGTTCGTATATCATCAGACAGCTCTTCTCTTTTAAATACCCGATGAATGACGATACACTTATCTTCGGCGGTATTTCTAACAACATATGAATGTTGTTAGGGCAGCATTCAAATTCTACTATACTCCCCCCCCTTCCACTCACATAATTTTCGTCATAGTTCTCCTATAGCTCTTTTCTTCTCGCCATAGAAAAATTTGTCTGCGATATTTCGGAGCAAATACTATATGGTATTTGCAGTTCCATTTCGTATGGCACTAACCTTTTGTGCCACCCATCGTGACCTCCTTTTGATTTGCTTGAGGACGCAGAGGTCAGACCGGCCCCCTCCCTTAGCAAATCAAAAGAAGTTTTTATCACATATTTATAACTATAAATTTTCGGGAACCCCCAGCCTAGCTGGGGACATTTACCCCAAAAACGCCCTAGAATTTCTCACAAGGCGTTGATTTTTCCGGCGTCCCCAGGCGGAGAAAAATACAGAGGCTGTCCTAGGCTCAGGACTCATTACTTGCCAAAAGGATAAGAAGTTCTTATTGTCGGCATAGGGAGGATGCCATGAAGGAACTTTTTTATCTTTCTCATGAACAGATTGCTCGTATCAAACGCTACTTTCCACGTTCCCATGGCATTCCGAGAGTCGATGACAGACGTGTCATCAGCGGCATTATCTATGTCATCAAGCACGGCCTGCAATGGAAAGATGCTCCGCGCGAGTATGGACCATACAAAACTCTCTACAATCGTTTTATCCGCTGGAGCCGATTGGGTGTCTTTAACAGGATTTTTGCGGAGCTTGTTGAGCAAAACGGCTCCACAACACGCTTGATGATTGATGCCACACATCTCAAGGCACACAGGACAGCAGCAAGTTTGCTGAAAAAAGGGGCCTTTCCCGATGTATCGGACGCACAAAAGGCGGCCTGAATTCAAAACTCCACGCTGTCTGCAATGCCTTCGGTCAACCGTTGGCCTTCCATCTGTCCGGCGGTCAGGTGAGCGATTACAAAGGCGCTGCTGTCCTGCTTGATACTCTGCCGCAGGNGCGGGGAGCTTCTGGCGGATAGAGGCTATGATGCCGACTGGTTTCGTCATGCCTTGTCCCGTAAAGGAATCACGCCGTGCATTCCTGGCAGACACAGCCGAAAAACTCCGGTGGTCTATGACAAGGAGGTTTATAAGCAGCGGCACAAGATAGAAATCATGTTTGGCCGACTCAAGGATTGGCGCAGAATAGCCATGCGTTATGACCGTTGTGCACACACGTTCTTTTCGGCCATTTGTCTCGCTGCCATTGTCATCTTTTATATTTAATGAGTCCTGAACCTAACTAATAAAAAAGCAAAGACAGCCCAAAATACTAAACCACGCCGTGTTCACCGGGGCGTTCGAATTCCACCTTCTGGCTCACCTTAGTATGATAGAAATCGACATTTCCAAATGCGATGAGAATGGGAGAAGCCACGAAAACAGACGAGAACGTACCAAAAATGATGCCTAGCGTAATGGTCAGAGCAAAGCTGTGTATCACATTTCCACCAAGAAAATACAGCGCGAGGCTTGCCAGCAATGTTGTTCCAGATGTCATGACAGTACGTGCAAGTGTCTGGTTTACAGATACGTTAATCACCGACTCCATCGTCGGTTTAATATTGCCGTCATGCGGAATATTTCTGAGGTTTTCCCGTATTCTGTCATATACAACGATAGTATCATTGATAGAATAACCAACGAGTGTAAGAAGAGCGGCTATGACATTAAGATCGATTTCTATATTCAGCAGCGTCAGAAGTCCGACTGTTATAATAACGTCATGCACAAGTGCCAAAGTCGCTCCTAGAGCAAAATTAAGCTTGAGTTTCCAACAAGATACAAATGTGATTATCAACCCTAAAAACACACCCCAAAGCTTACTCAATCCTAGATAGGATACACCATATACCGCGCCGTAAAGAACCGCGACCATGACGCCCGCGGTAATCCAGCTATGCTCGAATCGACCGGATATATAGACTGTTATCAGAAGCACCGCGTAGAACACCGCTTCAATTGCCATATTCCTTAAGTCACTGCCGACTTTTGGCCCCACAGATTCAATTCTTTGTAGCGTGAACTTGTTATTAGGAAGCGTTTTATGAAGTGTGTCGGTCACACGTTGTCTTAATTCCTGAGTCGATTCATCGGATACGGAAAAACGCAGCATGTAGTTTCGATTATCAGTATCCACCTGCTGGACGATTAAACCCGGCAAATTGACATCTTCCAATGCTGTTTTTACCTGTTCATCGGGAATCGACTGTTCAAATGCTATCTGGACAATTACACCGCCGGTGAAATCAACGCCATATTTGAGTCCACCATTCAGCAGAATGGCAACCAAACCAATCAACGCCGTTATGCATGAGATCGCATAGGCTATTTTTCGAAAACCTACGAAGTCAATATGTGTTTCATGAGAAAAAATAGCTAAAGCCATGACAACTCCTTCTGCCCCAAATGGAACACAGTCGCTATATAAGACTGCCCTTATTCAACCCGTTTTGTCATCATGAGCGGATGAAAAAATAAAGTCAACACCCTGTAATTTTTAGAACTATCTTTCTATGAAAATTTTCTGGAGTTGAAAAAAAACAGAACAGTTTTTATTTGATTTCTTGAATTTAGCGATAAAAATAAAATGAAATCCTCAGAAAATTAATTAACTTATTCAAATAGTAAAATAAATTTTTCCTCCATGAAATTTGTTTTTTGAAAAATTAAAGGAGCTATCCTAGACAGCGCCGTCAAGTAAGTATCCCCCACTTTGCTGGGGATCCTTACTGCTATTTTCTGGATACTTCGCGCCGGCGCTCCATGACGAGACATGCCCCAAGATTATGGAGATTGAAAAATACTCACCGCCGGTTTTGTCGCTGGAGAGCTCGAGGGATTTTGGGAGCATCTTCTGGAAGTGGTCATTGTTGAGCCGGATTTTGAATGGCTCCTGATAGATACAAATCACTGCAAGGTTCATCTGTATGCCGCCGGAGCGATGGGAGGCCATCAAGGCCTGAGCCGCACAAAAGGTGGTCCAACACAAAATACATTGGATGCGCATGGTATGCCAATCAGAGCTATTATTACAGAATGCACCAGCGATAATTCCAAACAATTCAGCACTATAATTGACAAATTTGATGCGTAATCCATTTTGACAGTTCTATATTTCGATATGGATAAATAGATTAATTATACTACACATAAATGTATAAATGTAATTTTGCAGAGATAAAAATCGTAAATATAAACAATAATACGACAACTATTTGTATAATATAGGCTATCTTGTTAAAAATATATTTTTATATCTCAAAACATGAAGTGGAATTGCTACACAATATACAAAAAGTGAGTTTTTTTCTTGCAGCCTTTCAAATCAGATGTATATCGTTACGTACTGCAATAATTTGACGATATCATCTAGACGCACAACAATTTTGTTTGCGTCAATTTCAGACAAAACAAAGTACAACTGTATTGTATCCAGCGTCGTTTTAGGATAACCTCTTATGACAAATGATTTTTTCATTGTTTTGATTTTTCTCGGTATACTTTTGGAACGCTTTTTGCATAGAACAACATATCAGATATCAGGGAGAATCCAATGCTCGAACAACTGATGAAAATTTATGCCGCCTCTCAAGGGCTAAATGATTCTCTGGCTGATGAAGCGGCATTCTCCTCAGAGGACAACGGATCCATTCCCTCGAATTCGGGGGATCCTTATGCACTATCTCAGAAGTAAGCGGAACAAATGGGGAGCCTGTCGCTCTTGCCGTCTGCCCGTGTGCGACTTTGTCTCCCGATGATGCGTCAGATGAGTTTTCTTCAGCGCTCAGGCGCATCACTGAGCTCGGACTTTTCGCGATTCCGATCTACTCGGGCGGGAAACATATCATTGGCATGATGACACGTCTAGAGTTGCCTGAAATTTCCGACAAAATCTTTTTGAACTGGATGGAGAAGCTGGAAAGCATGTGTCGTACGGCGGTCACCAACGACGCGATGATTCCAAGTAGAGAACCGATGGGAAACGAGACGCTCCGCTCCCTGTTTGAAAGAGCTGGGGCACCTCTTGATGGAAACAAGGAAAACTGCTTCTGGAGGCTGGCTCTGCCCCAGGGTGTCATTTTTTTGGAATGCGATCCTTACACCGGACTGGCGAGAATGCGCTCCCTTGCTCTCGAACGAAAACCGTCCTCAGATGAATTATGCGCCATATCCGAGTTCAATCTAGGCTTGTCCGGGCAAGCATGGCTAATGCCTCAGAATGATCTCGTATGGTACTGTTCTCCTTTACCTGTTTTTTCCATGAAAGAATCATATCTGAACACTGCCATCTCCTTACACCTTGAGAATCTTCAGGATGTCCACATATGCATGTCAGAGATTCAAAAAAAAGTTGCCTGCACTTCTGAAGACCTACAGGAGCCTCTTTACCACCTTATGCATTCCATTCGTGTCTAATAAAAGGAGATATCATGCCTGATTCCATAAGCTCTCTCGCCACCAGAAATTTTGACAACGCCAATCTGATCCGTCAAGAAGATGTCGGTGAACTCATGAATAAGGAAGGGCGCTTCACCCTTGATGATGCCGGCAAACTTACAGTGATCAATCATCCGACTCGACGAGACGGCAAAGTTACCAGATTTTTTAAGGGCTTGTTCAGCTCTTCGTATCGAGCCGAACAGCGCATGCTGGACCGTATGGAGGTTCTGGAACGAAACGTGAGTTTCAATGCCGAGCTGCGCAAAACCATAGGAAATTACCGCCCAACAAATATGGAACGACTGGACGGCTTCTCTTGGAACAGAACCTTCAACAGAATACTCACGCGCATTCAGCCTTCCGGAGAACAACCTGTGACACCAGCACAGCTGAAACAGGCGGCATCGGAAGCCACACACTTCAGCGACGCCATGCGTGCTCCGTCTACGGCGTTCTCCGCCATTGACGGCAGTGTTGAACCAGTGCTTACAGATCACGGCCCAATGTCTCTCGATGAATTTATCACCGCGAACCGCACGGACACAACGGCTCTTCCAGAGTTTCAAGACGTCGCTCGAGCCGTGGGCACAAACATTCTTCAAGGCAGAGATGTTTTCCCCCTGCTCTCTTCGGATGAATGCGCACGCTTCAACTCCCTGATCGCGAAAAACACCCTTACCCCACGAGAATCAAACGAACTTCAGGGACTGCGCACAAAAGCCGAGCAGAATCTTATAAACGCCATGTCCTCATTCGCATCCAAAGCCCTTGAGCATGGAGCTGATCCGACGAAGCTGGCCAATCATCTCGGCAGCGTCCTGGTATTCACTGGTCGAGGAAACAGCGGAACAGGAAACATCATCAGCAACCAATTCTCTTCCCCCGAGGAATTTGCCGAAGCGCATAACTCTGGACGTCCATATTCCCCACCCCTTCCGGACACGCCGCATACCGAAGCCGCTCTCCGGGCTATGGACGGAGACAAGGCGAAAGCGGCGCAATTGATTCTGTATTGTGAAGCCAAAAACATTTCCCCAGAAAAAATGGAGACCGCCCTGCGCATGTCCAAGCACGTCGGAAGGATTCTTATGACGGCGAATGACAGGGACAACCTGCTGTCGTGTGATTCCGATCTGAAAGAACTCAGCCGGGAGATGTGGCGACAGATGACCAAAAAGGCCGACTTCGGTGCGGACGATTATATGACGCTTTTCGGTACGGCGGCGTTCGCTTCGTAGCTGCACGACGACCGTGCGCCCATCAACTTCAATGAGTTGCGCACTCTTGTCACAGCATGTGCCGATATCGACGATGAACTTAATCCCCAATTCGAATTGAATAATGTACGGCATCCTCTGGCATCGCTTTTACATTCCGCTGAAGGTGCGCTGACCGTTGTGCAGCGTATGACCGACGGTTGGCAGAATGTGTCTCTGGACACTCAACCCAATGTGGCTTTACAGCAGAACCTGAAGGATCTTTCCTATCGCACCGAACTCTCCATGAAGGTGGATTCGTTCCTGCATGGGGACAGAGTTTCCGCCTTACTGGCCGACAACGGACTTAAGCAGTATGGGGAACTAAGTCCTGAAGCCAGAACCTTCTTGGAAAACCACTTGAAGTTGGCGCAGCTCCAGGCCGGGAGAAACGGTCTGGATGACGACGCCCTTGAAAACATGTTCATCACTCTGCTGCCCGCAGCCATCGATCCGACTGAAGCCCAGCGGCAGACCGTCTCCGCATTTGTGAACCACATGGCCACGAGTCCTGTGAACAGTGAACTCGTACTCAGAGAGCTCATCCAAATTTCCCGGAATCTGCACGCATTCGGAAGGATGGATGGCATCAACAGCGAGGCGGTAAAAAATCATATACAGGAGGCTCTCGGCACGCTTCCCGGAGAACTCGTCGCCACAGCCTATAACAATATTCTGGCGGATCCTGCAGCGAGAAGTCTGATCGCCTTGACCGACGGACTCAACTTCACCAGCGCCGTGGACGACGTGCTTGAACGGATGCCCGACAGCATCATGACCGCGCATGAAGGGGTTGAGATTTTGTCCTTGTTCGGACAGTCATGGGGACCACTTATCGACGCCTTCGATGATGCTCTCGGTATGTCGGAAACCGCTGAAGGAGAAAGATCTCAGGCACAGTCCATGCGGGAGGCGGCGGCCATGACCGACTTTGAGAATATTCCCGTCGAGGTCCACGAGGCCGTACGCAACATCATGAACGAAATGGGTCTGAACGGAAACGCTCATCCATTCCTTCTTCAAAACTAACCAAAGGAGCTTACCCACCAGAGGAACCTCAAATCTTTCCGAAATTCTCAACACCATCGACCTCGGCCCCACCGGCAGCGTGCAGATGATGTTCGCCAAGCTTCAGCTCGCCCAGGCCGAAATCTGCAAGGCGCAGGCTGAGGACTACATGAAGCAGATAGAGACGATTCAGGAAGAGCAGGAAAAGTGTGCCAAAATGATTGAAGAAGCACGCAATTGCCAACAGAAAAGTAAAGATGATGAAGGGACTGGATCGAAGAGCATCACTGGGAAAACAGTTGGAGACGGGTGCTTTGCAATGTCTCAAGAGCTCATTGACTACATGGATAAGTATGGTCTCTCATACCCAAACGATGATAAGGACTATATTCTTGGAACCGATGAATGGGACTATGCATTGAAGTCCCTGACCAATTATCAGGAAACCATCGGCAACAAGACCCAGACGCTCATGGTCTATCTTCAGGACTTCATAGGTCAGTACAACTCTTATCTGCAAGGTGCGAACACCCAGATCGCCAACGCCAATCAGACTCTTACCAGTCTGGCTCGCGGCCAATAGTCACCCGCCGCGTCGCCATTCGATAAACATGGTTCAAAAAGGAGCTACAATGTCTCAAGTGAATAATACCAGCAGTCTTTCCGAAATCCTGAACACCATCGACCTCGGTCCCACCGGCAGCGTGCAGATGATGTTCGCCAAGCTTCAGCGCGCCCAAGCCGAAATCTGCAAGGCGCAGGCCGAAGACTACATGAAGCAGATTGAGACGATCCAGGAGGAGCAGGAAAAATGCGCCAACATGATTTCCATCGCCCGTGATCTCCAGCAAAAAGGAAAAGACGGCGAAGGCGTAGGCAAGGAAAGCATCTCCGGCACGAAAACCACCGGCAAGGACTGCTACCCGATGCCTCAGGAACTTGTGGACTATATGGACAAGAACGGTCTGTCCTACCCCAATGAAGACAAGGACTACATCCTGGGCGAGGAAGAATGGGACTACGCTCTGAAGTCCCTGACCAATTATCAGGAAACCATCGGCAACAAAACGCAGACGCTCATGGTCTATCTTCAGGACTTCATAGGCCAGTACAATTCCTACCTGCAGGGTGCGAACACACAGATCGCCAACGCCAATCAGACACTGACGAATCTGGCTCGCGGGCAGTGATACCATCATCCAGTCATATCAAGTTGCCGCATCGGACTTGACTTGATATGACTGGACCCCAGAGTGGACGATCTCATCCGTAGGCCAATGGGGACGTCCCCCACAAACCGCGAAAACGAAAACGCTCCCCGACAAAACGCTTACCAGTTTCCTTGTTGCTGAGAGCCGGCTCTCTCTTTTCATCCATTGACCCGCATAGGCTTCCACCTTCGCATTTACTCTGGAATTTTCCCTCCAGAAGAAACGCTCCTTCCGGACAGAAGAGTCTCCATTTCCTCACATAGTACTTTGAAATCTATGGGCTTGGAAATATGACTGTTCATTCCAGAGGCCGCAGTAGCCGCAATATCCTCGGAAAACGCGTTGGCCGTTACTGCGATAATCGGCACTGTCGCCGCGTCTGCCCGCTCCATGGCGCGAATGGCTTTTGCCGCTGCACAGCCGTCCATGACGGGCATCTGCATATCCATGAGGATAAGGTCATACCCGTTGAGAGGAGAGGCACTGAACATCTCGACGGCTTCCCGGCCGTTCCACGCCTGATCAATCTCTGCCCCTGCGGCGGAAAGCATTTCCGTAACGATTTCCATATTGATCATATTATCTTCTGCTACCAACAGACGTTTTCCCTCAAAGGAGAACAACGCCGTCTCTTCGAGGCGGAGCGGCTTCTGCTCCTCTTCCTCAGCGAGGATGAACGGTATGTTGACGGTGAACGTCGTTCCCCTGCCGAGTTCGCTCGTCACCTGGATCTGTCCGCTCATCTGCGTGACGATATTCTTCACGATAGCCATGCCGAGGCCCGTTCCGGTGATGCTGCGGGATGAAAACCGCGTTTCCCGGGCATAGGGCTCAAAAATATGTTCAAGAAACTCGGCGGACATTCCCATACCAGTATCGGATACAACAATTTGATACTGCGAGTGTTCCTTGTTCCCGATCTGTCGGGTCATAATATTGATGGTCGCGCCTTCCCGAGAATACTTAAAGGCATTAGACAGAAGATTATTCAGTATCTGACCGAGGCGGGAAGAATCTCCGACGACGTTGGTGTTCCTGATGTCGAATTCGACAAGAAAGGTCTTATGTTCCGTCATGGCCTGTGCGACGAACGGCGCAGCGCAGGAGGATATGCACTCCTCAATGTTGAACACCCCGTTGTTCAGGATAACCTTGCCTTCCTCCATGCGCGACATATCGAGGATATCATTGACAAGATTCAGAAGCTGCGTGCTGGAATAGGTTATCTTGTCCATGTAGGAAAGCACCTTCTCCCTGTCGTCAACATTCTTTCTGACAAGCTCTGAAAGACCGATAATACCGTTGAGAGGCGTTCGCATATCGTGGGACATTCTGTTGAAAAACGCCTGCTTGGACTTCTCGTTCCGCTTTGCCGCATCCATGGCGCTTTTCAGAAGTTCATGTTCCCGCAGCCGGCGCATCCTCTCTTTTTCCACTTCCCTGAAGCAGAGAACAACTTCTCCTGGAGCTATATCGGCATCGAAAAGAACCCGTACGTTGACCCACTTATAAACATTTCCGAACAGCCGCCGAAAATCGCCGCCGAAATCATGGTCATGGTTGCCTACCAGCTTCCGTATGTTTTCCAGGGAAAAACTTGTATCGAAGTCCTCCCTGGCTTCCGGCTCTATGACTTCCCGGGCCGCCTGAAGAACCATGCCATAGTCGCCGCTCTTTCCGATTTTTGACTCGACATAGGGCGAAGCCTTCAGCATTTCGTATGACCCATCTGAAAGATTGACCCTGTACATGGCATAATAGGTATTGCCGAGAATCCTCATGGTCTCGTCCATCTTCTCCGCCGCTCTGTCGGACAAGAAATTGCGCCACAGGATGAAGGCGATGACAAGCAGGCTTACAATAAAAAAAAGCACGAACAGTGTGACAGGGGTATTGAGCTGCTCCATGAGTTCCCTGGACGGAATGGCGACTATGCCTACCCATCCGTTCGGCATCCTGCTGTAATACACATAGTTTTCTCCCATGCTTTCATAGGAGAACACCGCGTCCGCAGCCTCGTATTTTCCCGCGCGAATATCGCGAAAGAGCAGGGAAATCATTTTCTGGGGGGCATCAAGAACCAGCTCGTCATTGTCGCTCCGCCAGAACAAAAGGGTTCCGTTGCCATCACAGAGAAAAAATGTGCTGTTTTCAGGAAGAGGCACACGGCTCACACCGAGCAATATGTTCTCGCTGACGATGTCAAAGGCCAGGATAATGTTTGCCAGGGAGCACTTGCGTGCAACGGAGATAACATGCTTTCCGGTCGTTTCATCCATCCAGGCTTCGGCAACACCGGCTTCGTCCGCCACGGCGGTGAACTTCTCATGCCTCCCCACGGAAAACATGCCGGACTCACAGCCGTCTCCGGTCTGCCCCAGCTCTCTGCCGTTGACAAAGACATAGGGGGTTACGCCGTTCTGCTTGAAAACATCGCGCCTATCGTCATGATATTGCCGTATCCAGCGGATGATAAACGCTTCGTCCTTTCCTTCCCGGATAAACCTGTCGATGGACTGCCTGCTGAATTCAAGCATATCTTCGACTCCGCGGAATGCCTGATATTTTTCGGCGGCGTAGTTATGGGCCAGAGCATCGCCCATCAGCTGGGCATTTTTAATAATTTCCGATTTTACAATGGTATAGCCTATGCCGCTGAGGCACATACAGGCCAGAAGAATAACCGCATACCGGCAAAGCCTGCGGAACATACGTTGTTGCTTCCAAGCTGCCCAGCTCATCTCCGACCTCCGAGAACATGATATGAAACAATCTTTAGAGTTCCTTTTTCGTATCCTTCTCTTCAGAAGGAACCATCTGCCAGCTTTCTGTCCGCCGTCCGTAGAATCAATAAATGGAAAAGATGCAGATAAAAATCACATAGCAGAAAGACTGAAAGCCAACAAGCGTGCCGTCGCCTTATACGGAACACCACACAGGCGGTCGGCCTTGTCAACGCCCGTTGCGACAGTTGTCGGGAAGGGAACGCATCCCCGGTGCAGCAAGGACCACGGCAGAAGGCGCTGCCATTCCGGTTCATGAAAAGCCCCGTCCGATACTTTGCCCTGCTTCTCGACGACGCTTCAACAGCCGAAATCCTCTTCCTTTGTCCATGCGTTGCCGCAACCTCCCTGCTGAGGGAGCAGATCAAAGGAAAAAATATCTGTTCTTGCCGAGATGTTTCGCCGCATACAGAGCTTCATCCGCCTTTCTATACGCCTCGGTAAAGCTACGCTTGTCGGAGCAGGAAGTGACGCCTATACTGCATGACACACTTGGAACACCCGGAATATCCGCACGAGCTATCTTCCCGCAAGCGATATTTGCCAAACTCTCAATTTTTTTCTGCGAAACATTCTCGACAAAAACAGAAAACTCGTCTCCGCCGAGTCTGCCTATCGTTTCGCAGCCGGAAAACGTCGTATTCAGAATTTCGGCAAGTCTAATAAGTACGTTATCTCCAACAGGATGCCCGTAGGTGTCGTTAATCAGCTTGAAATCGTCAATATCCAGAATAAGCAGATACGACGACGCCCCGTTATCACTCAATGCATTATTCACATATTGAATAAATGTATTTTTATTTAATAATAATGTCATTGTATCACGTTTAGCATAAAACGATAATTTTATGAAATGATTTTCTATTATTATGGATATTATCATTGTAATCAACAACAATGCAAACAACGTAACGAGAAACTGAAGACCTATATGCAAAAATTTATATCGAATATTATCAGTTAATATAAATCCTGAATGAAAAAGTATGGAAGACATACGACCATATAAATGGTACCACACTCCAAAAAAAAGAATCAACAGCATTATACTGAAAAATATATTTATCCACATAAAATATTTACTCTTCATAAAAATTCTCGCAAAATTTAAATCACTTAATTTGTTTTTAATAAATTTTGACTTTAATAAATCATTTATTTTCAAAATAATAATTACATAAATAATGTAATTAAAAAAACTTGCCAAAGATGTAATTCTTGATACCCCATAAGTTATGGATATTCCTGTTTCAGGAAAAAATTCTTGAATACAAAAATAAACCATGAATGAATGAAACATATTGGTAATAACAGTAACAATAATAAGATATATTGGTATATATTTTTTTTGTATATTCTTTCTACAGAAAAAAAGGCAACCTGCCACAAAGCCGAAAAGAACCCTCACGCCAAGGCTGAGAATCAGACTGGCGAGAGGATTTCCGCTGATGAACGGCGAAAAAATCTGATCCGCATGAGCAACGGCGCTGACAGAAGCCTTCCAGATACTCGCCAGCCCGAAAATTCCACCGAGTATCGCACCCGCCAGCGGTCCCAGCACAAACGCGCCCGCCAGTACTAAAGCTGGTAGAAAAGTTATGGAAATTGGTGGAATCGTAATGAAACCAAATGCCGAAAAGGCAAAAATTACCTCCATGGCTATGAATACGAGCAGAACGGGAAGATAGAAAGCGGATTTGCCGGTCATGCGGAAACCTCTTGCAGACAAAATAAACGCATCATGCTGGAGAAAAAAAAGAAAACATTTCCTCACTTAAAAACATGGCCCCTCTTGACAAGCATTCGGGAGATGTCCCTCTCCCGTCACAGATATACATATCCGTACCTGTCTTTATATGGCCGCTTTTCAGTATCAACAAAAGTTTTTCATAGAAAACGCAACAGACATGACATGCTGCACGCCCTCTGCGTTGAGACAACACACTCCATCGCTCTTCTTGGCCATAATTAAAAGTCAGGACCGCCCCTTCAAGGGGCGGTTTGATTTGACCCTATAAGGGTCTGTTACCCGGCTGCCCTCTTAAGAGGGCTCTGTCTCGACTCTTGCCGAAGAGTTATTTCCTGCTGCTCGTAAACGAG
>NZ_LT706932.1 GCF_900155525.1 Mailhella massiliensis
GGCAGGGGCATAAGGCCGTCCGCGGGCGCCCGATCGGCAGTCCCTCGGGACATATGTCAATCGTAGTCCGACCGTCTAAGCGGATGGCTTAAGCGATTGGGCTAACTACTTCTCAAACTGTAATGGGCATGTGATGCGGAACACCAAATACGATTTGCCCGTCAAATTATTGATTGAAGCAATTCTATCTGCCACTTCTCAAGGGAGAACCACGACAACATATTCGGAGATCGCGAAGCTGACAAATACTCATTACCGCGACCACATGCTATATGAGCGTCTCGATAAGATACAGGCATACTGCAGAAGCAGAGATTTTCCGAGTCTTCCCGCAATGGTAATTAACTCGAACCTGCATAAGCCCGGGACAACATTTTTTGTCTCATATGCAAATCATTATTTGAGAGACATGACTCCGAGACAGCTAATGGAAAGCAATCAGATTAGTCCTGAGATCACATTTGAAGATCTGGTCATTAAGTATGAGCAAGCGCGTGTTCAATCGAGATCAGACTGGAACGAACTGATCCACAACGAAGACTTCACAGATTGTTAGTTTAAGTTCCGACATCTTGAAATAGTAATGAACTGCATTCATCTCACTTCCTTTGCTCGTACTAATAATTCTCTGAAGTAGGAGAAGCAATGTTTTGCCAAAACTGTGGTCAGGAAAATGTTGACTCGGCCAACTATTGCGTTGCTTGCGGTTCTAGAATACTTATTCCTTCAAAGGATGGGAAAGCCGCGATCGATAGATATAACGAAACCGCCAAGGATGTAGATACTCAGACTTCAAGTGAACCGCATGACGTTGCTCATAGTATCGAATCAATAATGAGAAGCCCTGAGACCTTGACTAATGAGCACAAACAAGAAGCGCGAGAACAGACTTTTAGCAAATCAACAGAAGCGAGTTATGCAACTGTAGATCAGCTCGTTAGTCAATTGGGACTATCAACTGACCATAAAATCAACCTTAATGAAATCAACCTCAGCGTAGAAGAACTACTGATTTGTTCAGCGTCAATTCTTGCCATAATTGCATTGATACTTCCCTTCTTCTCCTTCCAGCTCGGAACGACCGAAGCCTCGGGATCAGCATCCGTTAATTTGATATCGCGTGGCTTTTGGTGGTTCATTCCCCTCTGGGCAATCGGCGCCTTAGCAGCGAAACGCTTTACAATCGTCTCTATCATAACTAGCGGAATAACCCTAGTCTTCTCAGGCTATTACCTCATCGGATATATTTCTAATGGCACATCTATTGGCGCCGGCTGCATACTCCTTACTGCCAGCGGATTAATAATGTTCCTAAGCAGCATTTATCTCCTGTTTAAAGGACCTACTCCATTACCTATGCTTTCTGGTAATGACACAGCAGACATTCAGAGCGCCCTTAGCAAAATTGCCAATCTTTCCAATCATCGAGATGGTAAGAGCTTCTCGACTAGGGATATCGATCAACTTGATAAGACAGTCGAGGGTGTTGGAAAAGTATGCCCGAAATGCGGCTATCTCGAAGATCCTGATGCAAAATTCTGTGGTGCCTGCGGTCATCACTTTGCATAGATTATCGGTATGTCTATCAAGGGACTCTTTTGATGTTTTGCAATAACTGCGGTGTAGAAGTACCTGATGGTAAGAGATATTGCAATAACTGCGGAAAGAAGTTGGACGTAAAAGGTTCGTCTGAACGCGTGGAAAAAAGGAAATCGAAATGTATCAACCACAATAGAATTAAAAACAATCTAACAGTCTAGAACTTAGGTGATAGGGAGCCTACGTTGAGCTGCGGAAGCGCGCGTCGGTCATGAGAAGATGGCGGACCACCCTCGCGATCTCGGGCCATCTCTCGCCGTCGCGCTTCACCCTGAACAGGTAGACGTAGAGGTTGAGGTAGGACTGCAGGTTCTTCGGATCCATGCCGGTGAACCTCCACAGGTAGCGCTTGATCCAGGAGCACAGGTTGTTCACGAGGGCCATCGCCTCGAGGTAGACCGGGTCCCGCACGTCGGCCTTGTAGCTCTCGTCGACGAGCCCGTTCTCCCGCACCAGCGCGCCGTGCGCCCGCTCGCGGTCGTGCACTAGGACGGAGCCCTCGGCGATGTGCGCCTTCAGCGCCCCCCTGATCCGGGCGGACGACGGCTTGCCGTGCCCGCAGACCACGGCGACGGGCTCCTTTCGGGAGTCGATGCCCACCGCGATGCAGATCTGCTGCCTTGAGAGCCCCCGCTTGCGGGCCTGCCCGTAGCCCCTCGAGAGGTCCGTGTCGTTGACGTAGGTCTCGTCGATCCAGACGCGTCCCCGGAGCACGACGCGGTCCTGGTAGCCGTCCACGGCCGCGAACAGGCGGTGGCGCCACTCCCAGGCGGTCTGGTGGCTTATGCGGCAGGCCGCCGCGCAGGCGTCGAGCGGCACCGCGAAGAGCGCCAGCCTGATGAAGTCGAC
>NZ_LT706933.1 GCF_900155525.1 Mailhella massiliensis
ATGTTGCGCGATGCGGGCGAGGCGCAGGCGTTCCTTGCGGCGGCGCCGTCTACAACCGTTTTCATCGTCGAGTCATTCGAGCGGGCGCGGGCGGGCTATCTCACACGCATTGAGATCGTGGGCGGACGCGTCGCGCATGCGCATAGACGCAGCGTCGCCGCCAACGGGCTCTCGTCCTATCACTTCGGCTCCACGTTCGAGCCCTATACCGACTGCCCGGATAGCGTCTGCACCGCCGCGGAGCAGGCTGCTGCGCTTCTGGGGTTCGAGCTGGGCAGCTTTGATGTCATCGAGACCGAGGCGGCGCCTGTGTTCATCGACGCCAACTCCGTCTCGAATGTCTCCGCTGATTGCGAGGAGCTTTTGGGCTACGACCTCATGGCGGAGCATGCCGCCTACATCGCCGGGCGATATCGAACTCTTTTCGGCTAACGCGGAAAAGCGGCAGAGCGTTAGCTGCTCGCGCAGCACGCCGCCCGTCCAACGTCGTTGTTGGCCGACTAGCCTGATTGCATCAAGCTCCGTCCTCATCGCCGGTCGGAGCGAGAGAAAGGGGTGTTGCAGATGAAGACCGTGGAAGAGGTATACAAGCTATTCGACGAGGTGGGATGCTGCAGTTTCGCCACGCTTGACGGTGCGGGAGGCGTTGACGCGCGCACCGCGCATTTCTTTGCCTTCGATGAGGACGGCCTCTACTTGCGTACCATGCGCGTGAAGCCGTTCTACCGCCAGCTCAAGCTCGGATGGCTCGCCGTGTCGGCGGAGCATACCGCCGGGCGCTGCGTCTGGGACGAAGACAACATGCCGCATTTTCAACCCGGATACATGGTGCGTGTGGCGGGCAGCGTCCGCGAGCTCACCCAAGCGGAGGTCGGCGCTAAGGCGGCGGCGAACCCGCTCTTCAACGTAGCGGTATACGACATCAAGAAGTATCCCGAGACGGTCGTTTTCGTGCTCGATCGCTTCCATGGCGAGCTCTACGACTACGATTTCAACATGGTCCATCGCGACCACAAGATCTTGCGTGAGCGCTTCGCCTTCGGCGGTGATGTGTTCGAGGAAGCGGGCCTGTCGATCGATCCGGATCTCTGCATTGCGTGCGGTGCCTGTACGGAGGCCTGCACGCACAAGGCGATTTTCCCCACAGGGGACGGAGCCGCTCTCCGCATTCTCGGCGAGCGCTGCGACGAGTGCGGCAACTGCTACCACGTATGTCCGGCGGGCGCCGTGCGGTCGAAGGGTTGCTGATTCGGACCCGCTGCCGCCCGTTTCGGAGTTGGATTCACGCATCCTTATCGCTAAAGCCCCGCTCGGGATGATGGCTTGATTCTCGCATAAGGTGCCCGTATTGTTCCGGCAGCCCGTACGAGCCACGAAGTTCGTTTTTCTGTTTGTAGAAATGACCGTTGACAGTCCGCGAGAGGTTGGTAGAATGTATCTCTGCTTGGGGACGTAGCTCAGCTGGGAGAGCGCTGCCGTCGCATGGCAGAGGCCGAGGGTTCGATTCCCTTCGTCTCCACCACAAGCATTGTAGAAGGACCTGCAGGCTAGCCTGCAGGTCCTTTTTCAAGGGTCATCAACCCTGTGGCGCGCGCAGCGCGCCACTGAAAACCACCCGCTACGCGGGTGGATCCCACTGATGCTACGCAACGGGCCGCCCTCCTCCTAGGATGGTGATTGTTCAGGTCGCCAGCCCCAAGAGGAGGGTGATAGCCATGGCGCAGAAGGCCAACAGCCTCGCGCACACGAAGTGGCTCTGCAAGTACCACATCGTGTTCACACCGAAGTATAGAAGGAAGGCGATATACAACCAATACCGCAAGGACCTCGGGGAGATCCTCAGGCAGCTCTGCCGCTGGAAGGGGGTGGAGATCATAGAGGGGCACCTGATGCCGGACCACGTGCACATGCTGGTCAGCATCCCGCCCAAGATCAGCGTGTCGAGCTTCATGGGCTACCTGAAGGGGAAGAGCTCGCTGATGATGTTCGACCGGCACGCGAACCTCAAGTACAAGTTCGGGAACAGGAAGTTCTGGGCGGAGGGCTACTACGTGTCCACCGTCGGCCTGAACGAGGCCACGATCGCCAAGTACATCAGGGAGCAGGAGGCCGCCGACATCGCGCTGGACAGGCTGAGCGTGAAGGAGTACGAGGACCCGTTCGGTAGGGGGTAGCGGCCCGCCCGTTCGACGGGCGTGCCACGAGTCAAGGGGCTATCGGGCCTGAACTTCGTTCAGGCCAGGGACTTGAGTCCCTGGCCTGGGCCCCTAGGGTTACACCCTAAGAGCAAACCACCCGCTATGCGGGTGGTCCTGATTCAAGGGTCATCAACCCTGTGGCGCGCGCAGCGCGCCACTGAAAACCACCCGCTACGCGGGTGGATCCCACTGATGCTACGCAACGGGCCGCCCTCCTCCTAGGATGGTGATTGTTCAGGTCGCCA
>NZ_LT706934.1 GCF_900155525.1 Mailhella massiliensis
GAACAGGGGCATGTGGTCAAGAATCTCCAGCGGCGGGAACGGGTAAAACCCAGGCCCAAGGCAGAGGACTTTGAAAGCGCCACGGGCGAAAAATCCGCGCAGCGTATCGCGCAGGAACGCGGCCATATCGTCATCCAGAGCGCCTCATGTTGGGAAGAGCTTCACGCCGGGCTGGACATGGTGGGGCTGCGTTTCGTGCGCAAGGGCTCCGGCGCGGTGATTTTTGTGGGTGATACGGCGGTCAAGGCTTCCAGCGTGGACAGGAAATTTTCCCTGTTTAGGCTCTCCAAACGGCTTGGAGAATTCAAGCCCGGCTTCTATTCTGAGCGGACATTCCACAAGTTCGCCCCGGAACCTGTCAGCCATGTTTGCCGGGAGGAATGGCTGGAGTACCAGCAGGAGAGTCGGAGACAGAAAGAGGAAAAACACAACGCAAGAGAAAGACGGGAGAAGGAACGGGAAGAGCTGGCACGGAGGCAGCGGGAACGCCGGGAAGCGGTCACAGCTCGTCTTGCTTCACACGGGCTTTCTGTGCTGAACATTGCCCGGCATTGCCTGAAAGAACAGGAACGGGAGGAGAAAGCGGCGTTGCTGGACAGGCTGGCTCAATCTGAAAAACCGGATCTGCTCCCGCGTTTCAAGCACTGGCTCGGCAAACGCAATCCGTATCTTGGCAACCTCTGGCGCTTCCGTAAACGGATAGCTCCCGGCGTCGAAGTCAGACAACATGAGTTCCCCAGAGTCGACACGCAGGTTTCATCGTATACGGCTTATCTGGAGATTGTCAAAAAGCGGTTCCCGGAAAAGATGGATGCATCACGGCTGGATGCGGCCATTGCTCTATACATGCGCTGTGCGGGATACACAGTGCAGGAGGTAGCCAATGAATTGTATAGACACACCCCCGCCCGCCCCAAGGGGCAGAACCGTGATGAACGGATAGACTACGGGCGCAGGGTGGTCTGGTACGCCTTCGGAACTGCGGGAGATATTGATATCGCCAACAGTCAGCCTACGCCGGAGCAGGTTCAAAAGTTCATTCAAGAAGCAGAAAAAATGGAAATGAAAAGCAAACTAACAAATCAAAAACATCATTTAACACTTCGGCTAAGATGATTTACTTAGATTAATTAAATTAAGATAAATATTATCATCAAT
This sequence comes from Mailhella massiliensis, assembly GCF_900155525.1. Lineage (NCBI taxonomy): Bacteria > Pseudomonadati > Thermodesulfobacteriota > Desulfovibrionia > Desulfovibrionales > Desulfovibrionaceae > Mailhella > Mailhella massiliensis. The sequence goes on from NZ_LT706934.1 coordinate 1,159, forward strand.
ATTCATAGAGCATAAAAAAATTAATAAAAATATCTTACAGTTGATTTTTTTCATAAGTCAGATAAAAGTATCCAATTCAATCTTCTTATTTTTTATTTCACCTTCAGCGCAGTTATTACAAAATATTTTTAATATAAAATTTATCATATTTCTCCAAATATCGAATCAATGTCATAGATATTCCTTTCTCAAGTCGTAAACATACATTCTCGTCAAATCAGCTTCACCATCGCCCTGCACCATACACAAGAACTTCCACCCATAGCGTTCGTAGAAATCAGTGTGGTCTGTGATGAGATATAAGGTTTTCAGGCCAAATGAACGCATATCCTCGCAGACAAAATCAAGTAATTTTCCGGCAATGCCCCGGCAGCGATAATTTTCTTCTACATACACAGCACAGACATTTGGCGTTAAATCCCTGCGGTTATGGAAATCGTTTTCGATGACCCCAATACCACCAATGATCTGCCCATCCTCGACTGCAACATACCACTGTGGGACGCTCTTGCTGGTCAAACATCCCTGTATGCTTCCCGTATATTCTTCAATGGGAATATCCCACTTGGAATGAAACCATGCTGCGGCTTCTGCCGCCAGTTCGCTGTGTTCTCTGAGTTTCAGAATTTCCATAGCGTATCACGCATTCTTATTTGACTTCATCATTTCCGTCCTTTTTAGAACGGCTCTTGTAGACATTGTACTGATTTTTGCACCGTGAGCTGCAAAAGGCGGCGTTGAACCAGCTGCCCAGGAACACCTTCTGGCAGTGCTTGCACAGGCGCAGGGGCTGGTTCTCGTCCACCAGCATGAAACTGTACATCATCTGGATACCCAACAGCAGGGAGTGAAAATACCAGTAAATGGTAGGGTTATCCAGTAGCTCAATTCGGTTATGTCCAGCATAATCCACGACCACCCGGCAATATCCTCTTCTTTTTAGGGTAATTGTCGGGGTATTTTTTTGCAAATTTATTTTTTTATCAAACATATCAGTGTACTACATGCAAAAAATTATTGACATGTACAAGGCCACCAAACGCCAGGGCGAATCGACCTATCCCGGCGGCCTCATCAAGATTCTGGTCGGAGCCGTGCTGCTCGGCCTGGGAGAAACCCTCGGTTCCGGCTCGGCCACGCTTTTCGGAGCCGATCAGACCTCCGGCATGAGTGATCTCGGCCTGTAACCTCAAAGGAGACGAGGCATGAGCATGTTCAAAAAAAAGGAAACAT
>NZ_LT706935.1 GCF_900155525.1 Mailhella massiliensis
GCGTGAGAAGCGTAGCGCCGAACGCTCTGAGGGTGTCCAGAGGCGAAGCCTTTGGCAGGATGTTAGCTGGCGTCAGACAGCTACCATCCTGTAAGGAAGAACCCCGGCGGTCTTGGGGACTGCCTTTCGTTGCTTCGGGGGAAGCATTGCCCACACTGTGCTTCCGCTTTTGGCGCAAGCATAGATGAAAAATCACCTTGAAGACCAGAGAAAAAAGCAAAAAGACTGTATTGTTTTTCTCTGAACACTGAGTTTAAAAAAATCATGTCATGAAAATGAAGATGATAAAAAATAATTGTCCATATTTGTCTTATATATATATTACTATAATATTCTACAGTGTATTACCATCCATGAACTTTTGTTGTAAATAAAGTCTTTAATGTGGTATGTGGGAAGGAATACGACAAGGAAGGAGATGCTTATGGCAACGGCTCGTCGTTACACAATGGAACAGATAGAGGCCGCCCGGAAAAAGCTCCGCAGTTTACCGGTGAAAGAGGTAGGGAAGACTCGCGGGGAAGTCGCGGAATTTCTGGTCAACGACATCAAAAAGGCCATGCGACAGGGCTACACGCTGCGAGACATACGGAACTTGCTTGCGGATGCTGGGGTATCGGTTCCGCTCACCAAGTTGGAGGCTTTGCTTGACAAGGGTTCCAGCTTGGAGCCGGTAAAGGAACAGGGGGCAGTCGAAGAAGGCACGCCCACGGCCCGTGAAGGCAACAGCAAAGGGGAATGGGAAAGAGCAGGGAATGACATAGAAGAAACCACTACGGCAGGGAAGTGCCTTGACCCTGTCGTCTTTTGAAGTATCGTATAAAAGCTCAACGACTGGAGGAAGTCATATGAAGGTTAGAGTTGTTCCCTATAACCCTGTCTGGAAGCTGGAATTTAAACGGGAGGCTGATTCCATAGCAGGAATACTCGGCACTCTTCTTGTTTCCATACATCATATTGGCAGCACTGCGGTGGAAGGGTTATGTGCAAAGCCAATTATAGATATTATGCCTGTAGTGACCGATGTGGAAAAAGTTGATGACTTTGATGAATCATTCAGAAAATTAGGTTATGAGTGCATGGGGGAATTTGGTATTCCCGGAAGACGATATTATCGAAAGGGGGGAGATGATAGGACTCATCAAATTCATATTTTTGGAATGACGGATAAAGAAAATATTGAAAGGCATATTGCAGTAAGAGACTACCTGAGAAAACATACTGAGGTTGCAGAAAGGTACGGTACTTTAAAAAAACACCTTGCACAAAAATTTCCACTTGATATTGAAGGGTATTGCGAAGGAAAAGATGCCTTTGTCAAGGCAATGGAAGTTGATGCCTTGCGCTGGAAGGTGTTAATTAGTGACTCTCAAAAATAGTAAAGGCGGCGCGGTCAAGGTTCATGCCCTGGTCGCGCCGCCTTTTGGGAATGGGTCGGATGAGCTATTCATAGTATTTCCGCGCCTCGTTTTTTTCCTCCTGAATGGATTGCAGGGAAAGCTGCTTGATGAGGGCGGCAATGTCGGAAGACCGCCATACCGAAGTGCGCGGCCCCAACTTTATAGGTTTGGGAAAACGGCCATCCTTGCAACCTTGCCACCATGCGCTTCTGCTTATGGGGATCAGTTCAAGAACCTGCGGCAGACGCAGAAAGGAATCCTCCGTCAGTTTTTTCATAGGGTGTCTCCTCATGTTTTATTCAAGGCCAACCTCCTGACGGGCTTTGGCTCTCAAACCGTCAAGGAAGTCGGCCCAATCCTGAAGCATACGGCGGCGTTCCGGCAGGTATTCGGCGCGGTTGTAAATACCGCGTATCTGTTCCGTAGGGGCATGGGCAAGCTGGCGTTCAATCCAGTCCCGGTTGTAGCCGAGTTCGTTGAGAAGGGTGGATGCCATAGCGCGAAAACCGTGCGGGCACATTTCATCTTCTTCAAAGCCCATGCGGCGTATGGCTCTTTGCAGGGCGGTTTTTCCAAAAGGAACGGTTTCGGAACGGTAGCTGGGAAAGACGTACTGAGTACCGCCAGAATACGCCCGCAATTTTTCCAGAACGGTTAACGTCTGCCTGCTGAGGGGAACAAGATGGTCGCGCCGCATTTTCATGCGCTCCGCCGGGATACGCCAGATGTTGTTCTCAAAGTCGAACTCTTGCCATTCAGCGCAACGGATTTCGGTTGTCCGGCAAAAGGTAAAGGCCATAATCTGCAAGGCGCTCCTGACGACCAGCGACCCCTGATAGTTGTAGATGGCGTGCATCAGCCGTCCCACCTTCTCCGGTGTCGTCA
>NZ_LT706936.1 GCF_900155525.1 Mailhella massiliensis
GGCCGAGGCGCGCCGCTTCTTCGTTGCGCGGCAGGGAGGCGGCGGCAAGGAGCGTGCTTCGCCGCTCCTGCACGGCGCGGGCCTGCGCTGCGGTAAGGGGGGAGGAAAGGCCTTCTTCTCCGGGAAAGCCGGTATGCAGAAGAATGTTTTCGTACATGGCTGCTCCTTGTTGTGGCAGTGGCAGAGAGGCGGGCCTTTTGCGGAAAGGTGGGGCCGAAGAGCCGCCGTGTTTCCCGAAAAGGCGTTTTCTGTTCCGGCGGGGTGCTTTTTTGTTTTTCGTCTGCGGGGAGAGCGTTTTTCCGTACTCTTCGGGGCGGAACCCTTCGGCTTCGCCTTTTGACTCCCTGCGGGCGCGGTTCCCTTGTCGGGATACGTTCTGTATGGGAAGCTTCAGGAACGCGTTTTGAAGCCGGGCGTGCCGGGCGGGAGAAGGGCGCGGTTGCTGCTGATGTTTTCCCCCGCCGTGCGCGGAAATTCCGCTTTGTGGAAGCAAAGACGGGCGCTTTTGTTCCGTCTGTCAGGGAAGCCGCGGCTGCCGCGCCGTGGACGGCCTGGAAAAAGCGGCCTGCCCGGCATTCATGAGGATGCAGCGCGCCGCCGGAAGGGATTTTTGCCTCCGCGGTTCATGGAAAAAGCCGCTCCTTCTTTGACTCCCTGCAGAAAGTTCCCTCATCTTCCAGTATCTTCCCTACACACATGGGGGTGTTGCTCGCTATGACGAATATCGTCGCGGCGTTTCTCTGTCTTCCCCACGCCGTGGGGGTGTTTCCGGGCCATGCCCGTTCTGCGACGGAGGAACCGAGTCTTCCCCACACATGTGGGGGCATGTTCCCCCGGCTGTTGTCATGGTTTTTCCCTGTCCGGCAGGAAAGCCGTTCCGCCGGGCCCGGCAGCGCTGTCCGGGCTTTTCGCGGGGCGTTTTCATCACAGAGACGCCCGGGCGGAGAAGGCGGGAAACGCCTTCCTCGGGGCGGGAACATGGGGGCAGGAATAGAAGTAGCCGCACCAGCGGGGGGAACAGATATGGCTTTCCGGTGCGGCAGGCGGAAAGACGCCCGCCGCAATGGATGCGATCATGAGGCGGAACTGCCGGAGCACGCGGGCAAGGTCTTCCGCGCAGCGGGAGGTTTCCACCTGCTGAAGCGCGGGCGTTCTGGCGGCGACGAGCACGTCGAACACCATGTTCGAAGGCCGTATGCCCGCCGCTCTGCGGAGAGCCTCGGGCCAGAGCGCGGGAGCGGGAGAGCCGTGCGCCCGTTCCGTATTCCAGCGGCGAGAGGCGGAGGCAAAGGCGTGCAGCGCGCCTTCCGTGGTGCAGCAGTCCAGCGTGACGGCCACGGGAAGGGGCAGGCCGAGGTCCAGCTCCACCCTTTCGCGTACCAGCAGGGGGGAAAGGCCGGGCGCAAGTTCCTGCCGGAAAAGCAGGCTCAGGGCAACGGCGTTGTCCTTTCCTTCGGCAAGCAGCTTCGGTGCGGAGGAAACGTCTTCCGGCGCAAGGTGCACGCCCTGTTCCAGTCCGCGCGCATAGGCATCGGCGGCAAGGTCGGCCACCTCTTCCGGGGCGGGGGCCTCCCCGTGCTTCTTTTTATGGAGCAGGCAGGCAAAGGCGGCTTCGCGCACGCTGCGGCCCACCACGACGGCAATGCCGGGCGGCACGAACTCTTCTTCCAGATGGCGGCGACGCCAGGCTTCGCCGCAACGCTGAAATTCCACAAGCTGAGAGGGAGAAAGGCATTCCGACATGGTCGCGCTCCTTGGTCGTGTTGTGCGCCTTCCCTGTACGGCTGCGGAGGAACTTTGCGGCCTTTTGCGGGCCATGCGCCCCGAGGGAACAGGGAAGGCGTGCCCGCTGCACAGAACTGCGGGCTGATGAAAAGAAATTTATACAAATGTATAAAATTTGTCAAGAATAAAATCTGCATTTGTAGAATAAAACATGCGCTTGTTTCCTCGGGACTGTGCGGGAACCGGGAAAAGCGGCGGAACCTGTTGTGCGGCAGGGATGTTCGGAGGAGGGCGGTTGCCTTTCCCTTCGGAGCCGGGGAAGGGGACGGGGCTTTTTGTCGGAGCACATCGGCTCCGCGCTGTGACCGGGGCAAGGACGTATCCCTTCCAAAGCCGGAGAGGCGGCGCGCACGGTCCGGGGAGAGCGGCCCGCGGCAGGGCCGACATCGGGAGAGGGGCGGGGTGGGGAAGAGTGGAGATCCCGGGGGTG
>NZ_LT706937.1 GCF_900155525.1 Mailhella massiliensis
TCAATCTGAGCCAGAATCAAACTCTCCAGTTGAAAAGTATTTGATTTAGAGAACATAAAGTTCTCAAATCGAACTCAAAGCTCTATTTCCCAACTCGCTCTTCACTTGTCAAAGAACCGTGCCGCTCACTCGCGGCGGTGTTGCTTTATGCAACTTTTCGTTTCCGCTGTCAACAACTTTTTTCAAAGTTTTTTTTCAGCGAAGCGCCTTCGGTGTGGGCTCGTTTGAGCCGCTGTGCCTCAGCGCGTTTTCGAGTTATGCCCGTTTCACCCCGTTCTGTCAAACACTTTTTTCGCCTTTTTCGGGAAATTTTTCGCTGATTCTTCGTATCCTGCCGATAAAACTTGTCATAGGGAACAAAATTTTTTTGTTTTTTCTCTTCCGAAAGGCCTTTTTCCGGCAATTCTTCCCCCGAAAGGCCGAAAACGCGGAAAAAATACCCGGCAAAGCGGAAAACAGTTGCAGGAAAGCGCTCTTTTGCCCTTTTCCTCTCAACATTTTCCGCCGCGGCCCGTTTTCAACGGAAACGCCGTTCCACCTCTCTCTTCCGGGAAAACACGCCGTTTTCCGCTTCTCATGCAGAGCTTCCGAGAAGAATCTGCGGCAGACAATACTGAAGAGCATGTGCCCTGTCCCGGGCAAGCATGCTCCCCTCCTCCGCCGGAAGGCGCATGATGCACAGAATCAGTGACCGGAATCCTCTGGTCGCCCGTCGCCTCTTCTGCCCGTATATCCACTGCACACTCTGCCGGTGCAGCGCGCAAAAAAGCCTTCCTTCCTTAAAAAAGCTGTTGTTTTCTCCTTCCGGGAATCTCCGGGTGCTTCCACCAAAAAAAGCGCCCCTCTTTTCAAGGAACGCTTTTTGAACACGGCCTTTCCAGTTCTCCCGGCCTGCCGCAAAGCGGGATTCCCCCTTCCGGGGAAGCCTTCTAAAAACGCATCCTGCCGTGTTCGGTAAGATACGTCTTCTTTACGCCAAGCGGGGGATGACCAGCCGGAAAAGTTCCAGCACCTTTTGCGCATTGGCCTGCGCCACGGAGAGAATGGCCTCCCAGGTAACGGTATCGTCTTCCTTCCAGGAATCATAATCCGTGCTCATGGCCACGGCCGCATACGGTACGCCCAGCTCATTGGCCATGATGGCTTCCGTGGCAATACTCATATTGATGATGTCCGCGCCCCAGCTTCGGAACATGCGGGATTCCGCCCGCGTGGAAAAACGCGGCCCCTCGATGGTAACGACCGTTCCGGTTTTATGGAAGGCATAGCCCAGCCCGGCAAGACCTTCGATCAGCGCGCAACGCAGGTCCGCATCAAAAGGATCGGCCATGGCTGTATGCACGGGCTCGCCCGGAGCGAACGATTCGAAAAAGCTCAGCTTGCGTGACCTTGTGAAGTCGATGAACTGATCGGGAATGATAAGATCGCCGCGCCGTATTTCCTCACGCAGGGAACCGACCGCCGTGCTGGCCAGAACATGGGTGCAGCCTGCGTTCTTCAGCGCCCAGATATTGGCGCGATAGTTCACCTGGGTGGGGGGAATGGTGTGTTCCCTCCCGTGCCGCGCCATGAGCACCACGGGCACGCCGTCGATCATCCCTTCGCGCAGAGAGCTGGAGGGCTGCCCGTAGGGCGTATCCATGACGATGTCGCGGGCGTTTTCAAAAAGAGTGGGGTCGTCAAGCCCGCTGCCGCCGATAATGCCTATTTTTCTGCTCATATTCGCTCCCGTCATGTCGTTTGCAGCTCCGGTCGCATGTCGCGCCCGCCTGTGCCGGACTTTTGCCGACGCGCAGGCAAAAAGCCGTTTTCTGAATCATTCTCCACCCGCCGTCATTCATGCCCGGCGTTACAAAGCGCCCGGATCAGCAGGGAATATACCCCTGCGAGAGCATATAGAGAAGATCGCGCATGTGCTCCACATCGGGAGCATACATGATGAACCCGTCCTGATGTCCGGTCATGACAATGATGCCGTCCGCCGGATGCCGGCGCACCAGCTCCGCGACGCTGCGGGCCATGGCCGGAGTACCGAAGGCCGCATCCGGCGCCGTGGCCGGAGCCCTGCCCTCGATCAGTTGCCCGTAAAGCCCTGCATGATGCAGATGAATGACACAGTTGATGGAAGGAGAAGCCTCATACACCGCCGCATGGGTCATGGATTCCGAACTGGCCTGGGCGGGCCCCGTGGACCACACGGTGTTGGCGTCGATATCGCAGCGGGTCACCAGCGTGTAGCCTTCCGGCCCCAGCTCGGGAATATGCCCCGTAGCCGTGGCCGTGACCACAAAACCGTTTTCCGCGCGGAGAGATACGTTGCCGTAGCCCACGCCGTTTTCCAGAACCCCCACAAGCCCTGCGCGCACAAGATCGGAGCGCAGATCGTTCAACGCCTTCCAGCCGGGATGCGTCGGGGCCGGACCGTTCTCATGCACGCAGCGGTATTTGACATAACCTTCTTCGGTCATCGTTTCTTCCTTATGCCTGTTCAGGATACAGGGAAAGAATGCCCTTTTCCGAGGCCTCGCATACGCCGCGCTCGGTAATGAGCCCCGTAATGAGGCGTGCCGGAGTCACGTCGAAGGCCCAGTTACGGGCGGGCGTCTTCTGCGGGCAGATGAGCACGCGCTCAAGGGCGCCCTTCTCCGAAAGCCCGGACATGACGCGCACCTCGTCGGCCTTTCTTTCTTCAATGGGAATTTCACGCACGCCGTCGCTCAGGGCGAAATCGAACGTGGAGGAAGGCAGCGCCACATAGAAGGGAACCGTATTGTCGTACGCGGCCAGCGCTTTCAGATAGGTACCGATCTTGTTCGCAGCATCGCCCCGGCGCGTCACTCTGTCGGTGCCGGTAATGACCATGTCCACCATGCCGTGCTGCATGAGATGTCCCCCTGCGTTGTCGGCGACAAGATCGTGGGGAACGCCGTGCATACCCAGTTCCCAGGCGGTAAGCGAAGCGCCCTGATTACGCGGCCGTGTTTCATCCACCCATACATGAACGGGAATACCCGCGTCGAACGCGGCGTACACGGGCGAAAGCGCGGAACCGTAATCCACAAAGGCCAGCCACCCGGCATTGCAATGCGTAAGAATATGGACGGGTTTCCCGCCCTTGCGGGCCGCAATTTCCCTGATGATTGCAAGGCCGTGCTCGCCTATGCGGCGGCAGAACGAGGCATCCTCGTCGGCTATGGCCTGCGCTTCGGCATGGGCGGCGGCAACGGCATCCTTCCGGCCCAGCCCGGCAAGAGCCTTCTTCTGCCGCTCCAGCGCCCAGGCAAGATTGCTCGCCGTAGGCCGCGTGGCGCGCATTTTCCCCATGCTTTCCGCCATGAAGCCGGAAAAATCGCCCTCGGGCGCGGTGCGGGCCGCAACCCATACGCCCCATGCCGCGGCAGCGCCGATAAGTCCCGCCCCGCGCACATGCATGTCGCGTATGGCGCGGCACACATCGTCCACGGTTTTCAGCTCAATTGTCCTGAATTCGTGGGGAAGCGCCGTCTGATCGATGATGCAGAGCGTTTCCTCCCCGCCCCTCTCTTCCGTCCAGATGGTACGGTAATGCCTGCCGTTCACGTTCATGTTTCTGCCTCCGGCCTACTGTATGCTCAGCTCAAGGCAGTTGCGGTTCAGGGGAACCAGAGCCACCTTGCCCATGGTCTTCATGTCCAGCACGATGCGGGTCTTGTCGTCATGCTGCCCCACGCGAACAGCCTGAACAAGTCTGTTGCTGGGAACACGGGGAACTTCCAGTTCCCAGTTGCCCGCAAGATCGAGCACCACGCGATCGGGATTGCCGAGAACGGAACAATGCCCCACCATGGGAGCATTGCCCTGAAGAACAAGCTTGATGAGGCTGCCCTTCATGGAAAATTTTGCGGAAGTCACCACCCGTTCATACCGGGGCCGGGCCTTTTTCCCTGCGACTCCCTCGCCGCCCGATACAATACGCGGCTCCGCGGAAGCCTCGCGGGAGGAAGCTGCGGAAGTACGCGCCCGGGCCGTTCCGGCTTCCTCCGCAGCATCGTTCTTTGCGGCAGATGCTGCAACCCGGGAATCCTTCCTTTCGGCCACGGCTTCCACGACAGCAGCCTGCGATTTCTCCGCCTGCTGCGAAAGTACGGCTTTTTCTGCAGAGGCCTTCTCCGCAGAACGGGGCGTTTCCTCACGCTCTGCCGGAACCTTCTTTTCTTCGACCTGTTCCGGCTCCCGGACAGAGAAAGCCTCCACCACCGAAGCAGCAGTCTTCGCTTTCTCATGAACGGGGGAAGAAACGGCGCCTTCGGACGCGGGCGCGGCCTGCTCTCCGCTCCGGGGAGCATTCGGCAACGGCTGCGTCTCATGGCTGCCTTCCGTAAAGCTGCTCTTCTCGCCGGAAGGGGGCGTATCGTCCATGCGCGCGGAAGGAGGTTCCGCGTCCTTTATCGCTTCCGGGCCGGAGGCCTGCTCTTCTTCCATCGAAGAAGACGCGCCTTCCGCCCCTCCTCTGCCTTCCTGATATTCCGTGAGTCCGACAATCTTTCCCGACACTTCCGAACGTCCGGCCTCATAGCCGGGTTCATCCTTCAAAAGCGCGGCAACGCCCACGGCGACGACCAGCATACCCGCCGCACAGGCGAAAAGACGCAATGTCCTGCGCATAGAACCTCTCATGCTTCATGATCCGAAGCGGTATTTCGTACCTCTATAGCCGAGATGTCCATGCCATGACAAGCCGCCCCCTTCATGTGAAAAATTCTGCCACGGTGGACGGTCCGGCCTTTTTCCTATAGACCATGGTCATGCATGAACTTTCCCTTATGGCAAGCGTTATGGACATCGCCCGGGAGGAACTTTCCCGGCACGGGGCCTCGCGTCTTCTTCTTCTGCGCATACGCTACGGCGTACTGGATCAGGTACAGCCCGACGCCATGCGCATGGCCTTCGAGGTCATGACGGCAAAAACGCCTCACGAAGGCGCAAAGCTGGAACTTGTGGAAGAACCGCTCGGACTCTGCTGCCGATTGTGCGGGCATGTGTTCCATCCCGAAGACAAAAACGCTCTGTACCTGCCCTGCCCCGCCTGCGGGGAAACCGCTCCCTTCAGCATCACGGGCGGGGAAGGCATTTTTCTCGACCACCTGGAGGCGGAGTAACACTCGCGCCCTCTTACTCTTTTTCAGAAAAAGCTGAGGTTCACCATGGAAATCCCCGTCGTACGCAATGTACTGGAGGCCAACGACCGCATCGCCGCGCGCCTGCGCGCCGACTTCACGCAGCGCGGCATACTCGTGCTCAACCTCATAAGCTCTCCCGGTTCCGGCAAGACGTCTCTTCTGGAACGCACGCTGAACGACCTCGCGGGAGAATTCCGCATGGCCGTCATCGAAGGCGACCTGCAGACCGACAACGACGCCCGCCGCGTGGCCGCATCCGGCGCGCAGGCCGTGCAGATCAATACCGAAGGGGGCTGCCACCTGAACAGCAGCATGATCAGCGAAGCGCTTCAGGCCGTCGACCTCGAGGGACTCGACATTCTGTTCATCGAAAACGTGGGCAACCTCGTCTGCCCCACGGAATTCGACTGCGGAGAAGATGCGAAGATCGCTCTGCTCAGCGTGACGGAGGGAGACGACAAGCCCCAGAAGTACCCCTATCTTTTCCACAAGGCCAAGGCCATGATTCTCAACAAGATCGACCTGCTGCCCTATGTGGACTTCGACGTGGACAAGGCGCGCGCCCACGCCCGCGCCGCCAACGCCGATCTTGCCGTCATGGAAGTTTCCTGCCGCACCCGTTCCGGCCTGGACGCCTGGTATGAATGGCTGCGCGCCGCAACACGCGCCAAGAAAGAAGCCGCCCATGACTGATCAGAACTTATGCTGCTGCCGCCTGCCTGAGGACGCGCCCTTCCATACCTACGAGGACGTGCTGAAGCATCTGGACTCTCTCGGCCTCTTTCATATGGATATGGGGCTGGGACGTATGGAGCGCGCGCTGAAGGGCCTCGGACTCGACAAGCTCCGCTGCCCCGCCGTACAGATCGTGGGAACCAACGGCAAGGGTTCCACCTCCGTCTTTCTTCAGTCCATAGCCATGGCCCACGGGCTGAACGCGGGGCTGTACACTTCTCCTCATTTCGTATGGCCGGAAGAACGCATCCGTCTGAACCGCACCATGCTTCCCCGCCGCATCTGGCCCGCCCTTGCCGGAGATGCCGTCCGTATCGAGCCCGGGCTCACCTATTTCGAGCTGCTTACCGTCATGGCGGCTTCCGCCTTCCAGACCAGCGAATGCGATCTCATGATCTTCGAAGCGGGACTCGGCGGCCGTTACGACGCCACCACCGCCCTTCCCGTGGACATGACCTGTTTTGTGCCCATGGGCATGGATCACATGAACGTGCTGGGCGACACTCTCGCCGCCATAGCTGACGACAAGGCCGACGCGCTGCGCAAGGGAGTTGCCGTGGCCGTCAGCGCTCCGCAGGTGCCGGAAGCGCAGGACGTTCTCTTTGCACGGGCCGAGGAGCGCGGCATCCCGCTGTGCTCCTGCCCCACGCCCCGGGGCTGCGGCGGCACCCGGGCCGGTATCGCGCTTTGGGAAAACCTGCCCGACGAGCTGAAGGCCTGTTCCGTACTGCCGGAAGACGCGGTGCTCGGCCTGCGGGGACCGCATCAGCGCATCAACGCCCAGACTGCGGTGCTTGCCTGGGTGCTGCTGTGCCACCGCTACCGCTGGAAAACCGACGCCCGCACCATTGCGCGGGGGCTCAGAAATGCCTTCATTCCCGGAAGGCTGCAGTATGTTCCGGCGACGGGACGTCGCCCCGCCCTGTGGCTGGACGGCGCGCACAACACCCACGGCATGACGGCCCTTCTTGCAGCCGTTGCGCAGATGAAGGAAGAGGAACTTCCCGGAGCGCTGGTGTTCTCCTGCCTGGCGGACAAGGAACCGGAAAAACTCACGGCTCTTGTACGCTCTCTGGCAAAAGACCTGCCCCTGTTCGTTCCCACCATCAAAGACAACGCCCGCGCCGCACAGGGGAGCGAGCTGGCCGCCATGCTCGGCCCGAACGCCTGCGCCGTACCGGACCTTGCCGAAGCTCTGGAAAAAGCGAAGTCGGCCGCCGGGGGAAGGCCCGTGATGGTGTGCGGCTCGCTGTACCTGCTTTCGGAGCTTTTCACCCTCTGGCCCGACCTTCTGGAAGCGCCGGGTGCCTCCGCATAACAAGGCTGTTCCCTCCAAACCATGCAAGGAGTATCCATGTCTTCCCTTTTTCGCTCGCTTCCTTCGGTGGACGCCTGCCTGCGCGCTCTTGAAGAAAGGTTTCCTTCCACGGCGCACGCCGTGCTGCGGGAAAGCTGCCGCGCCGTGCTCGAGACTCTCCGTGAAGACATACGCGCGGGCCTTGTGAAGGACGCCTCCGAGCTGACCGTGGAAGCCGTGCTGCCGCGCCTTTGCTCCGCCGTGGAAAAAAGCACCCGTCCCCGTCTCCGCCGCGTGCTCAACGGCGCGGGCGTGGTGGTGCATACCAATCTCGGCCGTTCCGTTCTGGCAAAAAAAGCACAGGAGGCGGTGCGCGTCGCCGCCTCGGGCTACAGCAACCTGGAATTCGACCTGGAAACGGGAGAACGGGGCAGCCGCATCAGCCTTGTGGAAGAGCTTCTCACCACCCTCACCGGCGCGGAGGCCGCCCTTGTGGTGAACAACAACGCTGCGGCGGTGCTGCTCATGCTGGATACGCTCTGCAAAGGCGGGGAAGTCATCCTTTCCCGGGGGCAGCTTGTGGAAATCGGCGGCAGTTTCCGCATTCCCGACGTGATGGAGCGCAGCGGAGCCGCGCTGAAGGAAGTGGGAACCACCAACCGCACCCACCTTGCCGACTACGAAAAGGCCCTCTCTGAAAACACCCGCGCCGTGCTCTGGGTTCATCCTTCCAACTACCGCATCATCGGATTCCACTCCTCGGTTCCCCCTGCGGAGCTTGCCGCCTTCGCCCATGCCCACGGCCTGCCCCTTCTGGAGGATCTCGGAAGCGGGAGCCTGCTCGATTTCTCGCAGTGGGGCCTGCACGATGAACCCACCGTACCGGAAGTGCTGAAGGCAGGTACCGACGTCGTCACCTTTTCCGGCGACAAGGTGCTCGGCGGCCCTCAGGCGGGCATCATCGTGGGCAGGAAGGAGTATGTGGACAGGATGAAGCGCAACCAGCTTCTGCGCGCCCTGCGCTGCGACAAGCTCACCCTGGCGGCGCTCGAAGCCACGCTCAGCCTGTATCTCGACAAGGAAACGGCCCTGCGGGAAGTACCTACGGTGCGCCGCATGACCATGAGCGCCGACCTGCTGCACGCACGCGCCGAAACGCTGCGGGCGCTGCTTGAAAAAGAACTCGGCCCCCTTGCCGGATGTTCGTTGAAAAGCGACTTCTCCCGCGTAGGGGGCGGAGCCTTTCCCGAACAAGGTATGCCCACCACGCTCATAGCCATCAAACCTGCGGGCATATCCGCCGCACAGCTGAAAAAACGCCTGCTCCGCACCGATCCTCCGCTTATCGGCAGGCTGGAAGATCCGTATTTCCAGCTTGACCCCCGCACCCTGGAAGAGGAAGATTTCCCCGATGCGGTGCGCGTGCTTAAACAAGCCCTCTGCGACAACCGCTGACCGAACCGCACCTGAAAACAACTCTCATCCTTTCGAGGTCATCATGGACGAACTTGCATCCACCTCCACTTCCGGCTGGGAAGTCTACCGCTCGGCCGAAGACCGCCGCGCCATGTACGAGCTGGCCGACGCCTATATCCGTTTCATTTCCGACTGCAAGACGGAACGCGAAGCCGTTTCCGGCGTCATCGCCCTTTTGAAGGAAGCGGGCTATACGGAAGGCTTTTCCTCCGATAAAGGCTGGCAGGCCCTGCACAACAAGGCCATCTTCGTGGCCCGCAGGGGCAGACGCCCGCTGAGCGAAGGCATTCGCCTCATAAGCGCCCATACCGACAGCCCCCGCCTCGACCTCAAGCAGCATCCGCTGCAGGAACAGGTGGGAGTGGGCCAGGCCAAGACCCACTATTACGGCGGTCTGCGCAAATACCAGTGGTTTGCGCGTCCGCTGGCCCTGCACGGCGTCATCGTCACGGCCGAAGGCCGTTCCATCGACGTGCGTCTTGGTGAAGAGGAAGGCGATCCGGTCTTCACCATTGCCGATCTTCTGCCCCATCTTTCCCATAAGGACGGCAACCTCACGCTTTCCGACGCCTTCGATGCGGAAAAGCTCAACGTCATTCTGGGGCACGAACCCGTGCTCAAGGAAGAAGATGCGGAAGCCCCCAAGGAACCGGTCAAGGCCCGTATGCTTCAGCTTCTGCATGAGAAGTACGGCATAAAGGAAGACGACCTCATTTCCGCCGAACTTGAAGCCGTGCCCGCCGGCCCCGCCCGCTATGTGGGACTGGACAAGGGTATCGTGGGCGGCTATGGTCAGGACGACCGCATCTGCGTCTACACCGCCCTGCGAGCGCTGCTTGATGCGGAAGAACCCGAATACACTTCCTGCCTCATTTTCTGGGACAAGGAGGAAATCGGTTCCGACGGTTCCACCGGCGCAAGCTCGCGCTTCTTCCAGTACTGCGTGGAAGACATGGCCGCCTATTGGGAACCGGAAACCCCCTTCCGCCGCATCATGATGAACACGAAGGCCCTTTCCGGCGACGTACATGCGGCCGTGGACCCCGACTGGCAGGACAGGCACGAGCTTAAAAATTCCGCCTTTTTCGGTCACGGCGTGGCATTCTGCAAGTTCACCGGTTCCCGCGGCAAGTACGGCGCCAACGACGCGCACCCCGAATACGTCGGCTGGATGCGCGGCGTGCTGGATGCGAAGAACATTCCCTGGCAGATGGCGGAGCTCGGCAAGGTGGACGTGGGCGGCGGCGGAACCGTGGCCCTTTTCCTGGCCGCCTACGGCATGGATGTGGTGGACGCCGGGCCCGCGCTGCTCGGGATGCACAGTCCCTTCGAACTTTCTTCCGTGCCCGACATCTACTCTGCGAAACTCGCCTATCAGGCCTTCCTTGAAGCGAAATAAAAGTCTTTTTTCCTCTGCTCCGCAGACCGCATTCTGAACACGGGGCCCCGGAACTTCCGGGGCCTTTTCTTTTTCATCACGCTCCGCCGTCATGCTGCGGAGCCTGTCACCTTCCACGAAAAACGACGTCTTTTTCCCAGCCCTCTTGCTCCGCCCGGAAGACGCAGGAAAACTTTTCCGCCCTCCGTTTCTCCCCGTATTCACGCCAAACCAAGCTTTCGGCTCTTCCGCTGCGGAGCTTGCCCGGAGAGTATGCACTCCGGCTCCCGGCATCCTTTTCCCTGCAAGTTGCGGCACGGGACAGACCGCAACATACGCGCGCCGAGGCTGCCCCTCCGGGAACACCGGTCGTTCCCTCCCCTGAACATGTTCCCTTAGGCAGAACGCGCATAGACAAAACGGGCGCGTATGTGTTTCATACGCGCCCGCCGGGGAGGGATGTACCAGAATGTGGAGGGGGCCGGAGGGGAAGCTCCGGCCTATGTCATGCTCTTACAGGGCCTTCTTGTAGATGGCGGCCACGGCGGCATCGGTCATGATGCGGGGGTTGGTCAGGCCGCAGGCGTCCTTCTGGGCGTTGGCGGTCATGATCGGAATGTCTTCCTCGCGGACTTCCTTGCCGTACTTCTTGCCGAGGGCGATGAGGCCGTCGGGGATGTTCACATCGCGGGAGAGTTCGCGGATGGCCTTGACGGCGGCTTCAGCGGACTCATTGGCGGTGTAGCCTTCGGTACGTTCACCGAGCAGCTTGGCGATGCGGCCGAAGCGGCGACGGGCGGCGATGAGGTTGTATTCGCAGACGTAGGGCAGCAGAATGGCGTTGCATTCGCCGTGCGGCAGGTTGTAGAAGCCGCCGAGCTGATGAGCCATGGCGTGGACGTGGCCGAGGCTGGCGTTGTTGAAGGCCATACCGGCGAGGTACTGGGCGTAGCACATGCCTTCGCGGGCTTCCTTGTCCTGACCGTTGGCCACGGCACGACGCAGATAACGGTTGATGAATTCAATGGCCTTTTCAGCGCAGGCATCCGTCATGGGAGTGGCGGCAGTGGAAACATAGGCTTCCACGGCGTGGGTCAGAGCGTCCATACCGGTGGCGGCGGTGAGCGAAGGCGGCATACCCATCATGAGGACGGGGTCGTCGATGGCGACGCTGGGGGTGCAGCGCCAGTCCACGATGGCCATCTTCACCTTGCGGGCCACGTCGGTGATGATGCAGAAACGGGTCATTTCGGAAGCGGTACCGGCGGTGGTGTTCACGGCAATGTAGGGCGGGAAGGGCTTGGAGGACTTGTCCACGCCTTCGTAGTCCTGAATCTTGCCGCCGTTGCTCACGAGGAAGCCGACGCCCTTGCCGCAGTCATGGGAGCTGCCGCCGCCGAGGGTGATGAGGCTGTCGCAGCCGTTTTCCTTATATACGGCAGCAGCGTCCGTAACATTCTGATCGGTGGGGTTCGGAACGGCACCGTCGAACACAACATAGGAAATACCCGCGCCGTCAAGAATGTCGGTGATCTGCTTCAGAATGCCGCAGGCAACGATACCCTTATCGGTTACTATAAGAGGATGCTTGGCGCCCAGGCTCTTCAGACGGTTGGGAATCTCCTTGCTGCAGTTGGGACCTACCAGAGTAACAGTAGGAATGAAGAAGGAAGTGATCTGACCCTGATACATGCATTTGACATCGGTGCTCATAGTAACTCCTTGGTAGCATTGATAGCGAAAGGATAAGAGACTTGTACTGTATTTGTCCTACGGGAATGCTGTGAAAAAGTCAAAGCTTATAAAAAAATAAAAAAATAACTATTTCATTTCAAAATTCAATAAAGAAAATCATCAATAATCATGGCATATTACCATGTTACCAAATCAACAAGCCCGAAACTTTTCCGCTTCCATTTCAAAATTCCATTTCAAAACTATTTTCCAATGCCCTCCCCCGTCCCCCCTGGGGAAGGATTTAACATGGCGGCATTTCATACAACCTATCGTATAATACACGAAAATCATTCATACTCTTTCTCTATTTCAAAAAAATTGAAACCTGCCTTGTCCCGTTTTCTCCTCTCCCCAGAAAGAGAGTTTCCTCTTCTCCCTCTCCGTTCCACCGGAAAACTTTTCCGACTTTTCCGTATGTCGCTGTCTCCCCAACGCTCTTTCCCTCTCTTTAATGAAGAAGAAACCTCCGCCCCGGGGCTTTTCGCCCCAGCTTCCGTTTTTCCCCTGCCCCGCCGTTTCCGGGAAAATACCGTGCACATGCAGAAACCGCCTTGAAACACATCATATCCTGGGCTATAAGAAAACAAACCGAAAGAACGTACATGATCTTTTCCGTCATGTCCGCCTTTTGCAAAACATGGAGAGTATCATGCGTCACATTCTTCTTACCTGCGCTCTTCTGGCCGCTCTGGTTGCTCCCGCCTCCGCCGCCGTCGACACCAGCAAACTTCAGCTTCCCGGCGATCTGACGCTGGAACAGGCCCAGAAGGTCGTGGACGGCGCTCTCGCCTTCGCCAAGAAGCAGGGCGTGCCCATGAACATCACCGTCGTCGACGCCGGCGGCAACCTCAAGGCCTTCTGCCGCATGGACGGCGCGTTCCTCGGCAGCATCGACGTTTCCATGAAGAAGGCGAAGACCGCGCGCATGTTCAACATGTCCAGCGCCGAACTCGGCGCCGCGTCCCAGCCCGGCGGCGAACTGTTCGGCATTGAAGTGACCAACGGCGGCCTCGTGATCTTCGGCGGCGGCGAGCTGCTGAAGGACAAGAACGGCGTCATCGTCGGCGCCATCGGCGTTTCCGGCGGTTCCGTGCAGGAAGACACCAATGTGGCCAAGGCCGGTGTCGCCGCGCTGAACAAATAAACGGAAGGCCGCCTCTCCGGCGGCAGAGGACTTTTTTACCGGCCATCAGGGGCGGATGCCTTCCGGTATCCGCCCTTTTCCTTCCGGCCGCGCGTTTTCCTCCGTCTTTTTCCCTCTCTCCATGGGGTATTGAGGATTTTCTTTATGGATATCATTCAGGCCATCAAAGCACGGCGCAGCATACGCAGCTATACGGAAGAGCCGATAGCAAGGCAGGTTGTGGAAAAACTTGCGGAACTTGCCGTCAAGGCTCCCACGGGATCGGGCATGGAGCCATGGGGATTCGCACTTCTTCAGGACAGGCAGGAAATCGACGCGCTCTCCGAACGCATCAAGAAAAAGGTGCTGGAGCACCTGGAAGACTATCCGCAGTTTTCGCAATATGAAGGGTGGCTGCGCAACGACAAGTACCACATTTTCAATAACGCGGGCACGGTGCTCATCATCTACGGCGACCGCACCTCGCCCTGGCATGTGTACGACTGCACCCTTGCGGCGGGCAACATCATGCTCGCGGCGCAGGAACAGGGCATAGGGTGCTGCTGGATAGGCTTTGCCGAGGCGCTGTTTGACGAAGCCGACTTCAAGGCCGCCCACCACGTTCCCGAAAACTTCCATCTTGTGGCGACGCTGAGCATGGGATACGCCAGAGTTGCCGTTCCGCCCTGTACCCGCAAGGCTCCCGTTTTCTTTTCCTGAACATGACAGCCCGGGAACCGGGCGGAGCGCGGGACTTCCTCCTGACCCGCCGCCATGCTCCTCCTTCATGGCCATACGCCCGGTTCCTTTCCTTACCGGCCGCTTCCGCGCCAGAAAGTCACGAAACAGGCTTTTTCCGTCAAAAGCGTGATTGTTTTTTCTCTTCCTTGACGAAAAAAATCCTCCGGCCCTATGTTCGCCTTAAAGGAGCTTCTCCTATCCTACAAGCAACCGCGAACCAGACAAGGAGCACGGCATGTTTCGTTTTCTGCGTGTGAACATGGCCACCAAGGCCTGCTTTTTTGAAGACATCCCCGAAGAATACGCCGGTCTCGGCGGCCGCGCGCTGACGTCCACCATCGTCGCCCGCGAAGTCAACCCCATCTGCACGCCCCTCGGCCCGCACAACAAGCTGGTGTTCGCTCCCGGCCTTCTCGGAGCCACCAACAGCCCCAACTCCAACCGTATTTCCGTGGGCTGCAAAAGCCCGCTGACCGACGGCATCAAGGAATCCAACTCCGGCGGTCAGCCCGGCGGCCATCTCGCCAAGCTCGGCATTCTCGCCATCATCGTGGAAGAAATGGCCACGGAAGGCGAATGGTGGCAGCTTGAAGTGAGCAAGGACAGCGCAAGACTCGTGCCCTCCCCCGTGGCCGGGCTGAACAACTTCGACGCCGTGGCCAGGCTCGTGGAAACCTACGGCAAGGAATGCAGCTACGTCACCATCGGCAGGGCCGGCGAATTCAAGCTGACCGCCGCCAGCATCGCCTTCACCGACAGAGAACTGCGTCCCCAGCGCCATGCCGGACGCGGCGGCGTGGGCGCCGTCATGGGTTCCAAGGGCCTGAAGGCCATCATCATCAACCCCGAAGGCGGCAAGAACCATCCCCTCGCGGATGAGGAAGCCTTCAAGGCTGCTTCCAAACGCTTCGCCAAGGCTCTCACCAGCCATCCCATCACGGGCAAAGGCCTTGCCGAATACGGCACCGCCGTGCTCGTCAACATTCTGCACGAAGCCGGCGGCCTGCCCACCAGAAACTTCACCGTCGGCCAGTTTGAACAGCACGAAGCCGTTTCCGGCGAACGCATGAACCAGCTCACCAAGGAACGCGGCGGCGAAGGCGCTGTGGCCCACGGCTGCATGAGCGGCTGCATCATCCGCTGCAGCGGCATCTTCCCCGACGCTCAGGGCAAGTTCAAGAGCAAGTGGCCCGAATATGAAACCCTGTGGTGCTTCGGCCCCCACAGCAACATCGGCGATCTTGACCTCATCTGCACCTTCGACCATATGTGCGACGACTTTGGTGTGGATACCATCGACGTGGGCGTGGCCATCGGCGTGGCCATGGCCGGCGGCGGTATTCCTCTCGGCGACGGCAAGGCCGTGCTCGAGGCCATGCAGGGCATCAGCGACGGCACGCCCCTCGGCCGCGTCATCGGCTGCGGTACGGCGACCACCGGCCGCGTGTTCGGCGTGAGAAGAGTTCCCTGCGTCAAGGGCCAGAGCCTGCCCGCCTACGATCCCCGCGCCGTCAAGGGCGTGGGCGTCACCTACGCCACCACCCCCATGGGTGCGGACCATACCGCCGGCTACTCCGTGACCGCCAACATTCTGAGCTGCGGCGGCAAGGTCGATCCGCTCAAGAAGGAAGGCCAGATCGAACTTTCCCGCAACCTGCAGATAGCCACGGCTTCGGTGGACAGCGTGGGTCTGTGCCTGTTCACGGCCTTTGCCATCCTCGACATCCCGGATGCTCTCGCCGCCATCGTGGACATGCTCAACGCCAAGTTCGGCTGGAACCTCACCGGCGACGACGTGGTCACCCTGGGCCAGCGCATTCTGTCCACGGAAATCGACTTCAACCGTCGCGCGGGCATCACGGAAGCCGCCGACCACCTGCCCGACTTCTTCAGCGACGAGCCCGTGGCGCCGCACAACACGACGTTCGACTTCACGCCTGAAGAACTGCAGACCACCTTCAACTGGATCAAGAAGTAACCTATTACGCCCTCGCGCGGCACACGCCGCGCGAGGGATCTTCCGCCCATGAGCATACAGATACGACTGAGCACCACCCTGCGCGACCTTGTTCCCGGCTACGATCCGGAAACGGGACTCACCTTTGAACTTCGCGAAGGTGAAACCTCCCTCACGGCCGAAGAGACGGCAAGGCGCATCGGCATTCCCCCGGAAGAAATCACCATCGTCATGATCAACAGCCGCCAGAACGAACTCGGCGATCTGGTGCATGACGGCGACCGTGTGGCCTTCTTCCCCCCCGTGGGAGGCGGTTAGATGAACGCCCTTCCCGAACGAGAACACCTGCTTTCCCTGCTCGAACCCTTCCTGCAGGGCAGCGCGGAGGAATCCTCCGTCCGGGCCGAGGGCATACGCCTGCTGGCAAAGAAGTTCCGGCTTTCCGAAAGGGAGGCCATGCTCGCCCTGCTCCGGCAGGACATCTGGCCTTTGCGCTTCATCCGCAGCAAAGGGGGCTTCCGCGCGGAGGATATTGCGCTGCTCATGGATCTTCGCATCCTCATTGCAGGCTGCGGAGGGCTGGGCGGACAGGTTGCGGAGCTTCTCGCGCGTACGGGCGCGGGACGGCTCACGCTCTGCGACCCCGATGTTTTTGAAGAGAGCAATCTCAACAGACAGTGCTTCTGCACGGAAAAGACGCTGGGCCGGCCCAAGGCCGAAGTCTGCCGTGAGGGACTTCTGGATATAGCCCCCTACATGGATATCGAGGCCTGCGTCACGGCGCTGGATGAAAGGAATCTGCCCGGTTTTCTGCAGCGCGCGGATGTGGTCATCGACTGCCTCGATTCCGTGGCGGGAAAGAAAATGCTGGAAAAGGCCGCCCTGGAAGCGGACGTGCCCTGCGTGCACGGAGCCGTTTCCCGAAGCGAAGGATTCGCCCTTTTCGACGAAAACGTGCCCCTTCCCTGCGCGTTGCTGTATCCCGATGAGGGGGATTTTTCCCGCTCTCACCCGCCCATGAACGCCCACGCGCTTACCGTAACGGGAACCTCCTGTCTCATGGTCGCTCTGCTTCTGCGCCGCGTCTGCGGAAAGAGGCGCGGCGACGGACAGCTCTTTCACCTCGATCTTTCCATTCCCGAACTGGAAAGGCTCGCCTTCAAAGGCAGACCGTAGTGCGGGATCATCGTTTTAATACAAGGAACTCGGCATGGCATTCATCAGCGATCAGCAATGGAGACGTATAGAACCCTTTCTCGCCCGAGGCAAAAAGGTGGGGCGTCCGCGCAAAAGCGACCGTGAAACGCTGGAAGCCGTTCTCTATGTTCTGACGACGGGCTGCCGCTGGTGCGACCTTCCCCGCGATATGGGCAGCTATGTTACCGCATGGCGTCGCTTCACCGCCTGGAAAAAGGACGGCACGTTCGACATCATCCGTTCCTGCCTGCCCGCCAGCATACAGCTTTCCGAAAATGCCAGCACTCCCCGGAAAATAAAGGAAGGCAAGTGCAGCCTGGCCATGAAGAAGTACTCAGGAACCAAAGCCCCGCAGGCGGAATCCTGATCTCAGGCACCGCACGGGCATCGGCCGCGCCTCATTCCCGGCAGATCCTGCACAGCCTTTCCCGCTTTGCCGCAGGAAAGGCTTTTTCATACACGGCGCCCCCGCGGACGCGCTCCGGCGAAGCTTTTCTCTTCAAACGTATCTTCTTTACAGTCGGCCGGATCTCCATACGGCTGTTTCCCTTGCGTACGCCGTCCATCGGCACCGTTCATCCGGCATCACGCGTCCACGGCAGGCGGAAACTCCCGCTTCCTGTCCGCCCGGATAAAAAACGCGCTTTCTCCCTGCCTGCCTCACAGGCTCCTGCAGGGAAAAAGCGCGTCTCTTCCGCCTTGTGGGAAAAACGGTCGTTCTTCCGCACAAGGCATGATCCGTCATCTTCCGGCCATTCTGCCTTCTGCAGCAGAAAGCCGGAACAATGCTATTTTCCGTCGTATTCCCAGAGAATCTCCCCGGTACGCCCCACACCGTAGCCGCCCATGGCAAGAACGGCGTTCTTGAAGACATCCGAACGGATGACGTCCAGCAGCGCGAGGATTCTCGCATCCTCCGCATAACGGCAGGGAATGACGAGATCGTATTCCTCCACGCCCACGGAAATAAATTCCAGCCCGAGAGCCGCGGCTGCGGAACGCACGCCGAGTCCGGCATCGGCCCTGCCGGAAAGCACGGCCGCCGCCACGTTCATGTGCGTGTACTCCTCGTCTCTGTAGCCCTGTACGCGGGCGGGGGAAAGGCCGCGCTTTTTCAGTTCATAATCCAGAAGCACGCGGGTTCCGCTGCCTCTCTGGCGGTTGATGAAGCGCACGTCCTCCCGGCAGAGGTCTTCAAAGGAGGCAACCTTCTTCGGATTGCCGGGCAGAACCATGATCCCCTGTTCCCTGTCCACCAGATGCACCAGAAGAGAAGGCACCCCTTTCAGGTGTTCCCGCATGGCGCTGCGGTTGTAGACGCCCGTTTCCTCATCCAGCAGGTGACTGCCCGCCAGATGGCACTGTCCGCGTCCGAGGGCGAGAAGCCCTCCGAGAGAACCCACATGCGCCGAGGTGAGGCGGAAGCCGGGATGGTTCCTTCTCAGCATACTGTCGATAAGATCCAGCGTATTGTCATGGCTGCCCGTGGCGAGCAGCGCCCCCTCTATTTCCCTGCGGGTACGGAACAGCTCCGCCCGCACGGCTTCCCCGGCGTTCAGGCCTTCGCGGTCACGTTCCACGGGGATCACCGCATCGGCACGGGAAAGGCTGGTCACCGTACCGGCGCCGCGGGGCAGAGGTACGGCAAAACAGGTTCCATTCACCATGCCGAGTTTCACACGGACACGCTCTTCCATGCCCGGCCGTGAGGGAATGGGATTACAGGGAACCACCTCCAGACTCTCCCGGCAGGCAGGCTCCCTCTTCAGCCAACGGGCAAGAAGGGGCAGAACAAATTCTTCCATGGCCACAATGGCGGAAACGGGATAACCGGGCGTCCCCACCACGGGCACGCTGCGTCCGCCCTCCGTCACAAGGCCGAGAGCCGTGGGCTTGCCCGGCATGACGGCCACGCCGTGCACGAGAAGTTCTCCCATGGAGGCGATGACGTCGGCCGTGTAGTCGTGGCTGCCCGCCGAGGAACCGGCGTTCAGCACCACAAGGTCGGCCCCTTCCTCCATGGCACGGCGCACGGAGGCGCGGATGAGTTCCGGCTCATCCGGCACGACGGGGTACACCTCCGCCTCGCCTCCGGCCTCTGCTATCATGGCGGAAAAAATAATGGAATTAAATTCGGGAAGAGCACGCCCCGCCCGGAGATCCTCTTCCTTCGCCTCATCGAGCGCCACAATTTCCGAGCCGCTGGGAATCACGACCACCTTCGGCTTCCTGAGTACCACGGGATGCGTCACGCCCCCTGCGGCCAAAGCGCCCAGCTCATACGGCCCGATGGCCACGCCCGGCGCGAGAATGATTTCCGTGGCCACCATGTCTTCCCCGAGCTTGCGCACATGCTGCCAGGGAAAGGCAGCTTTTTCTATGACGGCGAATCTGCCCTCTTCCTCCAGATTCACATGCTCCACCATGACCACGGCGTTGCAGCCCGAAGGAAGCGGATGACCGGTATTGATCCAGAAGGCGTCCTTTCCTATTTCCAGGCGCAGGGGCCTCCGGGGAGAGGCGGTGAAGGTATCTTCCGCCTTCACGGCAATGCCGTCCATGGCCGCGCCGTGAAAGGCCGGGGAGGAACGCAGGGCATCCACCGGACGGGCAAGCACCCGGTGCAGCGCAGCGGAAAGGGGAACGCTCTCCTCCTCCGGTTCGGAAAGCGACGTGTCGATACGGGAAAACCAGAGATCCCGGGCCTCTCCGGGAGCCATCATCGTAAGGTAGGTATGCCTGGCCATAGAATCCTCTTTCGGCGCATCTCTGCGCCCCGGTCAAAAAAGCGCATACGCCGCCGTGCGGGCCGCAGCCGGGCCTGCCGCAGGCGCACGCCTTTTCCTGCATGAAAAAACGGCCGCCCTGCCCTCCGTATCGGCGAAGACGGCCCGCAATACGCTCCGCTCTAATCCAGAATGTAGGCGGATACCACCTGCCCGGCATACAGCCCTTCGCTGTTTTCCGGGCAGACCACCAGAGCATCAGCGCTCACAAGGCCGGAAATCAGCCCCGAAGGCGTGGTGACGGGCTCGGCCGTCCAGCCTTGTTCCGTGAGGGAAAGCCGGACGCGGATGAAATCCCGCCGCCCCTGAGCGGAAGCCACGGCACGGGAAAGCACCGCCGGAACCGAAGGCATCATGCCCTCCCGGCCGCCCTGAAGGCGGCGCAGCAGAGGCAGAAGAAAAACGCGGGCGCACACAAGGGCGCTCGACACATGACCGGGCAAGCCCATGAGCCAGGCCGCACCGGAACGGGCGAGAATAAAGGGCTTTCCGGGGCTGATGGCCACGCCGTGGGCCAGAAGTTCGCTCTGCGGCATGGCGCGGAAAATATCCACGGTATGATCGCGCATGCCTGCCGAAGAACCGCCGGAAAGAAGCACCACATCGGCACGGGAAAGGGCTCCGCGTACCACGGACTCCAGCGCCGCCATGTCGTCGCGCACAAGCCCTTCCATGCTCACCTCGGCCCCCGCGCTCCGGCACAGGGCCGCCAGAGAGTGGGAGTTCACGTCGCGCACCTGCCCGGGCGCAGGCTTCTGCGTAAAGGGGACCACTTCGTCTCCGGTGGAAACAATGGCCACACGGGGCCTGCGGAACACAGGCACGACGCACTGACCGAGCGCGGCAAGAAGGCCTATTTCCTGAGGACGCAGCCGCCTCCCTGCAGGAAGAAGCACGCTCCCGCAGGAGGCGTCTTCATCAGCTTCCAGCACATGGTCGCCCGGAGCCTGGGAGCGGATGAGCTCCACCATGTTTTTCCCTGCCGGGCGGGAGTACTCCACCATGACCACGCAGTCCGCCCCTTCGGGAAGCATGCCCCCCGTCATGATGCGGGCCGTCTGCCCTTCGAGAAGAGAAAATTCCGGCGCCCTGCCCATGGGGCATTCGCCTACGCATTCCAGAAGCGCGGGCGAACCTTCCTGTGCGCCGAACACATCCCGTGCGCGCACGGCATAGCCGTCCACCGTGGAACGGGCAAATCCCGGCAGATTCTCGGGGGAAATCAGATCCTCGGCCAGACGCCGCCCCGCAGAGTCGTCAAGGGGAACGCGCTCCGCGCTCAGCGGCGCGCATGCTTCGACGAACGAAAGGATCTCGTCCACCGGTTTAAGGGTAAGAAAGGACTTCATGCCGGGCTCCTGCGTATAAGATGGTATTTTCCGGGAGTATAGTCTTTTGAAGAAAAAAGAAAAGATACGTCTGAAAGGCTCAGGATGCAATTTTTCTGCTTTTTTCCTTGTGAATATCTTTTTTAGCCTGTGATCCCGCCATGAAGGATGAGAGTTTTGAAATGAAAACCGTCTTGTAACCGATATGTACGCCTTTCCGCATTGCCCCGGCCGAAATTTTCTGATAATGTGAAATGAGAATTTTTCTTCGGCAATATTGAAACATGGCCGACAGGCGCATTTCATTATGCCCCAGCCATGATTTTTTATGCCCTCCTGCCCGCCGAATGCCATGCCGCAGAGCATGCACGAAAAGGCGCGGGAGAGCAAAGACGGTGAAACCTTGACGCAGGAACATCTGAACAAACACATGCTCGAACAGCTCACGCTGCGCTGGGAGGCATGGGAGGCGGAAGCCACGACCACGGCGAAAAAAATCGTCCGCGCGCGGCTGCATCTTCTGTTTCTGCTCATCCGCTATGGGGGGCTGCGCCTCGGCGAGGCCCTGAACCTGAACGCGAAATCCGCCGTCGACACCGTCACCGGCATGGTTCGCGTGCCCGATCCCGGCGGCCGCGACATCATGCTCCCCCTCTCCTGCATGAAGCATATCCGGCGCATCCTCAGCCTGCCCGAAGCGGAGGATGCCGCCTTTCTGCATTTCGACCAGGGTTTCGTACGGAAAAAATTCTACGCCGTGGCGCAGGGACTCGGGCTTTCGCCGGGCATGGCCGGGCCGCGCGCCATCCGCTATGCACGGGGGCTCGAGCTTCTCAGGCTCCATGTTCCCTTCAACGTGGTGCAGGCCTTCCTCGGCCAGCAGAAAACCTCTCAGATCGCCGAATTTCTCGCCTTTGCCGGAGGCGAAGCCAAGGATATCGTGCGCGAAAGCGCCTCCGGCAGATGGAAGGAACATGAGAACGTCAATTCCTTCATAGGCATCATCACGGCCATGGAAACAGGTATGCGCGCCGCAAGCATAGAGGTCACCACCTTTTCCGATCTCGTCATCACGGCTCTTTGCGACATGCGGCAGTTCATGGACATGGCTCCGCACCTCAATCAGGTGGTCACCGTTTCCGTTACGCCGGAACACATCGTGCTTTCCACGGAAAAAAATCCGGGAAGCCTGCAGGGGCCCGTGAAGGCCACGGTCGTTTCCCTGCATCAGGACATGGTGGAAAGTTTTCTCACGCTGGAACTTGCGGACGGCACCAAGGTAAGCGCCGTGCAGGAAAGCACGCCGCTTTCCCGTCTCAGACTCAGGCAGGGCAGTCAGGTCTTCATGAGTTTTCCGGCGAGAGGAGTCCGCATCAGTACGGACTGAGCGTATCAACCGCCCTTCGGGGCCAACACAAGGAGCAACACAATGAATCACTTCGGCAAAACCCTTCTGGGCGCTCTTTTCGCCCTCTCCTGCGCCGCGCCCGTGCAGGCTGCGGATACCCTGATGATGGCCACCACCACCAGCACGCAGGATTCCGGTCTGCTGGAATATCTCGCCCCCACCTTCCAGAAGGAAACGGGCATCGACCTCAAGTGGGTGGCCGTGGGCACCGGCAAGGCCCTGGAAATCGCCAAGAACTGCGACGCCGACGTTCTGCTCGTCCATGCTCCCGACGTGGAGAGGAAGTTCATCGACGACGGCTACGGCATCGACCGCCGTCAGATCATGTACAACGACTTCGTCATCGTCGGCCCCAAGGCCGACCCTGCGAAGATCGCCGGCAAGACCACGGCGGAAGCCCTCAAGACCATCTATGACGCCAAGGCGGGCTTCGTGAGCCGCGGCGACAAGTCCGGCACCCATTCCGCGGAACTGGCGCTGTGGAAGAAGTCCAACCTGAACCCCGACAAGGAATCCTTCTACATTTCCGCCGGTCAGGGCATGATGGCCACGCTCGCCATCGCCGCCGAAAAGGGCGCCTACGCCCTTACCGACCGCGGCACCTGGATCAAGTACGCCAACAAGCAGGGCGACGCAAACCCCCTCGCCATCGTGGTTGAAGGCGACTCCGCCCTCTTCAACCAGTACAGCGTGATCACCACGAACCCCGCCATCTGCCCCAACGTCAAGAAGGATCTGGCCGGAAAGTTCGAAGACTGGTGGGTGAAGCCCGAAACCCAGAAGCTCATTGAAGACTACAAGCTGGAAGGCAAGCAGCTCTTCTTCCCCAACGCGGGCAAGTAACTCTCACGCGGGCCGGGCGACCGGCCCGCCTTCTACAGGTATCCATGGGATATTTCAGCGACGGCATGCACAAGGCGATCGCCCTTCTCCTCAACATGGACGACGCCACCTTTTCCGCGATACAGGCAACGCTTTCCTCCACAAGCTGCGCCCTCGTCATCGCCATGGTTCTGGGCCTGCCTCTGGGCTTTCTGCTCGGCTACGCCTCGTTCCCGGGCAAAAAGACGCTCCGGCTCATTTCCGATACGCTGCTGGCCTTCCCCACGGTGCTCATCGGCCTCATCGTCTATGTGCTCATCACCTACCGGGGACCGTTCGGGCAGTTCGGGCTTCTTTTCACGCTGCCCGGCATGGTCATCGGTCAGAGCATACTCGCGCTTCCCATCATCGTTTCCTGGACGGCGCAGGCCGTGGAAAGCCTGGATGCGCGATGCCGGGAAACGCTGCTCACGCTGGGAGCCTCGCCTCTTCAGGTGGCTCTGCACACCATACGCGAAGTCCGCTACGACCTCGGCATGGTCTGCGTCACGGCCTTCGGCCGCGTGGTGACGGAAGTGGGCGTGGCCATGATGCTCGGCGGCAACATCCGCTATTCCACGCGCACCATGACCACGGCCATCTCGCTGGAAACCAGCAAAGGAGAGTTCGCACAGGGCATAGCCCTCGGCCTCGTACTTCTTCTCATCGCCTTTCTGGTCAATTTTCTTCTGGCCTGGTTCAGGCGCATGGGGCGCGCATGAAAACACTTTTTGAAGCGCACGATCTCTGCAGGTGCTACGGTAGTCTGACGGCGCTCTTTCTCCCCTTCTTTTCCATGGAGCAGGGAGAAATCGTGGTGCTCACCGGAAGAAACGGCAGCGGCAAGTCCACGCTGCTCCGGCTTCTCGCCTTTCTGGAAAAAGCCACCTCCGGCACGCTCTTCTACGGCGGCTCCTCCGCCGATCCGCGCCGGGAGATCACGCTCCTTCTGCAGGAACCGTACCTCATGAAGGCTTCCGTATACTGGAACGTGACGCTCGGTCTGCGCCTGCGCGGCATGACGGACAGAAAGATTCTGCGCGAAAAATACAGAGAAGCCATGCTCGCCGTAGGCTTTGCCGACCCCGACCACATGGCCTCACGCGGGCCGGGGGAACTTTCCGGTGGAGAGAGGCAGCGCATAGCCCTCGCCTCCCGGATCATTCTTTCCCCCTCCGTGCTGCTTCTTGATGAACCCACTTCCAATGTTGACGAAGCGAGCGAAAAGGCCATACTGAATATTGTGCGTACGCTTCACGCCCGGGGCGTGAGCGTCGTTTGCGCCACGCACGACAGAGACGTTTCCGCCGCTCTGGAGGCGAGGGAAGTGGCCCTCGCCGGCAGAAAGTCCTGATCGGGCGCTCCCGGAACAAACCGCCTCTCAAAGGCTTGGAGAACATCATGCGTATCGTTGCCGTATCCACCAGTACCCGCAAGGGAGAAAAGAAAGTCAACCGCCCCGAAGTCACGCTCGTGGCCAATCACGGCGTGGAAGGCGACGTCCACGCCGACGGCACGCACCGCCAGCTCAGCCTGCTGGCCATGGAAGACATTGAATACATGCGCTCCATGGGAGCCGACGTGCATCCCGGCGACTTTGCCGAGAACATCACCACCGAGGGCGTGGAACTTCACACCTGTCCGCTCGGAACCCGCTTCACCATCGGCGACGACATCGAACTCGTGCTTACCCAGATCGGCAAGGAATGCCACATGGGCTGCGCCATACGCCAGCAGGTGGGCGACTGCATCATGCCCCGCCGCGGCGTGTTCTGCCGTATTCTGAAAGGCGGCGTGGTCAGGCCCGGCGACAGCTTCCGCATAAGCTTCCGCCCCCAGGTTCTTCCCACAGCGTGACGCCGAGGCTCCCATGTCCGATTTCTCCCATCTCGATGCCTCCGGCGCCCCCCGCATGGTGAACGTGGGCGCAAAGTCCGAAACAAAGCGCACGGCCATAGCCCGCGCCGTGGTGGAACTGAACGCCCATACTCTGGAACTTCTCAAGGCCAAGGCCCTGCCCAAGGGCGATGTGCTCACCGTGGCCCAGGTGGCGGGCATCATGGCGGCAAAGCGCACTTCCGAACTCATTCCCATGTGCCACCCTCTTGCCATCACCCATGCCGACGTGCGCTTCAAGGTGCAGGACGAGCCTCCATCCGTACTGCTGGAAGCCTCTGCCAGCACCACCGGACGCACCGGGGTGGAAATGGAAGCCATCATCGCCGCGCAGATAGCCGCGTCCACCATTTACGACATGGTCAAGGCCGTGCAGAAGGATGTGGTCATCCGCGACGTGCGCCTCATCCTGAAATCCGGCGGCAAGAGCGGACTGTTCAAAACCGACGATCCGCTGCTTTTCGAGGTGGAGGACAGCCCTCTTCCCGCCCCGCGTCCCGCCCCCGAAGCATGGAACGGGGAAGGCCTTGCCGTGGCCTGCATCACCTTGTCGGACAAGGGCTATGCCGGGGAAAGAGTCGATGAAAGCGGCCCCGCCCTCATGGACATGCTCTCCGCCCTGAATCCTGCGAAAAAGGAACTCTTCCTTCTGCCGGACGACCCGCGAGCCCTGCGCAAGCTGGTGAAGGATCTCGCCTCATCGGGCTGGGGACTCATCGTCAGCACTGGCGGCACCGGTCTTTCTCCGCGGGACTTCACGCCCGAAGCGCTTCTGCCCGTACTGGAGCGCCGCCTTCCCGGCTTTGAACAGGTCATGTTCTCCGAAGGGCTTTCGCATACGCCCCGGGCCGTGCTGTCGCGCTGCCTTGCTGGCACGCTGGGCAGAACCATGGTGCTGGCGCTGCCCGGAAGCCGCCGCGCCGCGGCGGAGAACCTCGCCTCCCTGCTGCCCGTGCTGCCCCATGCGCTGGAAAAGCTGAACGGCGACATGAGCGACTGCGGGAGAAAATGACATGCCTGAAGCCATGGATGATTCTCCCGCCCTGCTCGTCGACGGTCACGGAAGGGAAGTGCGCTACCTGCGCATTTCCGTGACCGACCGCTGCAACCTCTGCTGCCGCTACTGCCGCGACGAGGATATCCCCTTTATTCCCCATGAACGCATCCTGCGCTTTGAGGAAATCGAAAAAATCATCGGTCTCGCCGTGGAACTCGGCGTGCACAAGCTCCGTTTCACCGGCGGAGAGCCCTTTGCCAGAAAAGGCTTTCTGGATTTTCTCGTCGGGATTCACGAACGCTTCCCGCATACGGCCCTGAAGCTGACCACCAACGGCACGCTTCTTGAACCTGCGCTGGATACGCTGAAAAAACTCGGCGTTTCGGTCAACCTCTCCCTCGATACGCTGGACAGGGAAAAATACGCCTCGGTCACCGGCAGGGACATGCTCCCCACGGTGCTCGAGAACATGCACCGTATGCTGGACATGGGCATTCCCCTGAAGATCAACGCCGTGGCCATGCGCGGCGTCAACGACGACGAACTTCCCGCTCTGGCGTCTCTCGCCATGGAATGGCCTGTGGACGTCCGCTTCATCGAGTTCATGCCCATGGGGGACGCCACCATCTGGTCGAAGAACCTGTTCTGGAGCGCAGCCGATATTCTGGACTCCGCCCGCAGACACTGGGAACTCATGCCCGTGACGCTCCGTCGCAAAGACGGCGACCAGAGTGAGGGCAAGGCCGCCGAGGAGCGCGGCCCGGCGAAACTGTGGAAGCTCATCGCCGAAGACGGTACCGTTTCCCGGGGGAGCTTCGGGCTCATCACCTCCGTCACGCAGAGCTTCTGCCGTTCCTGCAACCGCCTGCGCCTCACGGCCGAGGGAAACCTCCGCACCTGCCTTTTCGACGATACGGAATACCCCATCCGCGACGTGCTGCGTGAAAAGGGACTCGACGAGGTACGCCGCATCATGATGGATGCCGTGGCCCGCAAGCCCATAGGCGCGGAAATCCTTGCCGCAAGCCACGGTCCCGTGGCGCATAAGAGAATGTCCGCCATAGGGGGATGAAGCAACCCAGAATCGAAAAAGCAGGCTCTCCTCTTTCAGGGAGAGCCTGCTTTTATTTTCCGCAAAAAAACTCTACAGCCGCTCCTGCCGGTACACCTCACGAAAACTTTCCATGATGGCCTTCTCCACGGGGGAAAGCCTGTCCTCACGCGGATAGACAAGACAGTTCAATCCCGGCATGGGATAATCTTCTACAAACAGACCTTTCAGACTGCCCTCGGGAATATTGGGATTGCGCGCGACACTGACGGGAAACACGGCGGCCACCGTGTCGTCGCGCAGAATAATGTTCAAAAGGCTCTCCTGCTTGGAACCATAGTACGGCGCGTGCTGGCGGGAAAAATACTGGTATATGCCGCTGTAAAAAAAAGCATGATCGTCGTTGGGGTAGAGCGCTGCGGTGAACTGCCCCAGATCTTCCGTTCTCAGCATCCCCCGTGAGGCCAGAGGATGGCGGCTGTTGACGATGACCGCATAATCGTCCGCTCCCATGACTTCCACGCGCATACTGCTCTTTTCCAGAACAAGACGGCGATTTTCCAGCTCTTCCGGCGGCAGAGCTCCGCAAAGTCCGATCATGGAATCCTCCATCACCATATGCATGAGCTCATCTTTCTTCCTTTCATGCAGCTCAATGGCTACATTGGGATACTTTTCCTTAAGCGACAGAACGGCCTTGCCCAGAATAAGGTTGATCATGGAACTGGTGCCAGCTATCCGTATGGGCAGTCTGGCGGCACTGTCGTCATCCATGAATTGCGCCCATCTGGAGCAGATGTCCACGATGCGCTGAACGTCATCGAGTATGGCTTCCCCCTGCGGGGTAAGACTGACGCCGGACTTCGAGCGGCTGAATACGGAAAAACCAAGACTCTTCTCCAGAGAGTTCATGGAAGCAAGCAGGGACTGTTGAGTGATATCGAGCTGCAGGGCGGCCTTGTTGATGGAACCGCAGCGAGCGATTTTCAAAAAATACCTGAACTGCCGTATTGTCATACCTGATGCCGCCTTATTTCTCTTCATGGCATCGCGTCAGCAACGGAAGCCATACACCGTGCACCCCATGATGCTCCACCAGTGTCGAGAAAATTTTCCCAAAAAAATTCTGGCCCGGAATATACTCGTAATAAAATAAAAAAATATATTATATCAAAGTGATATATTCGTTACAGCTTTTTACCTGTATAGCGTCACAACTTTCATCTTCTATGCCTGGTCCCCCAACATTGTTACGAAAGAAACAATGCTAGCAGAGTCAGATCCGACCGACCACCATTTTCTCAAGGAGAGTATATCCATGAGTTCTCCGGTTTACAAGCAGCTCTACCCGCATCTGTTCAGTCCTCTTACCGTCGGCGGCGCAACATTTAAAAACCGCATTTTCGTCGCCCCCACACATACGCCCTTTTCTGCAGGAGTGAACAATCTGATGACTCCGGAAGGAATGCGCTACTACGGCGGCTTCGCCAAAGGCGGCGCCGGAGCCGTGCATATTGGCGAATCGCTGCTGGACAGGGTCAACAGCGCGGCACACGACAGTCACCTGAACATCATAGATGAGGAATGTCTCAAAACCTACAATACCTATAACGAATACTGTCACATTTTCGGAGCCAAGACCTCCATAGAATTCAACCACAGCGGGCATTTCGCCATGCCTGCCTTCGGCGACGGCCGTGATCCCATGTCGGCCATGGATATGGACATGCCGAGCGGCGTGCATGTACGCGCCATGAACGAGGACGACATGGACTATGTGGCGCATATCTATTGCAAGGCCGCAAATATGGCCAAACGCGCCGGCTTCGACATGATCCTGCTCCACTATGGTCACGGCTGGCTCATGGGCGGCTTTCTTTCTCCCATTCTGAACAGGCGTACGGACAAGTACGGCGGCAGCGTGGAAAACCGTATGCGCTTTCCGCTCATGGTGCTCGAACGTGTGCGCAAAACCGTCGGCAAAGACTTCCTCATCGAAGTGCGTCTGAGCGGCGATGAATGTGTGCCTGAAGGCATACAGATAGAAGATACCATAGAAAACGTGCGCATGCTGCAGGACTACGCCAGCATTGTGCATATCTCCACAGGCAACCGCTTCGTTCCGTTCAGCCGGGCCATCATGCACCCCACGCACTTCATCGAGGAAGGGCACAACGTACATCTTGCGGCAAGGGTGAAGAACACGCCCGACATTCATATCCCCATCGGTACTCTGGGCGGCATCGACACTCCCGAATTTGCGGAAAAGGTTCTGGCTGAAGGCAAGGCCGACTATGTGCTTATGGCACGCGGCTGGATAGCGGACCCCGACTGGGCAAACAAGGCCCGCTGCGGCAAGGCGGAAGATATACGTCCCTGCATCCGCTGCATGCACTGTCTGGACATTCCTCTGGGCAAACGCAATACAAGTCTGCACAATATCGCGGACATTTTCGATGAGTTCCCCACCACCACGCGGCGCGCAGAATGCGCGGTGAACGTGTATCACGGCAACGGCCAGTGCCGTCTGGATCTGCCTCCGGCAAAAAGCAAAAAGAAGGTAGTCGTCATCGGCGGAGGCGTTGCAGGCCTGAATGCGGCGCTTACGGCATGCGAACGCGGACATGAAGTCGTACTCTTTGAAAAGTCCGACACTCTGGGAGGCCAGCTCTCCATCTACGCCCCGGCCATGTGGTTCAAGATCGACAATATGGAACATTACCGCCGTTACCTGGAAATACAGGTGCGCAAAGCCGCCATACGCCTCCATCTCGGCGAGGAGGCCACTCCCGAACGCGTAGCCGCGGAGTCCCCGGACGCCGTCATCGTCGCCGTAGGCGCACAGCCTCTGCTGCCTCCCATTCCGGGCCTGAACGCCCCCCACGTGTTCACCGCCATGAACATACTCGGCCATGAAAAGGAAAAACTTCCCGGCATCCGCACTGCCGTCATCGGCGGGGGGATGGTGGGCTGTGAAGTCGCACTCCAGCTTTCTCACCTCGGTTACACGGTGGATATCGTGGAAATGGCTCCCATGCTGGCTCCCGACGGCATCTATACCGAACGCGTCCATACTCTGCACCTCATGGACAACGACCCGAACATCACTTCTCATGTTTCCACCCGCTGCGTGGAAATCGAAAAGGACAAGATCGTTGTGGAAACGTCGGAAGGCGTCGAAACCATCCGGGCCGATGCCGTCATCATCTGCACGGGAATGAAATCCCTTGACGAGGAGGCCCGGCAATTCGACGACCTGGCCTTCGACGTCATCCATGTAGGCGACTGTAAAAAGGTGGGCACCGTAGCCGACGCCACGGCGGCCGGATATGACGCAGCCGCAGTACTTTAAAGTTTCTCCTGGCGTGCTGCGCACCATGCCATGGCAGAGGACGCAGTACGCCCTTTCCCAGTTTTGAGAATACGGAGGTCTCTATGAACAAGCGCTTCCTCATTGCTCTGGCAGCCACAGTGGCGTTCAGCTTTACCCTGCCCATAGCCTCACAGGCGAAGACCTGGAACCTGCGTTTTACAGGATCAGACTTCGAATCCCACCCCAGCGTAACCAACGGTCTTCTGCCCTGGCTCAAGGAAATTGAAAAAGCCACCAACGGGCAGGTAAAAATACGTTACTTCAATCCCAACACCATCTGCCCGGTAAACGAAATCGTTACCTCCATCGAAAGCGGCGCCATCGATATGGGTGCCATTGACCATGCGCGCAACACCGGCCGTTTTCCTCTGCACGATGTCTTCCTGCTTCCCCTTATTACAGGAAATTCCACAGCTCAGGGGGTGACGGCATGGCGCGTATTCCAGTCCTCGCCCCTGCTGCAGAAAGAAATGGCATCCGTCAAGGTCCTCGGATACTGGGGAGGCGGCTCCATGCAGATCATGACCAAGGAAAAGCCCGTCACAAAGCTTGAAGATATGAAGGGGCTGCGCATGACGTGCATGAGCAAACCCTTTGCCGACGCCGTGCAGGCGCTGGACGCCAACCCCATCACTGTTCCTCTTCCCGACATCTACATGACGCTCTCGCGCAATTCTGCCGACTCCGCCCTCTTTTCCCTGCTGGCCTCCGGCTCCATCAAGATCCAGGATATCATCAAGCACATCACCTTGGTGAGCCTCTGCAAGGACATCCGCTTCGTCGGCATCAACAAGGATCTGTGGGACAGCTTCCCCCCGGATATTCAGAAGGCCATTGAAAGCACCTGCTGCAGCGAGTCCTGGGCGGCCCGCATGTCCGGTGTCATGGATGAAGGCGACGTTTCCGGCAGAGAACTTCTTACCAAGGCAGGAGCCAAATTCTATACTCTGGACGATGCAGAATACGAACGCTGGGTCAAGGCCTGCGCACCTCTGGATCAGGCATGGATAAACAAGGTTGTAGAACTCGGCATTGCCGAAAAAGATGCGAGGGCACTGCTTGAACAGGTCCGCAAGGTAGGCGCGGAAGTAACCAACTCTCTGTCAAAGCCCCGGTAATCCCTTCTCCCCTCTTTTCTGTCCCGGAATGATCGCATTTCCGGGACAGAAAAGATATCCGCATGCTGCATCCGAAACCAACAACACCGCAAGGGAGGATAATCATGAGTTCCGGTATTGAAAATGCTGCGCATCGCCTGGCCGTGCTTTCCAAAAGCGTCAACGGAGTCTTCTACAGACTCTCCGCGCTGGCCGCGGGACTCATGGTCATCCCTACGGTTCTGGATGTACTCAGCCGTTTTCTGTTCAACAAATCCCTCATCGGAGCCATGGAGCTTGTCGAGTTCTGCATGGTCATCCTTGTCTTCAGCAGTCTGGGATACATTCAGGACGATCGTTCCCACATCCGTGTCACCCTGCTTACCGATCACTTTTCCCCGCGTGTGCGGGATATGCTGGAAGCTGTTTCCACGCTGTGCCCCTTTCTGCTGCTCTGCCTCATCACCTGGTGCGTATTCCAGAACGGCGTGACCAAGTCCGGCACCAACGAGCTGAGCGGCATGCTCGGCATTCCGCTTGCGCCCTTCATCTTCTACGGTGCTCTCGGCTGTCTCATCTTTTCCCTCGCTCTGCTTGCGAACTTCATCTCCGTTGCGGCGGACATGCTTTCCCGACGAATGCACCTTTCCTTCCTGTGCGGCATCGTATTAAGCGTACTGCTGCTTTCCGTGCCGTTCTTCGTCCGCGGAACGGAAATTGCCGACAACTACATGCTTCTCGGCTCCCTCGGCATGGTCATTCTCATGGCAAGCATACTTCTGGGCATGCCCATAGGGCTGGCCATGGCGCTTATGGGATATATCGGCATGCTGGTCATATACCCCAACTTCAAGGCTTCCTTCTCCATGCTGGGCGTCAATCCCTACAATGTGGCCTCAAACTATACCTATACCGTAGTTCCCATGTTCATCCTTATGGGAGAGCTGGCCATGTACAGCGGCATCAGCCGGGATCTGTTCAACGCCGCCAACGTATGGCTCGGCCGCCAGCCGGGCGGCCTCGGCATAGCCACCGTAAGCGGATGCGCGGGTTTCGCCGCCGTTTCCGGCGATTCCATGGCCACCGCCGTGACCATGGCTTCCGTAGCCCTTCCTGAAATGCGCAAGAAGAAGTACGACCCCGGCCTTGCCTGTGCAACTCTCGCCGCAGGCGGCACTCTGGGCATACTCATCCCCCCGAGCACAGGCTTCATTTTCTATGCGCTCGTGACCGAAGTCTCCATAGGAAAGCTCTTTGTCGCAGGCGTCATCCCCGGTATTCTCCTTACGCTCATGTTCATATCCGTGCTGCTCTTCATCGCCTATCGGCATCCTGAGCTCTCCCCTCGTGGGGAATCCACCACCTTTAAGGAAAAAATACGTTCCATCAAAGGAATCTTCGCCATGGTCGCCCTGATCTTTCTCATTCTCGGCGGCATTCTCCTCGGCTGGTTCAGTCCCAACGAAGGCGGTGCCGTCGGCGCGGCCGGCACGCTTCTCTATGCACTGTGTCGTCGTCGCCTCAGCTGGAACGACTTCAAGAGCGCACTCAATTCCACGGCACAGGTCACCGGCAGGCTTCTTCTGATACTTATCGGAGTGAGCATTCTGGGTACATTCCTCGCTGCCACTGCCCTGCCTTACGATCTGGCCGACACCGTAGTAAGTCTCCACGTCAACAGATATGTACTGCTTGCGGCCATCGTACTCTTCTACATCATCATGGGCTGCCTCATGAACGTCATCCCCATGATCCTGCTCACGCTGCCCGCCATCTACCCCACCATCATAGAACTCGGCTTCGACCCGGTGTGGTTCGGCGTGGTGGTCGTCATTCTCATGGAAGCCGGGCAGATCACTCCTCCCGTGGGCATCAACGTTTTTGCCCTGAGCAGCGTAGCCACCGATGTGCCCATGGCCAGCATTTTCCGCAGAGTGATCCCCTTCTTCTTGGCCATGATGTTCCTGGTCTTCCTGCTTGCGGTATTCCCGCAGATAGCTCTCTGGCTTCCCTCCGTGCTGTTCTAGGCTCAGGACTCATTAATTGCCAAAAGGGTAAAAAGTTCTTATTGTCGGCATAGGGAGGATGCCATGAAGGAACTTTTTTATCTTTCTCATGAACAGATTGCTCGTATCAAACGCTACTTTCCTCGTTCCCATGGCATTCCGAGAGTCGATGACAGGCGTGTCGTCAGCGGCATTATCTATGTCATCAAGCACGGCCTGCAATGGAAAGATGCTCCGCGCGAGTATGGACCATACAAAACTCTCTACAATCGTTTTATCCGCTGGAGCCGATTGGGGGTCTTTAACAGGATTTTTGCGGAGCTTGTTGAGCAAAACGGCTCCACAACACGCTTGATGATTGATGCCACACATCTCAAGGCACACAGGACAGCAGCAAGTTTGCTGAAAAAAGGGGCCTTTCCCGATGTATCGGACGCACAAAAGGCGGCCTGAATTCAAAACTCCACGCTGTCTGCAATGCCTTCGGTCAACCGTTGGCCTTCCATCTGTCCGGCGGTCAGGTGAGCGACTACAAAGGCGCTGCTGTCCTGCTTGATACTCTGCCGCAGGCCGGGGAGCTTCTGGCGGATAGAGGCTATGATGCCGACTGGTTTCGTCATGCCTTGTCCCGTAAAGGAATCACGCCGTGTATTCCCGGCAGACACAGCCGGAAAACTCCGGTGGCCTATGACAAGGAGGTTTATAAGCAGCGGCACAAGATAGAAATCATGTTCGGCCGGCTCAAGGATTGGCGCAGAATAGCCATGCGTTATGACCGTTGTGCCCACACGTTCTTTTCGGCTATTTGTCTCGCTGCCATTGTCATCTTTTATATTTAATGAGTCCTGAACCTAGGCATGACCTGCCCCTCG
Source organism: Mailhella massiliensis (assembly GCF_900155525.1). NCBI lineage: Bacteria > Pseudomonadati > Thermodesulfobacteriota > Desulfovibrionia > Desulfovibrionales > Desulfovibrionaceae > Mailhella > Mailhella massiliensis. Next base: position 34,476 of record NZ_LT706937.1, read on the forward strand.
GGCCCTGATGCACGCCCCCATGCATCTTCCTCATAGAAAGCGATCCGGGTATTCCGGGTCGCTTTCTACGTCTGTATCATGCAGAAAACGCCTTTCCATATGCCCGACTTTCACGGAAAACTTTTCCTGCTTTCGAGCTGTAAATTTCTTTCAGGGGCTTTCCCGACAAAGTTCCCTCTACCACTTCACGTTTCCTCCTCTCAAACTCCGCTCTTCTTTCCGTCGTCATACCAGATGACGGTGAGCTGACGGCGGGCGCGGGTCATGCCCACATAAACAAGAGCGTGAAACCGGGCTTCGCTGCGCGTCATCCCCCGCTCTCTTCTCCGTTCCCAGAAAGCACGGCGGTCCCGGCTCTCCCTGAGCAGAAGATGTTCCCTGCCTTCCGCAAGGCTGAGGGGCAGCACCAACGTGACGCAGGCAAAATCCATGCCCTTCATGCTGTGTATGGTGGAAACCGTAACGGAATCCGTAGTGATGTCGTAACGGCGTTTGGCGCGCTCATCTTCCGAAGGCCACAGCGTCATCATGCCGCGACGGGCAAGGGCATCGAGCAGCAGATGGGGCAGGTTGCCGTCCGTTCTTGCATAGAGAACGGCCATTTCTCCCTGGGGCAGACCGGAACGGCGCATATCCGCCACGCCGGAAGCGGCCATGGCGGCGGCCTCCTCCCTGCCGGAAGCGTAGCGCACTTCCGGCATGTCGCCATCCAGAACACCCAGCTCCTTATCCGGTGCGTAAACCTCCGCATCGAGCCAGTCTTCCGCAAAAGCTGCGATCTGCCGGGTGGAGCGGTAACGGTTCTTCAACGAAAACGTCTTCATACCGGGCATGTTCAGCCACGTTTCGGGACTGCTCTCGGCATAGAGGTGCTGCTCCGCATCCATGGCCGCGAGAAGCGACGTGTCCTCCCTCAGAAGCAGCGTCACGGCTCGCACCATCATGGGGGTGAAGTCCTGCGCCTCATCCACAAGCACGGCATCCCAGATTCCGCAAAGTTCATGACCGGCTTCCAGTTCCTCCACTGCCATGGCCTGCACGGTCCTGTAGTAGTCGGCGTTCTCCTTCTCCTCCACCTTGTCTCCGAGAATACGGGCCATAAGATCGAACACGGGCATGACCTCCACCCCGCCCGTTCCCAGAGGCAGGGCTCTTTCCGCAAGCATACGCCGGATATAGCCCGCAAGGGAAAGATTGAAGCAGAGAAAAAGCACTTTTGCGGAGGGGCTTTTCTTAAGAATCTCTTCCGCCCTCCGCGCCAGAATCAATGTTTTCCCGCAGCCTGCCGCGCCGCGCAGCAGTCTCCGGCCGCCGGTGAAACGAAGGGCCGCCTTTTCCTGCTCTTCATCCAGCGTCACCAGCCTCTTTTCCCCGCTCTGCCAGTCCACACCGGGTATCTGCATGATCACGGCATGGCCCAGCTTGCGTTCCACGGTCTGCACAAGAGTTTTGCCGTGCTCGTAAAAAAAACGGCAGGGAAAGCGTTCGTTCAGCATGTTCTGAAAAAATCCGCCCTTGTCGGAAGCACGCTCCAGCGCTTCCAGTTCTTCCTGAAACAGCGTGGTACGGGGGGATGTCAGTTCCGAAATCAAAGGATCACGGCGCAGCCGCTCCTCATAATCGGCACGCCTCATATTCGGCAACACCACGCCGCATTGCAGGGGGAGCAGAAATTCCTTTCCTCCCGGCTTCTGAAACATGGCCTTCAGAAGGTTAAGGTAGTGCTGCGACTGCCCGAACGGACAGGTACGGTTCTCTTCCTTCCATCCCAGGCGCAGCCGGACCACGTTTCTGTCCGCCGAAACCACCTGATCCAGCGCCCAGTCCTTCACTTCCAGCACGATAAGACCATTTTTCGGCGTATAGAGCACGAAATCGGCCGTCTCACCATCCAGAGAAGGATTGATCCACGCCGTGAAGAACACGGGAAGCTTTTCCAGAAAACGGTAAAGACGCCTTTCACCCTCGGTGGCTTCCTCAGGAAGGGAAGCGGGAATCATGGTGGCCATAAACACTCCGTACGACGTTTGAGTCTCCGCCCGGATACGACGGGCGGAAGCTGCGCTCATCCCTGCGCCCATGGTATGCCCGCAGGGATGATACGGCAAGAAATCTCCCGTGAGGAACCATGACGCGGACATCCCCCGTTTTCTCTTCACGGGCGGCCGCCATTGGAAAAGAAACGCCCGGTCTCTGTTTTTTCTTGCGTTTGCAGAAAATTCACGCAACTCTCACGACAGGAGGGCATCATGGACAGCGCACATCACCTTCAGGAAGACGACTCGCCGAGAATCACGCGGCTTCTGCGCATTGCACAGGAAATACGCCGGGAACCGCATCAGACGCAGGAAAGCCTGTGGCGCAGGTTCGGCATCAGCCGCAGCCAGTATTATAAGGATAAAAGCGCTCTGGCGGATGTGGGTTTCCGCTTCGATTTTCAGAAAAACCGCGGTTTCCGCATTCTGGAGGACAGGCTGACGCCCATCACGGGACTCACCTTCAGCGACCGCCTTCTGCTTATGTTCGCGCTGGAACATCTTGCCGCCGAAGGCGACGGTACGCTGGCGGCCCTTGCCATGGAAACGGGCCGGAAACTTGCCGGAGGGCTGGATTCTCCCTTCCGGGAACAACTGCAGAAAAGTTTCGACTCCTGCGTCACTCAGGGAGCCTTCGGCGTCAGGCCGGAAGTGCTGGCCGCTCTTCAGGACGCCGTAAGCCGCGGGCAGCGCGTCCGCATTCTGTATACGCGCGCCGCGGACTGGACCCGGAGCTGGCGGGAACTGGACCCCCGCCGCCTCTATATCCGCAAACGGGCCATGTACCTCTACGCCAGAACGGTGGATGAAACGCCACCGGCCTGGAAAATCTTCCGCCTGAACCGCATTGATGAGGTACGCGCCACCGGCATTTTCTGCAGCTGGGACCCCATGGACGACGGTGGATTTGAAGAAAAGCAGAAAAACGCCTTTTCCGGCGTGTTCGGCGACAGGCTCTACGATGTCACGCTGCGCTTCACCGGCAATGCCATGCACTACGTTCTGGAAAAAAACTGGCATTCCAGCCAGCGCATCCGCCGTTCCGAACATGAACTGCTTTTTTCCGTGCGCGTTTCCGATCCGCAGGAAGTATTGTACTGGGCAAAACAGTGGGGGCATGAGGCGGAAGTCATAGGCGTGGAGCCTTCGGACGAGGAATAAGTCCCCTGCTGTTCCCCGCATGAGTGTCCGGTCGTCCCCTCGTCACCGGAGCGGAATGCACGGCATCTTCCCGGCAGTCATCCCTCTTCCCCGGTCATCCTTCCCGTTCCCGTCCACCCATAGGTGGATGGGGCCGACATCTTTTCTTTTTCGTTCTCCTTCTGCTGCTATGGTGTTTTCAGGGAATATCATCCGCCGGCAAAGCGGCGTCAGCAAGGAGAACACATGTCTCATCACCATCATGCCCCCGGGGGCATCGCCGAGGAAAAAAACACCCGGAACGAAATTCTTTCCCTCTTGTGGGAGGAACCGGAACTGCTCGCCTTTCTGCGTGAACAGGACGAGGAACTCTGCCTTGCCGCCGTACGGGAAAACGGGCTTACGCTGCGCCATGTACGGTGTCAGACGCCGGAAATCTGCCTTGCCGCCGTACAGGAAGACGGCGAGGCACTGGAATATGTGCAGGAACAGACGCCCGTTCTCTGCCGGGCGGCCGTCACGCAGAACGGACTGGCCCTGCGCTTTGTGAAGGAACAGAATACGGAGCTATGCGAGCTTGCGCTGAAGCAGAACCCCGACGCCCTGCGTCATGTACGCAGCATCACGCCGGAACTTCTCCGCCTTGCCGCCCTTTCCTGCCGGGGTACCTCTTTTCTTCCCGAAGGCGCAGATCCCGATCTTTTTCTGGACAGGAAGGCCTCGGCCCGCAAGGCGCTGCTGCGCATGAAACACCCCACGGAAGCCGCCTGTCTGCGCGCCGTCACGGCCGACCCCGACGCGCTGGAACTTCTTGATGAAGACCGGCAGAGCGAAGCGGTCTGCCTTGCCGCCGTGCGTCAAAACGGCGAAGCCCTGCGCCATGTGCGCCGTCAGAGCCGCATCGTATGCCTGGCCGCCGTGCGGGAAAGCGGCCTTGCGTTGCGCCATGTTCTTGAACAGACGGAAGAAATCTGTCTCGCCGCCGTACGGGAAAACGGCGAAGCCCTGCGTTATGTACGCAATCAGACGGAAAACATCTGCCTTGCCGCCGTGCGCAACGAAGGCGACGCCCTGCTCTATGTACGGAACAAAACCCCCGAAATCTGCCGGGAAGCCGTGGCACAGTACGGCGGCGCCATACGCCTTGTTCCCGAGCAGGACGAAGACCTCCAGCTTGCCGCTCTGCGTTCCGATCCCTACAGCATACGCTGGATGGCAAGTCCCTCGCGCAAGGTCATCATGAATGTGGTGCAGACATGGGGACAGGCGCTGCAGTTCGTCCCGGGACAGGATGAGGAGACATGTACAGCGGCTCTGAGCAATGACGGCGAATCTCTGCGCTATGTCCACAGGCCAAAAAACGCGCGCTGACGCCGGGCATTTTTCAACGGCGGCGGAAAGTGATACCTGCAACGGGTACTCCTGTCCCCCCTTCTTCGCTCCGGCTCCTGGCCGTGCAGTCAACCGGGCTGAACCTGCGGCATGTCGCCGATCAGGATGCCGCCGTCTGTCTTCATGCCGTCCGGCAGAACGGCATGGCGCTGCGCTTTATTTTCCGCCCTTCCCGACGCGTACAGCAGCCCGACGTCCGGGCAAGCGGCGACGCCCTGCAGTATCTGTCCGGCGCTTCCGAAGAAAACGCCATGCCTGCGGCAAGCAGACACGGTCGGAACGGAAGCTCCCTGCGCCTTGTGAGACAACGGAGAGAAGCACTCTGCATGGCCCCTCGACGCCATCCGCGACTAAGCTCCGGCCGCCCGGGTACGGGCTGCCACGAACAGGGACGCCCGGGACGCGAAAAACGCTTCGCCTGAAAACGGAAAGAACACTTCCCCGGACAGACAACCTTCCGCGGCAGACCAGCAGGAACATGTTCTTCCGCCCGAACGGCATTCGCCCGAAGAAAAGGCCGTACTCCACAAGGCACGGCACGAACGCTTTTCCGGCCTCTCCCCGTTTCCCGCAAAAGAATCCGCGCCCTGCGGAGCTTCCTGTTTTTATGCGCCGCATTCCGCACAGGTTCCGCCCCCCGGTCGGAGGATCTCTCCTTCCGCACGGCAGGGGCTTTTCCGTGTCCCCCCTGCTTCCCGCATACCGGGAAAGCCCGACGCAGGACGAGGCGCACGCGCCGGGCAACATCCCTTTCCGGGCGGACAGCCCTTCCCGCCTACAACCGTTCAAAAGCCTCCACCGGATCTTCGTTTCTGTCCCACAGAGAGGAAAAACGGTCGCGCAGAGACGCGTTCATGAACGAGCCGTGGAGCTGATGCCCCTGCCAGCGGGCACTGATGCAGCGCCTGCCGGGAAAGGCCGATTCCCAGGCTGCAGAAAAGGAATTCTGCTCCAGCGGCAGGCGATATTCCGCGTCCAGGAGGCTATGCGCCGCCATCTGATGCCGCAGCATCTGCCCGTCGGCCCGGACAAGCACATAGTCCTTCCCTCCACAGAGGCGGACCAGTCCGGCAAGAAGCCGCTTCATACGCGCCTCGTGACGCAGAGGGAAGAACACGGCAATGACGACACGGCGTTCCCCGCCGTTTTCCTCTTCCAGTTCCATATATTCCACATCGGCAAGCCAGAGTATGCGGCGCGCCCGCGCCAGTGCGACCCCGGCATCGAACAGACCCGCCAGTTCAAAACGCGCGGCTTCGTGAAACGGCTCTGCAAAGGGTTCCCCGGCGTCCCAGCAGGAAAAATTCTCCAGCAGCTTGCCGTGTTTCAGAATGTCCACGGCGTGGGAATAGTCCATGATCTGATGCCCGGAAGCAATATCATGCAGTTCCGCTCCCCCCTGCCAGAAGGCTCGGGCGAGACGGGAATCAAGAACATCGTCGGCATTGCCGAGGAAAATGTCGCGACGGGGCGGCTCCATGCGTTCCCTGAGGGCGAACGTACCCTTCTGCCGTTCTTCCGCCCGCAGGGAAATGCCGCGTCCGCCCATCATGAGAACGGGGGCGGAAGCCTCCTGCGCGCACGCTTCACGGCGTTCCTCACGGGCCCACATTTCATTGCGCCAGGGACGGGGATCGGGCGCCTGCGCATAGGACAGCAGCGTTTCCCGCGTGAATTCCCACGAAGAACCATCGGTAAAACGCGTATTGGTTCCGAGGAACTGTTCCAGTTGCATGGCCGGAAACACTACGGGATTCCATGCTGCCACATGGACGATGGACGGATGCCGCAACTGAAGCGCGTAAAAGCCCCCCAGCGAGGACCCCATGACGCAGAGACGGTCGTTCTTCTCGTCCACGGCCTCCATGATCTGCCGGCGCAGGGAACAGAGGCATTCGGCAAAAGGCCGGGCATAATCGTATTCAGGACGGATGACCTCCGTACCGAGCAGTTCGGAAAGCTCCCTGCCGGAACGACTCTGCGCTCCGCTGTTCAGACCATGAATATAGATAAAGCGATCCATACGTTCTCCTGCCGGTATGATGCCGGCTCCGGTAAGAGGCCGTGCAAAGGCCGTGTTTTGCGCCTGTCCGAACCCGCTTCGGAGGCAAAGCGCCGCTCCCGGAAGCTCTGCACGCAAGGCGTATGTGTCCGGCGCTTCCGGCAAAGGACCGGACAATGCCGGTACGGACAGCTCTCTTCCGTTTTCCGGCCTTCCGGCTCCCCTTCTACTGAAACATATAGCCCATACATTCCGGCATGGTACAGATAAAACACGCCTCGCGTCCACCTCTGCGTAGACGAAAAAACTCCCTCTGCTCCCCCTTCGGAAAACGGCGGCCGTCTCCCGCCTGCATCGCCCACGACAAAAAGCATCCCGCACCGCGTATCCGGCAACGCAGAAAACACCGGAAGACAACATGCAACGTGCAACGAAAAACATGCAGGCTCCGCCTTTCGAAAAGGTAAACGGAGCCTGCAGCAGAGAACGGAGTCAGGACCACCCGTAGAACGGGTGGCTTGACCAGCCCTGTAAGGGCTTGTTACTTACTCGCGCCTTAAGGGCGCCGGCTTGAACTTCTCTAGTCGGCGCCCTGCCTTTTTTTCAACAGTTCAAGCCCCCATGTACTTTGACTCTTAGCCTGCTCNTGCAACGTGCAACGAAAAACATGCAGGCTCCGCCTTTCGAAAAGGTAAACGGAGCCTGCAGCAGAGAACGGAGTCAGGACCACCCGTAAAACGGGTGGCTTGACCAGCCCTGTAAGGGCTTGTTACTTACTCGCGCCTTAAGGGCGCCGGCTTGAACTTCTCTAGTCGGCGCCCTGCCTTTTTTTCAACAGTTCAAGCCCCCATGTACTTTGACTCGTAGCCTGCTCCTAAAGGAGCTTTCCCTGCTTTGGACTGAACGGATCCGTATATTCCCTGCACGTCCTCTTATCAAGCATGATATCTTCTCTATCCTGATCCCGTATATATTTCCTGATCGTTGCTTCGTTCAAACCTGCTGTGCTGACGTAATATCCCACGCTCCAGAATCTCCGATTGCCATACCGGTATTTCAGCTGGGAAAATTTATCAAAAATCATCAGTGAACTTTTACCCTTTATATACCCCATAACCGACGATATCGCATACTTCGGCGGTATCATGACAAGCATATGCACATGGTCTATCATCATATGTCCCTCAATAATTTCGATTCCCTTGTAATTACAAAGCTGTCGTATTATTTTTCCTATTTCTTCACGGTATTGCCCGTAAATCACTTTTCTCCTATACTTCGGAGTGAAGACAATATGGTACCTACACAGCCATTTCGTATGTGCCAGATTTTGTTCTTTCGCCATAAAAAAACACCTTTTCGATGTGGACGGGAGCCTGAACAACTCCGTCTTATCGAAAAGGTGTTTTTTTAGGTATAACCATTTTGTGGTCCACCCGCTAAGCGGGTGGTTTTCTGTTTCGGTCGCTTCCGCTCCCTCAACTGCCTGAAGGCCTTAATGCAAAAAGGGCCGCGAAAAGAATTTCGCGGCCCTTACATACTGACTGGTGCCCAGGGGGAGACTCGAACTCCCACGCCATTCGGCGCTACCACCTCAAGATAGTGTGTCTACCAATTCCACCACCTGGGCACGAGCTGGAACTTATAGAAATTCGCCCGCCTTGGCAAGCATTTTTTTCATCCCGTCGCAAAAAAATATTCCTGAGCCTTTTGCGCCGCTCCGTGAACGGAAAAATGAGGAATATCCTCCCCAAAGGAAAGCTTTATGCGCGAAAAAGGCCGCTCCCCGAAGGTTACGGCCTTTTTTCAACCTTGTTCATACGGCTGCGTTGATCAGCAGATTGTCGCGGTGTATCACTTCAGGATAGTGGGCATTCCCCAGAATGGCCGCCACCTCCAGCCTGCGGAGTCCCTTGATGCGTTCAAGGTCTTCCGAGGAGTAGTTGGTCAGCCCCACGCCGATGTGGTGATCCCCGCACACGACGCGCACCAGCGCCCCGGGTTCAAAGCTGCCTTCCACCGCGCGGATGCCGCCGGGAAGCAGGCTCCCGCCCTTTTCCTCCAGCGCACGGGCCGCGCCCTCATCCACAAGAATGCTGCCCTGAGGTTCCGACTGATAGGCCATCCAGTACTTGCGGCGCGACACGGCCTGTTCCGCCGGACGTACCCAGGTGCCCACCTTCTCCCCGGCAAACGCGGCATCGAGAATATCGGGGCGACGCCCCGGCAGAATAAGCGTAGGCACGCCGAGCTGCGCCGCACGACGCGCCGCCATGAGTTTGGAGCGCATACCGCCCGTCCCCACGCTGGTCTTGGCTCCGCACAGGGATTCTATGTCCAGCTCCGCAATGTCGTCGATGCATTCAAGATAGGGAATGCTTTCCCCCGGAGCCGCGGACTCGGGGTTCGCCGCCATCACGCCTGCGGCGCTCGTGAGGTTGATGTACAGATCCCCTTCCACCAGATTGAGCAGCAGACTGGCAAGCTGGTCGTTGTCGCCGAACTTCAGCTCCTGTACGGCCACGGTGTCGTTTTCGTTGACGATGGGCACCACACCCCAGTCCAGCAGATTCATGAAGGTATTGCGGGCATTGAGAAAGCGCGTACGGCTGCGGAGGTCGTCACGGGTGAGCAGTACCTGCGCGCACAGCAGCCCCTGCGCGGCAAAGGCGTGCTCATACTCACGCATGAGACAGCCCTGTCCTATGGCGGCGAGAGCCTGCTTGCCGGATATGCCTTCCACGCTGCGCCCGCGGTCCGGCAGCGCGGTGCGTCCGGCGGCCACGGCCCCGGAACTCACCAGGCAGACGCGCCTGCCGCTGCGGACCAGACGTGCAAGCTGTTCCACAAGATTATACAGAACGGAAAGATGCAGTCCTTCGGCGGTGGTAAGCACCGCACTGCCCACCTTCACCACAAGGGTATGCGCCGAAGCGAGCGTTTTTTCTCGGGTATCCATTATTCGCGCGTCCATATCACTTCAATGTCGGGGAATTCTTCATCCACCACCACTTCTTCCTGATAGTGCACGAACGGATCGTTGAAGTCCAGCTCATCGCGCAGTTTCCACATGCGCTCCACCAGCTCCTCGATGCCGATTTCCTCTTTGGCGGAAATGAAAAGAATGTCCCTGCCGTCCGCGGCAGCGCGGGCCTTGAGCACTTCGAGTTCCTCGGGGGTGCGCAGGTCTATCTTGTTCACCACCTCTATCTGGCGGCGTCTGGCAAGCTCCGGGTCGAAGAGAGAAAGTTCGTCGTTGATGAGGTCGAAGCCTTCCCACGGATTTTCCGCCTCGGGGTCCACATCTTCCACACTGAGAATATGCACGAGAAAACGCGTGCGCTCCACATGACGCAGGAAACGGTCGCCCAGGCCCTGCCCTTCATGCGCGCCTTCGATGAGGCCGGGAATATCGGCAATGACCATGCGGCGGTCGGGGTCGCAGTCGTCGATGAGCACGCCGAGGTTGGGCGTCAGCGTAGTGAAGGGATAATCCGCTATCTTGGGTCGCGCGGCGGACACGCGGGAAAGGAAGGTGGACTTGCCCGCATTGGGCAGGCCCAGAAGACCGGCGTCGGCCAGAATCTTCAGTTCAAGGCGGAAGGTCTTCTCCTCGCCGGGTTCCCCCTTCTGCGCAAAACGCGGGGCACGCATGGTGGAGGACTTGAAATGTTCGTTGCCCTTGCCGCCGCGGCCTCCGGCTGCGAGAAGCACGGGCTTTTCCGTATCGGACACGTCGGCAAAGAGCACTTCGCCCTCGCCCGTACGTTCATAAAGCTGCGTACCGGCGGGCAGTTCGATGATAAGATCCTCGCCCTTGTGCCCGTCGCACTGGCTGCCCATGCCGCCCTGCCCGTTGGGGGCCTCATAAATGCGCTTCAGGCGAAAATCGTACAGGCTGTAAAGCCTGTTGGAGGCAATGGCATAAACATTGCCTCCGTCGCCACCGTTGCCGCCGTCCGGGCCGCCCTTGGCAACAAACTTTTCGCGGCGGAAGGAAACGCAGCCGTTGCCGCCCTTGCCGGCCTTCACCTGAATGGTGGCCTCATCCACAAATTTCATATCGGTTTCCTCTCGTCGGTTGAAGCGCTGCCTTCCTGTTCCGGGGAACATATGCCCGGTCCGTTGCCGGACAGCCTTTGACGGGCCGCCCCTGACGCAGCAGCGGAAGCAAGAATGCGCCCGCTTTCCAAAAAACGCAAAGGGCGGGAAGAGCCACAGCCCTTCTCGCCCAAAACGTCATACCAGAAGCACGCTTACGCCGCAGCTTCGGCGGGAACGATGCTCACGCGCTTGTGCACGCGACGCTTGCGGTAGAACTTTTCAAACTTCACCACGCCGTCGCACTTGGCGAAAAGGGTGTAGTCGCGGCCCATGCCGACGTTGGCGCCGGGATACACCACGGTGCCGAGCTGACGAACAATGATGTTGCCGGCAAGAACATGCTGGCCGCCGAAGCGCTTCACGCCTCTGCGCTGACCTTCACTGTCACGACCGTTGCGGGAGCTGCCGCCTGCTTTTTTATGTGCCATGATGAAACTCCTTGGAGAAAAACGGTACGCCCGTTAGGCGACGATACCGGTAACAGTAAGAACGGTGTATTCCTGACGATGGCCCTGAGTGCGGCGTTCGGCCTTGCGGCGCTTGTGCTTGAACACCACGACCTTGTCGCCGAGGATGTGATCGACGACCTTGGCGGTCACCTTGGCGCCTTCCACGACGGGGGTGCCGATCTTGGTGCTTTCGCCGCCGATCATGAGCACGCGGTCGAGGGACACTTCGCTGTCCTTTTCAGCGTTCATGAGGTCGACAACAACCTTGTTGCCTTCCTGAACGCGGTACTGCTTGCCGAGCACTTCAACAATAGCGTACATTAAAACCTCCGAAAAACGGGTCAGAATTGAAGCCTGCTTCCCATGATACAGGTACTCCGGCGAACCGGAAAAAGCCGCTGAGCGGCGCACACTCCCTGAATGATGCTGGCAGGCATGACAACCTGTTCCCGTATGTCGGTGCAGGTGCGCCTCTCCGAGGAGGGCGACTTTTCCATTACAGGCAAGTGCATAGATGCCCTGGGCGGACATCCGAAGGATGGTCATACACGTTTTCTCTCCGTCTGGCAAGCACTTTTTCCAAGGGAAATTCCGGCAGAGGAACATCCTCCCTTAAAAAGCCTTCCCCCGTCGGCCTTCCGGGCAAGGAGGGTACTCCCCCGACGCGTCATGCCGACGGCAGAGCTCCCTTCTCCGCCCGGGAGGAGAAGACGACAGCCCGGAACTCGGAGCGCCGTATCTTCTCATCCCCGTGGAAGCCTCACGCTTCTCTTCCGCGCGTCACGGCCGCCGGAGAGGACATGAAAAAGCAGCCCGCCTCCCTTCCGGGAAAGCGGGCATGGAGGAAAAACAGAAAAGTCTAACCGCGAAGAACCTTCTCCGCCTTCGCCAGCCAGCGCTCAAGGGCGGCATCGGCCCGGGCCCGGGCCTCGTCGTCCACATAGGCGGCCACGGCGGCAAGCGCCGCCGCCAGTATGCCTATATCGTCGGTAAAACCGAAAGCGGGAATGATGTCGGGGATGATGTCGGCCGGAAGAATGAAATACCCCAGCGCGCCGAGAATGATGGCTCGCGTCTTTCCCGGCAGATCCCTGCGCCGGAGGGTATAGTAAAGAATCAGTGCGGAACGCAGGCCTTCCTTGCCCAGAGTTCCGGCAAAGCGCAGCAGCTTGGTGTGAAACGCCTCTTCGGAATAGGCGCGCCGGTATTTCTCATCGGTGACAAGTTCCGGCTCCACCACGGCGCGGCCCTGTTCGTCGTGTTCCGTCATGGATTGCTCTCCTGTGGCCTTGCGGACGCGAAGAAAGGACAGTCCCTGAGCGTCCGCCGTGAAACGCGGGAAGGGACGTCCGCAGCGCAGGAACAGATTTTCCCGTAACCGGAACAAAGTTCCCGGCCTGCACCGCTTCTCATCACAGGCTCTTCTGCGAAAAAAGGGGAACCGCTTGCGCGATCCCCCTTGTTATCAGGCATCGGCGGGCAGATGCCCGCCGGGCACTTTTTAGTACATGCCGCCCATGCCGCCGCCCATGGGAGCAGCGGGAGCCGCAGGCTCGGGCTTGGGCAGTTCAGCAATGGCGCATTCGGTGGTCAGCAGCAGGGCGGCCACGGAAGAGGCGTGCTGAAGCGCGAAACGGGAAACCTGCTTGGGGTCGATGATACCAGCAGCCAGAAGGTCTTCATATTCGCCGGTAGCGGCGTTGAAGCCGAAGCCGTCCTTGCCTTCGCGCACCTTTTCCACCACTACGGAGCCTTCGAAACCGGCGTTGGCGGCAATCTGACGCAGAGGTTCTTCCACGGCGCGGCGGATGATGTTCACACCGGCCATTTCTTCTTCGGAAGCCTCGATGTCGTCAAGAGCGGGGATGCAGCGGATGTAGGCGGTGCCGCCGCCAGGCACGATGCCTTCGGCAACGGCGGCGCGGGTGGCGTTGAGGGCGTCCTCGACGCGGTCCTTCTTTTCCTTCATTTCGGTTTCGGTGGCGGCACCGACCTTGATCACGGCAACGCCGCCGACCAGCTTGGCCAGACGTTCCTGGAGCTTTTCACGGTCGTAGTCGGAAGTGGCTTCGGCGATCTGGGCACGGATCTGAGCGACGCGGGCCTTGATGTCGGCGGATTCGCCGGCGCCGTCGACGATGGTGGTGTTGTCCTTGTCGATGCGCACGCGCTTGGCGGTGCCGAGGTTGGCGAGGGTGAAGTTTTCAAGCTTCACGCCCATTTCTTCGGAAGCCACGGTGCCGCCGGTGAGGATGGCGATATCCTGGAGCATGGCCTTGCGGCGGTCACCGAAGCCGGGAGCCTTGACGGCCGCAACCTGCAGGGTGCCGCGCAGCTTGTTCACCACGAGGGTGGCAAGGGCTTCGCCTTCCACATCTTCGGCGATGATAAGCAGAGGACGGTTCATCTTGGCCACCTGTTCGAGGACGGGCAGCATTTCCTTCATGCCGGAGATCTTCTTTTCCTGCAGAAGGATGAAGGGGTTCTCAAGCTCGCACACCAGCTTTTCGGCGTCGGTGACGAAATAGGGGGAGAGGTAGCCGCGGTCGAACTGCATACCTTCCACGGTTTCCAGCGTGGTTTCGAGGCCCTTGGCTTCTTCCACGGTGATGACGCCTTCCTTGCCGACCTTGCTCATGGCTTCGGCAATGATGTTGCCGATGGTGGCGTCGGAGTTGGCGGAAATGGTGCCGACCTGGGCGATTTCCTTCTGGTCGCGGGTGGGCTTGGCAATGTTGCCGAGCTCAGCGGTGATGGCGGCCACGGCCTTGTCGATGCCGCGCTTGATGGGCATGGGGTTGCGGCCGGCGGCCACGAGCTTCACGCCTTCACGGTAGATGGCCTGAGCCAGAACGGTGGCGGTGGTGGTACCGTCGCCGGCGGCGTCGTTGGTCTTGGAGGCCACTTCGCGGACGAGCTGGGCGCCCATGTTTTCGAACTTGTCTTCCAGTTCGACTTCCTTGGCGACGGTCACGCCGTCCTTGGTGATGACGGGAGCGCCGTAGGCCTTTTCAATGAGCACGTTGCGGCCCTTGGGGCCGAGGGTCACCTTCACGGCGTTGGCAAGCTTGTCCACGCCAAGGGCCAGACGTTCGCGGGCCTTGGCGTCGAAGAGAATCTCTTTAGCAGACATGATATGTTCTCCTGAGAAAAATAGAGGAAGTGATCGAGGAAGTTAGTCGAGGATGGCGAGGATATCTTCTTCGCGCATGATGATGTGATCGGCGCCGTTGACCTTGATTTCGGTACCGGCATACTTGGCGAAGAGCACGACGTCGCCGGGCTTCACTTCCATGGCGACACGTTCACCCTTCTCGTTCAGCTTGCCGGGGCCGCAGGCCACGACTTCACCCTTGGAGGGCTTTTCCTTGGCGGCATCGGGAATGAAAAGGCCGCCGGCGGTCTTTTCTTCAGATTCAAGGCGTTTCACGAGCACACGATCATTCAGGGGTTTCATTACCCATATCCTCCCAAAAAATTTTTGTTATCGTAAATTCTCCAGCACCGTTCCGGGAAACCGGAAGGCTGTGCGAAAAAGCGGCGCTGAAAACCCCGGAGCATTATCGCTCCCGGTGACGAAGCATAAATAAGCCCGCTTTCGAAGTTGAAAAGGGGCAAAACGGCATTTTTTTGCCCTTTTTTTGAAAAAAAATTAAATATTCAATTATTTCCATATATTAAAAAATAAAAAATTAACAGCCTTTTTCCCCGCGCTCCTCTTTTCCGCTCTTTTTTCCCCATATGGACGGCAAACGGCAATGCGCAGGGCCCAGTCCGGCAAAAATGCGCGGACAGGCATTCCCGCATGTCCCCAGCCGCACATCGCTTTGCACTGGCTTGACGGCCCCTGTTCACCGGCAGGGGAAAACGCTCTTCCCGCTTTCACCGGCAACGGCAGAATCAGGCAAGAATAAGAAGGAAACGTATCTACCTTACCAGAAGCTCCCGTCCTATGCTGCGCTCGGAAGCGTTCGTGCGCCCGGCCCGGAAGACGGAAACCTTGTCTTTTACGTCCGGTCCTTCCCGACAGAGATACCCCGCAAGTCAGCACGACGTATCGGAAAAACATGACTTTCCCGCCTGTTCCCACGCTGCCGTATCGCACGGGCGGACGCAAAAAAACGGAGAGATGTGATGAACCAGCCCATTGAAGAACCGTACCTTGGGGAAACATTCCCTGCTCTGGAAAAGACCGATCCCGACCTTGCAGCCATGCGTGCGCGTCTTGCGCGGGAAGACGCGGAAAGCTTCCCGGATGCAAAAACCTCCTGTCTTCTCACCATGGCCGTGCTTGCCGCCCTTCAGACGACCGGAGACATGAAGCGCATCACGGAGGAAGCCCTCCGGGCCGGGGCGACGCCTGTGGAAATCAAGGAAACCCTGTATCAGTGCGTCCCCTACATCGGCTTTCCCCGAACGGAAGCCGCCCTTCGTCCCGTGAACGAGGCGCTTCTTGCCTCCGGCGTTTCCCTGCCCGTGGAAAGCTGTGCCGCGGTAACGGAGGAAAACCGCTTTTCCCGCGGACTTGCGGTGCAGAAATCCATTTTCGGGGATGCCATCGACCGGATGCATAGCGCAACGCCGAAAGACGAGAGACGCATCATGGTGGACCGGCTTTCCGCCTTCTGCTTCGGCGACATCTACACCCGCGGAGGACTCGACCTGAAAAAGCGGGAACTGGTCACCTTCTGCATCATCAGCGCTCTCGGCGGCTGCGAGTCGCAGGTGAAAAGTCATGTGCAGGGCAACGCGAACGTGGGCAACACCAGGCAGGATCTGGTGAATGCGCTTACGCTCATACTTCCCTGCATCGGATTTCCCCGTACGCTGAACGCGCTCTCGTGCGTCAATGAGGTTCTGCCCGGATAACCCCTCTGCGGGGATACAGGAAAACGGAATGCTCCTGTTCCCCGCAGAAGCAACCACGATACGCTCCGCTTCCCCCTTCTCTTCCGCAGGCGGAAAGGCTCGGCATTCTTCCGCCGCTCTTGACAGTCCCGCCGCTTCCTCTTTTAATGGATGCAGGGTCGATTCAGACCGCTATGAACCTTCCACGCCGGAGGAAAACATGAAGACTGCCGCCGATATCATGACCACCAACCCCGTTACCGTCACGCGCGACACCACGCTGCGCGACGCGGCAAGACTCCTGCTCGACGGGCATTTCAACGGCCTGCCTGTTGTGGAAGAAGGCCGGCTCATCGGTATGCTCACGCAGTCCGACCTCATTTCTCTGGACAAAAAGCTGGAAACTCCGGGCTACTTTCTGCTGCTCGGCGGAGCCATTCCCATGCAGATGCCGGGCAAGTTCTCCCGCGAGCTGCGCCGTATGGCCGCGAGCACCGTGGGCGAAGTCATGAGTTCCGAACCGCACGCCATCACGCCCGACACTTCGGTGGAAGAAATAGCCACGCTCATGGTGGAGCAGCGTTACTACACGCTGCCCGTGGAGGAAAACGGGCGTATCGTGGGTGTTGTGGGCATGGAGGATCTGCTCAAGAGGCTCGCCGCTGAAGAATGAGCCTCCTGCCGCGCTTCTTCGCCCTTTTCGCGCTTACGCTCACAGCCATCCCCGTTGCGGGATGGCTCATTCTCATCTGCGCCGATTTTCTTTCTCTGGCCGACTGCCTCGTTCCGCAGCCGGGCTGGCTTGTCTTTGCCCTCATCCTTGCCCTTTCGCTGGTGCTGCCGCCCGCCCTGCACGCCTGGCCCGACCGCTCGCGTCCGCTGCGGGACATCTCGCGGGAAACGGGCCGGGCCGTGCTTTTCTCCTTTTCCCTTTTCGCGCTGTTCTTTCTTGCAGCGGCGCGCCCCCTCTTCCAGTGGCTGAACATTCCGGCCATGCTCGTTCCCCTGGCCGCAGCCAACCTCACCCCGCTCTTTTCCTGCCCTCTGCTCTACATTTCCTATAAAATCGGCGCCTTTCTTCTGCCCCGGCCCGGCCCGCAAACGCCGCGGCCTTCCGCCATGCGTCTTTTCGGGGTGCTTTCGCTGCTGCTTGTTCTTACGCTGATTGTGCATCCCTTCTTCTTTCCCCACGCAGGCGGGCCTCTTGCCCATGCCGGAAGACTGGACATGCTCGGCGCGGCATGGCGCTACCTGGCGCTCAGACACGTTCTCTCCGTATGCGGCAACGCGGGGTTCGTTCCCGCATGGGGCGGCTGCTGCCTCATCTCCCTGCTGGACATGATGCACGCCCTGCCCGGGGCAGGCGCCGCGGAACTTGCGGCTGCGGCCGCGCTTTCCGCCCTCATGCTGGCAAGCTGCGCCTGCCTTCTTCTGCCCTCCAGCCGCAGGTGGCTATGCTGAACCGTGTATGCCGCTCCCGGAAAAGCGATTCCCGACGAATCCGGGAAGAAAAAACTCTCGTTCTGCCCGGCACGGACCTGAGCTTTCTTTTTCAGCGCGACGGATGCCGCACCCTGCGCATCGCCGTGAAGGCCGACGGCTCGGTACGGGTGAAGGCGCCTTCACGCCTTGCGCTGAAGGAAGTCTTCTCCTTTCTCCATGCGCGCCTTGACTGGGTGCGGGCCAAGCAGGACTTTTTCGCCGCCCACAGGGGCGCGCCTTCCGAATTTTGCGAAGGCGGCATCATCTTCTACCTAGGCAGGCCCTTCACGATCCGCCTCATGCCTGCCGGAAAACATGTCCCGGCGCGCCTCGCGGGCAGACAACTGCATCTTCCGCTTCCCCCAGGACGGGAAAACGACGTCAGCGCCGTGGAAAAAGCCTTCCGCCTCTGGCGGCTGACTGCGGCAAAACACATGCTCGGCCGCCGTCTCGCGCGCATGGAGCAGCGCGCCCGCCTCCTTCTCGGAGACGAAGCCGCCCCGGCATCCCTCACGGTACGCTCTCTGAAACGGCGCTGGGGGAGCTGCACCGTCCGGGGCGACATCACCCTCGCCGCGCAGCTCATCGCCCTGCCGCTGCCCCTCGTCGACTACGTCATCTGTCATGAACTGTGCCACCTCAGACAGATGAACCACGGCCCCGCCTTCCACAGACTGCTTCTGCGCCTGCTGCCCGATGCAAGGGAACGCGAAGGCCGCATCCATGTCTGGGCGCTGGAACATCCCCGCTGACTCTGCCGGGGAGAGCGGGGCCGCATCCGCTTCCGTGCGGGGGACCGGCCTTGCCGCCCGTGCCGAGAAAAGAGGAAAAGCTCCGCGCAAAGGGCCGCCTGCCGTATTAACAAGCCCCGTTTTTTGGCGTAACCTGCAACACAACGCATTTCGTCACCTCATGTCCATTCTGGAGACTTGCCATGGCTCTTGACCCTCAGGCGGGTAAACTCCCCCGCCCCGACCAGCTTACCGACATTCCCGTTCTCATTTCCTCCTACTACACCTGCGAGCCCTCCCCGGATGTGGCGGAGCAGGCCGTGAGCTTCGGCACGTCCGGGCATCGCGGTTCCTCCCTGCGCACCAGCTTCAATGAAGCCCACATTCTCGCCGTGACGCAGGCCGTGTGCGACGTACGCAAGGCCGAGGGCATTACCGGTCCTCTCTTCCTCGGCAAGGACACGCACGCCCTTTCCGAACCTGCATGGCGCACCGCTCTTGAAGTGCTGGCCGCCAACGGCGTGGTCACCATGGTGCAGACGGGCCACGGCTATACGCCCACGCCCGCCATTTCCCATGCCATTCTCAGCTGGAACCGCCAGTCCACGGCCACGGCGGACGGCATCGTCATCACGCCTTCCCACAATCCTCCGCAGGACGGCGGCTTCAAGTACAACCCGCCCCACGGCGGTCCGGCGGATACCGGTCTCACCGCCCGCATTCAGGACCGCGCCAACCAGCTTCTGGAAGACGGCAACAGGGACGTGAAGCGCATCAGCCTGTACAAGGCTCTGCGCTCCGGCCTGGTGCAGGATCACGACTATGTGGCCGCGTATGTGGACGACCTGCGCAACGTCATCGACTTTGCAGCCATCGCCAAAGCCGGCCTCAAGCTCGGCGTGAACCCCCTGGGCGGAGCAAGCCTGGCCTACTGGGCGCCCATCGCGGAGAAGTACGGCCTGAGCATCGAAAACACCAACAACCAGTACGACCCCACCTTCCGCTTCATGCCCCTCGACCACGACGGCAAGATCCGCATGGACTGCTCTTCCCCCTACGCCATGGCCGAACTGCTCAAGCTGAAGGACCGTTTCGACATCGCCTTTGCCTGCGACCCGGATTCCGACCGTCACGGCATCGTCACGCCCGAAGGACTCATGAACCCCAACCACTACCTCTCCGTGGTGGTGGACTTCCTCATCCGCGACAGCAAGGACGGATTCCGCAAGGCCTGGCGTCAGGACGCGGCCATCGGCAAGACCGTGGTGACCAGCTCCATGCTCAACCGAGTGGCCGAATCCCACGGCCGCAACGTCATGGAAGTTCCGGTGGGCTTCAAGTGGTTCGTGCCCGGCCTGCACTCCGGCACCTGCTGCCTCGGCTGCGAGGAAAGCGCGGGGGCTTCCTTCCTGCGGGCCGACCGTCTGCCCTGGAGCACCGACAAGGACGGGCTCATTCTCTGCCTGCTGGCCGCCGAAATCACGGCCAAAACCGGCAGAAACCCCGCCGAGCTCTACCATGAACTGGAAGAAAAGTTCGGCGCGCCCGTATACCGCCGCATCGACTCGCCCATGACGCCGGAAATGAAGGCCGCCTTCAAGACCATCTCTCCCGACGACGTGCACATGAAGGAACTGGCCGGTTCCCCGGTCAAGGCCGTGCTCACCAAAGCTCCGGGCAACAACGCTCCCTTCGGCGGCCTGAAGATCGTCACCGACGACGGCTGGTTCGCCGTCCGTCCTTCCGGTACGGAACCCATCTACAAGCTCTACATGGAAGACTTCAAGGGTGAAGAACACTTCCAGAAGATGCAGGAAGAAGCGCAGGCCTTCCTTGCCGGTCTCGCCAAAGCCTGATGACCCGTAACAGCATCCGATGAAAAAGCGCGGCTCCGGCCGCGCTTTTTCATGCCCTCCGCAGGGCGCAAACGCCGCTCTCCGTTTTTTCTGCAACTCCCTGCACGCTCCCCGCAACGGCTCTCCCCATGCTTCTGCAGGCGGTCGCATCCTCCTCGCTCCCCCAGAGGAGAAAACTCCGTCCCCGCACCTGAAAAGGCTGAGGGAAGCCCTGCGAAAATCATGTTCCAACTTTCACGTTTGCAGCATCTTTTCCGCAGTCTCCCGCATCTTTTCCGGGAAAAGTGCGACAATCGCTCTTTCAGGATGCACCGCGCAGACATTTAAACAAGTTTTCTCTTCAAACCTCCATGAAAAATACGAAACGGATACTCTTTAAAGCAAAGAAGGGAAAAAATCTTTTCTTTATTGTCGCATGAAAGATGTTTCGCGGAAAGGAAAGGCGGAAAAAAGGTACTGTTCCCTCCACATTCCTGTACACCTGAAATCGCTGCTCTGCCGCCGGAAGAATCCTGACCGCTCCTTGCGCGTGCCTTTCCCAGAAGTACCCATTCTAATTTCTTTTTTCACAATATAATTTTTTCTTGTATCTCCACTTTGGGCCGTGATAGCGTAATGAGGCCGTGCCACCCCTGAATATGGTAGCCGGAAAACGCCGCCGGAACGGCTTCTGCAAGGGCCTCCGCCCTGCAGGCCGCGCGACGCCCTGAACCCGCCGTTCAAGGGAAAACGTACCAGGAGGATGCGGGAATGCCCGTCAGCAGATCAGCCATGCTTGCCAAACTCAACGATGCCTACACCGTTTATTTCGATGAACGGCCCGTTGAGGCGGACGCTCCCCTGCTTGCCGCCTGTTACGCCTTCCACTCCGCCGACGAGTGTTTCGTCCTCTCGCGGAAAATCCGGCTCTGGCGTGCGGAATCCCATGAATTCGTGTATGTTTTCTCTGTTCCCGAGCTGAGTGCGGAACTTTACGACGCCTGCCGGGGGAAGGCTCTCGAGCTTGGTATGCGTCATATCCGCCCTCACATCGAACACCGGTCGTCCTTCATCACCGCCATCTTCGTCTGCGACGGCATGACGGAGGAGGCTGCCGGGGCCGTGCGGAGGTCGCGGCACCACAAGGACTTCCTGTTTTCCCTGCACGGCTGGATGGACTATCGCGCCGCCGCCGTGAATCTTGCCACGGGGGCCGTTGCGGTCAACGGGGCGGGCCGGGAACTGGCGGCATTCATACGCGGAAATCTGGAAAAGTGCTAACTCAATTGAGGAGGAATTAAATTGAGTTCCGTTGTCATTCTTCTTATCGGCTTCGCATGTCTTTTCGCGGGCTACGTGTTTTACGGCGCGTGGCTCTCGAAGCAGTGGGGCGTGGATGAGACGAAACCCACCCCCGCCCATACCATGCATGACGGGGTGGACTACGTTCCCGCCAAAACCCCCGTGCTCTTCGGCCATCACTTTTCTTCCATCGCCGGCGCCGGTCCCATCAACGGCCCCATCCAGGCCGCGTTCTTCGGCTGGCTGCCCTGCTTCCTGTGGATCATCATAGGCGGCATCTTCTTCGGCGCCGTGCATGACTACGGCGCGCTCTTCGCCTCCATCCGCCACAAGGGCGAATCCATCGGCGAAGTCATTTCCCAGAACATCGGCGTGCGCGCCAAGCGCCTGTTCATCGTGTTCGCCTACCTCGCCCTGCTGCTCGTCATCGCGGCCTTCGCCTCCATCGTGGCGGGCACCTTCAACGGCTTCGGCCCCAACGGCGCCCTCATCGAGGCCAACGGTTCCACCGCCACCATTTCCATGCTGTTCATCCTCATGGCCGTGGTATTCGGCTTCTGCGTGTACCGCAAGAACCTGCCCCTTTCCGTGTGCACCGTGGTGGGCATCATCGTGCTCGTGGCCTGCATCGTCATAGGCCTCAAGTGCCCCATCTATCTTTCCGGCACCACCTGGATGTTCATCATCGGCGTCTACATTCTCGTGGCCTCCGTCACCCCGGTGTGGATTCTGCTCCAGCCGCGCGACTACCTGAGCTCCTTCCTGCTCTATGCCATGATCATCGCGGCCGTGGTGGGCGTGTTCGCCGCCAACCCCACGCTGAGCCTGCCCGCCTTCGTCGGCTTTGAAGTGAACGGCCAGTACCTCTTCCCCGTGCTGTTCGTCACCATCGCCTGCGGCGCCATCTCGGGCTTCCACTCCCTCATCTCCTCCGGCACGACCTCCAAGCAGCTCAACAGCGAAAAGAACGCCAAGATCATCGGTTACGGCGCCATGCTCGTGGAATGCGTCCTGGCCATCATTTCGCTCATCACCATCGGCTACATCTACTCTCAGGCCGGAGCGGACGCCTTCAAGATGCCCCCTACCGCCGTCTTTGCGCGCGGCATCTCCGAAATGCTGGCCGTGGTGGGCTTCTCCAGCCCCGAGGCCCAGAAGACCGCCTACGGCCTGCTCATTCTGTCCGTGTCCGCCTTCTGCCTGACCTCCCTCGACACCGCCACCCGCCTCGCCCGCTACATGTTCGCCGAATTCTGGCTGAACCCCGGCGAAACCCCCGAAAACGTCACCGACTTCCGCAAGGTGCTCTGCAACAAGTACTTCGCCACCGGCTTCACCGTCATCGTGGGCATCGCCTTCGGCATGGGCGGCTGGTCCAAGGTGTGGCCGCTGTTCGGTGCTTCCAACCAGCTCCTCGCCGGTCTCGCCCTGCTGGCCGTGGCCGCCTGGCTCAAGAACGCAGCCCGCAATCACAGGATGTTCATCTTCCCCATGGTGTTCATGATCCTCGTGACGCTCACCTCTCTGGCCCTTACCTTCAAGGACAAGCTCCTTGTCATCGCCTCCGGTCAGGGCGACCTCTTCGCCGCCTACCTGCAGGCCGGCCTTGCCGCCATCCTGTTCATTCTCGCCGTCTTCCTCGTGCGTGAAGCGCTCCCCGTGCTCACCAAGAAGCGCGAAGCCTGATCGGCCTGAGCATACCGTTCGATAAAAGGCGCGGCCCCACGGCCGCGCCTTTTCTTTTTCCCCGCTTCCCGCTACATTCTCCCCCGTCGTCCACGATATCATACACGCTCCTTCGGAGCAGACGCGCTCTTCGTTCTCTCAGCGCGCATTCCGCCGCAACGGCGCAGGAACACATTCATGAACATGCCCGTCGAATCCGCCCTTCCCGGCCTGCTGGAGGCCCTGAACACCCACGGCCGCGCCCTGCTCACCGCCCCACCCGGCTCCGGCAAAACCACGCGCGTGCCGCTCTTTCTCATGGAGCACATGGAAGGCACCATTCTCATGCTGGACCCCCGCCGTATTGCGGCACGCTCCTCGGCCCGGTACATGGCCTCGCTTCTGGGGGAGGAAACAGGCGCGCATGTAGGCTACCGCGTCCGGCTGGAAAGCCGCGTGGGCCGCTCCACCCGGGTGGAGGTCATCACCGAGGGCATCCTTACCCGCCGCCTCACCGCCGACCCGGAACTTTCCGGCGCGTCCTGCGTCATTTTCGATGAATTTCATGAGCGTTCCCTTCAGGCCGACACGGGTCTTGCCCTCTGCCTGGAAGCTCAGGAAGCACTCAGACCCGATCTGAAGATTCTGGTCATGTCCGCCACGCTGGATGGCGGGGAGCTTTCCGCAAGGCTTGATCCCTGCCCCGTGGTTCAGGCCGAGGGCAGGCTCTGGCCCGTGGACATACGCTACCTGCCCTGCCCTGCGGGGACCGGCCCCGCCGGTTCCTTTTCCGGCCGCGAAGCGCTGCTTGCCCATACCGCCTCCGCCGTGCGCAGGGTTCTTGCGGAGGAGAAGGGTTCCGTCCTCGTTTTTCTGCCCGGACAGGGAGAAATCCGCCGCACGGCGGAAATGCTGAACTCCCTCCCCCCGGACGTTTCGCTTCACCCCCTCTACGGCGACCTTTCCGCCGCCGAGCAGGACAGGGCCATTGCTCCCGCGGCGCCGGGCAGGCGCAAGGTGGTGCTCGCCACATCCATTGCGGAAACGAGTCTCACCATTGAAGGGGTACGCGTCGTGGTGGATTCGGGCCTTGCCCGCACGGCGCGCTTTTCTCCCTCTACGGGCATGAGCGCCCTTGTCACATACCGCGTCACGCAGGATGCCGCCGATCAGCGCGCAGGCCGTGCAGGCCGCGTGGAGCCCGGCGTCTGTCTGCGTCTCTGGCATGAAGGAGAAAGCCTCCTGCCCATGAGGCGGCCGGAAATTCTGGATGCGGATCTTACCCCCTTTCTGCTCGACCTTCTCGCCTGGGGGGCCATGCCGCAGGATCTGCCGCTTCTCACCATGCCTTCCGAAGCATCGGTTTCCCGGGCGCTTCATACGCTGGACATGCTGGAGGCTCTCGTCTGGAAAGACGGCAGGCCCCGCCTTTCCCCGCACGGCAGGGAACTTGTCCGCCTGCCGCTGCATCCCCGCCTTGCGCATATGGCGCTTCTTGCGGGCGAACATCTTCCTCTGGCCGCAGCGCTGGCCGCTCTTGTGGAGGAACGCAGCTCCGGCCCGGGCTGCGACATACGCCCGCGCCTTGCGGAACTTCGCCGAAACGGCCGCCTGCGCCGGAGTGCGGAACAGCTCTTCGCCCTTGCCGGAGGCAAGGGAACCCTTTCTCTCAACGATGTTCTTGCCGATGAGGAAAGCGCGGGAGCCATGCTTTCCCTGGCATGGCCCGAACGCATGGCCATGCGCCGGGAACGCGGCGTCTTCCGCCTCGCCTCGGGCCGGGGGGCGGAACTTCCGCCGGAAGACACGCTGGCCGACGCGCCTTTTCTCGCCGTTGCCGCCATGGACGGCGGGGCTCAGGGCACGGGCCGCATCCATCTTGCCGCGCCCCTCCCGCGCGAAACGCTGGAACTCCTGCACGGGCACCTTCTGAAGGAAGAAGACACCGTATTGTGGGATGAGAAAACGCAGGCCGTTCTGGCCGCAAGGCGCACTCTTCTGGGAAGCCTCGTTCTTACGGAAACTCCCCTGAAGGGGAAGGATTTCCCCGAGGACAAAGTGCTGGAATGCGTGGAAAAGGCCCTCCTGCGTCTCGGTCCCACCTGCCTGCCGTGGACGGAAGAGCTGCGCCAGTGGCAGGCAAGGGTCATGCTTCTGCGCCGCATGGAAGGCGACGCCTGGCCCGACGTGAGCGATGCGGCTCTCATGGCCGACATGGAACTGCACCCCGGAGCATCCTGGCTCAGCGGCTGGCTTGCGGGCATAACCCGGCGTTCCCAGTTTTCCGGCATTCCGCTGGACAGGGCTCTGCACGCCATGCTCGACCATGCTTCGGCAAGAAGGCTTGAGCGCGAAGCCCCCACGCATATCGAGGTACCTTCCGGCTCCGTGGTCCGCATCGACTATCTGCCCGAATCCGGGCCCGTGCTTGCCGTCAAGCTTCAGGAAATGTTCGGCCAGCAGCAGAGTCCCGCCGTATGCGGAGGCCGCTGCCCGCTTACCGTGCATCTGCTTTCTCCGGCGGGACGCCCCCTTCAGGTCACGCGCGACCTCGCCGGATTCTGGCGCGGAGCCTATGCCTCCGTGCGCGCCGAAATGAGGGGCCGCTATCCCAGGCATCCCTGGCCGGAAGATCCCCTTTCCGCCATTCCCACAAAAAAGACAAAAAAAGCTCTGGAGAGGGGCAAGGCATGAAATTCAACGTCGGCGACAAGGTCATCAATCCTTCCGTGCCCCAGTGGGGACAGGGGGAGGTGCTTCAGGCCGAGGACGGCAAGGTGGTGGTGCGCTTTCCCCATCACGGCGTACGCAGACTCGCCGCCTCCTTTCTGGCCATGGCCGATACGGGCGAATGCCCGGAACCTTCCGCGCTGCAGAAAAAAAACGCGCGCAAGGCAGAGCCTTCCGCCCGGCCGGGAACGCCCCGCAAAGCCGCCCCTCTGCCGCGGCAGAACGCCCCAGCAGGGGGAGACCTGGTTTCCCGCGCGCTGGCCATGATGCACGAAAAGGAGCCTGAACAAAACGATGAAGTGCTTCTTCGTGCGGAACGCGCCGCCGACGCCGGGGAAAAGGCCCGGCAGGATGCCCTGCGCCGCCGGAACGCGGCCATACTCCGTTTCTGGCGCGACGCGGAAGCCTTCCTCATCCCGGAAGTGCCCCGCTCCTGCCGCCCTCCCGTCACGCAGGCCCGGCGCTGGGAAACCGTATCGGCCTCGCTCCCCGCATGGAGCGCCGTGCGCGACGCGGAAGAAAAAACCACGCTTTCCCCCGCTCCCTTTTCCGGTGCGGAAGGCGGAGAGCTGCCCTGGCTGCGCCCCCTGCCCGCCGGATTCTGCGCCGCATGGCATATCGTGTACCTCGGCGTGCTGCCCCGCCACCGTATTTCCGACCTTATTCTGGAAAAAACGGGCTGCCGCCCCGAAAGGGCCGAAGAACCCGGCACGGGGGAAGGATGCCTTGCCGCCGTCGTTCTGGACGGCACGGGCTTTCCCGTGCCGGAAAGCTTCATGCCCGCCTCCTTCGTGCCCGCCCTTGCCCGCAGCATTGCGGGCAAAAGCCTCGACCGACTTCAGGAAGACATGCTGAAGATGCAGTCCGACTTCGACCGCCGAAGCGGCGCGCAGGAAGAAGCCTTCCGCGGCCCCCGGATACACGAGGAGATACGGCGCCTTTTCTCCATGATGAACACGGAAGGAGAGGAAGAGCACATCGTGGTGCGTTCCGTATATTTCCGGCCCGATCCCAGGGGCCGCCGCATGGACGACGTGCAGAACGACCTGCTCAACTCCTTCTATCTTTCCGACCTCGATCACCTGCTCGGCATCTCCGGCCAGGGGTTCCGCGGCGTTTTCGCCCGATATCTGGAAGGAGCGGAAGACAGGCCCCGCTGCGACGTGCTCGCTTCGGGCGAGGAGGCCGCGCAGGCACGGGAAAAGGCCATGTCGATGGAACGCCTCCCCATGGGACGCTGGCCCTTCCCCGTCCCGCAGCACCTGCTGCCCGAGCAGCTCGGGGCGCTCACGGAAATTCTGAACGGCCAGCTCACGGCGGTGAACGGACCTCCCGGCACGGGCAAGACGCGCCTTGTATGCGAAATAGCGGCGGAACTTGTGGTACAACGCGCCCTGCGGCTTGCAAGGCTGAACCAGCCCTTCGAAGCCTTCTCCTCTTCAGGAGAAATATACCCGCCCCGCGCCTCGCTCATGCACGGCACCTGCATGGCGGTCACCGGCTGCAACAACGCCGCCGTGGAAAACATCACGCGCTTTCTGCCTTCGGAAGACGCTCTTTCCCGCGCGGACTTTCCCGAAGCGGGGTACTTTTCCGAGGTGGCCGCAGCCGTGAACGCGGCCATTGCTCCGACAAACGACGATCAGCTCCCCGCTCCCGCATGGGGCCTTGTCGCCGCGGTGCTCGGTTCGGCATGGAACTGCGAGCAGTTCGCCCGCGCCTTCGTATGGGGCTTCCGGGATACGGAAAAGAACATCATGTTCCCGGGCATGAAGGATGTTCTGGAACCGTTCCGCAGCTATGAAGGCAAACAGCAGGCACGCGAAGCCTGGCAGAAGGCGAAAAAAAATTTTCTCGCCACCTTTGCGGAACTTGAACGGCGCAGGAACTTTCTGGAAAAACTTGCGGAAAACGCGCCTGCGGAAGAAGAGCCGTCCTCTCCCCTGCTCGGCAGCTTCATGGCGCTCATGGAGGAAAGCCGCATCCTGCGCGCCTGTTCCCGCGAGGAGGATACGGCGGCACGGGAACTTGCCTCGCGGCTGGAAGCGCTGGAGGAACTTGCGCGCAAGGCGCAGGAGGAAATGACGAAAAGCCGGAGCCGTACCGGAACGCTCCGCTTTCCCTGCCGGGAGTTCTGGCGCGACCCGAAGTGGCAGCTCAAAAGCGTGTGGAACGACGAAACGCTGGAAAGGCTTCGTTCCCGCCTCTTTCTGCAGGCGCTGCGTCTGCATGAATGGACCATCAAGGCCTGCGCGAGGGAAAGCCTGGCCAACGTGAACGCCGTCGCCCGCTACCTGCGCGGCGCTCCCGTGGAGACCGGCGCGGCCAAAGAGCTCTGGAACTGTCTCTTCTTCATGGTACCCGTGGTTTCCTCCACACTGGCCTCGTTCAGCCGCCTTTTCTCGGGTATGGGGCAGGCTTCGCTGGACTGGGTGATTCTGGACGAAGCCGGGCAGGCGACGCCGCAAAGCGCCGCCGGCGCGCTGTGGCGGGCGGAAAAGGCCGCCGTCATCGGCGATCCTCAGCAGATAGAACCCGTGGTGCCGCAACCGGCAGCGCTTCTGGCCACGCTCCGCGCCCGGCAGGAACAAAACGGTCTGCACCTTGAACGCTGGTCGCCGGAAGGCTCTTCCGTGCAGACCCTGGCCGACAGGGCATCCCTTCTGGGGACATGGGTGGACAATACGGGCCGCCCCATGTGGACGGGCTATCCTCTGCGCGCGCATCACCGCTGCGCCGAACCCATGTTCGGCATTTCCAACCGCATCGCCTACGGCGGGCAGATGGTGCAGGCCGGGCGAAGCGCCCCTGCTCTGGAATCTCCCTTGGACGGAAGCTGCTGGTTCCATGTGGAAGGCAGCATGGCCGATACGCAGCTTGTGCCCGAAGAACTCGCCTGCCTGAGAAAACTGCTGCTTGCGCTTCAGCGGCAATGGCCGGAGGCGGAAGGAAAAAACGGCCCGCGCGAGGCCGGAGTCTTCGTCATTTCGCCTTTCCGCACGGTGGCGCGGCACTGCCGCCTGCTGCTCAGAAGCATGGGATTTCCCGAAGAAAAGGTACGCTGCGGCACCATACATACCTTTCAGGGCAAGGAGGCCGACATCGTGTTCCTTGTGCTCGGTTCCGCTCCGGGCCAGGCCGGATGGGGCAGCAGGCAGTGGGCCTCGCGCACGCCCAACATCCTGAACGTGGCCCTCACCCGCGCACGTTCCCTGCTTTATGTGGTGGGCAACCGGCGGGACTGGAGCCGCCATCCCTTCTTCGATATTCTCGCGGAGGAAATACCCGTCAGAGAAGGGGCATGACGCCGCCCTCGGCGCTTCCCCTGCCGCAGAAGAACACCTCCACGCGCAGCCCTGCATTGCGCGCCTTGGTGATGGTATCCCGCGTGCCCGGGGATTTGCCGTCCCAGAAGGCGGCAACGGCATCGGCCCGCGCCACGATTTCCGTGTTGCGTATGGGGCCCGCCTTTCTGCCGTAGCGCTTCCAGTCTGCGGGAATCACGACGAGGGGAAGCTGATGGGCCGCGGCAAAGCGTGCCGCAAGGCCGTCCGCCCCGCGCGCGCCGCCGGAAATGACGGCTTCAAGCTCCTCCACGCGGAACACGCGCAGCAGGCAGTGCTCCAGCCATGCGTAATCCTGAAAATCGCGAGACCCCACCACGGCCAGTTTCATACGGTACCTCGTCAGGCCTTTTCGGCTTCTCCCGCCGCCCGATACGGGCGGACAGGCCTTCCCACCATACGCAAAGCGCAAAAGTGCGGCAAGTGCTTGATTTCAACCGGCTCCGGGGCAATAATGACCTCCGACAACCTGAAAGCGAGGCCCTTCATGCCCGATATACTGAACCTTGACCCGGAACTGGCCGCAAAGGCCGACGCGCTCTTTCACGAACTGGGGCTGGATCTGCCCACGGCCGTACGGCTTTTTCTGCTGCAATCGCTGAGGGAAGGCGGCCTGCCCTTCACTCCGCGCCTCACCGCGCCCTCGGCCATGCGCGAAAAACATGCCGAGGCGCCCCTGCCGCAGGAAGAACCCGGCCATGAGGAAAACAGGACGGACACGCCCTGCATAAAGGAAGAACCCCGTCTCGACGCGGACATGCCCTCCGCTCCCGCCCCGGAAGAGAACCTGCGTTCCCTGCCCGAAACGGAGGAAGAAGAATCCGGGAGGGACCTCCCGGCCGACGCCGGAGAAAGCGGTTTCCCCGGGGAAGAGGAAGAACTGCCTGCCGCCGGAAACGACGGTGAAGCGCCCTCTCCCACCGCCGCGGCCGAAGCCCCCTTCGCCCCCGGCGGAAGTGACGAACTGCGTCGTGCCTTTGCCTCCGCGCACCTCATCGGCGCGCCGCTCCGGCGCATCCGTTCCCTGAACCGTCTGTACGCCATAGGCGAAAGAAATCCCCATGTGCAGGGCTGGCGCGAGGTGTACGTTTCCGGCGACGAGCCCTTTGCCCTCGATTTCGGCGCCGTGCGCGTGGAACTCGGTTTCCACGGCGGGGCAGCCTGCGCATGATGGACGGCCGCCTGCCCGACAAGGTGCTCGAAGCCGACGCCGTGTATCCGCGCGATCTGAGCGCCGTGTTCTCCTCCGTCATCGGGCAGCCGCTGGCGGACGTATCCAGCACCCGCACCTGGGACGACGGGCAGGAACGGGAACAGCTTCGCCTGCATTTCGCCAACGGCTGCACCCTCACCTTTGCTCCCGGCAAGGACTGGGGGGCGCTCTGGCTTTCCGACGCGCACGGTTCCGTCATGTTCGCGCCCGACGCGGTATGGCTGCGCGTGCTGGACGACCGAGCCTGGAACGGCCTGCGCTAGATCTCTGCAGTTTCTGCCTGCCGGCAGGGCCGGACGCTCCGGTCCATTGACCGGAACGGATTAAATGAGTATCTCTGGGAAACTCTATACCCTCAGAGGAATCTTCTATGGAAAAAAATTTTGCGGAAGTGGAGCATAAATTTTCCGAATATCTCAAGCAGAAAGGCCTTCGCGTCACGCCTCAGAGGCTGAAGATTCTGGAGGCCTTTCTCAACGCCGACGACCATGTGTCCATGGAAGAGCTTTTTCTGCTGGTCCGCAGCAGGGACAACACCGTCGGGCAGGTTACGGTGTACCGCACCCTCAAGCTGCTCTGCGAGGCGGGCATAGCCTCGGCCGTGAACTTCGAGGAAGGCATGGTGCGCTACGAACCCCTGGGAATGCATCATCACGACCATCTGGTCTGTGAAAAATGCGGCAGAAAAATAGAATTCATCAACGACGCCATTGAAGAACTTCAGGAAAAGGTCTGCCGCGTGCACGGCTTCATTCCCACCTCGCACCACATGGTGCTTTACGGCGTCTGCTCCGACTGCCGCAAAAAGGCCTGACCATGGAAAAGCTTTCCGTATGCACCCGTTCCCGGGAGGAAATGATCGACGTCACCCCCCTTCTCCGCAAGGCCGTTGCCGAACACGGCTGGGAAGACGGCGTTCTTGTGGTCTTCTGCCCGCACACCACCTGCGGACTCACCGTGAATGAAGGCTTCGACCCCGACGTGGCGGGCGACATCACGCGCTTTTTCCACACGCGCATCCCGCAGGACGACCATTTCCGCCACAGCGAAGGCAACGCCGACGCCCACATCAAGGCCAGCCTTTTCGGTTCCTCCCTGCAGCTCATTGTGGAGGAAGGCAGCATGTGCCTCGGCACATGGCAGGCCGTATGGCTTTTTGAAGGCGACGGCCCGCGCAGCCGTCAGCTCTGGCTGAAGTGGCTCAAGGCCTGAATCCCCTTCAGCCCGGTACCGTTTTCCGGCGGCGTGCGCCGCAGGAAAAAACGCCGTTCCCCGCACCGGAATCATTCCCGTGCGGGGAACGGCGTTTAATCCCCCGGAAAGCCGCAGAGCATATCTTCGCAGAACCTGGCGCGTGCCGCGTACGCCGCGGCCGGAACGCCCCTTTTTCAGAACGCGGAAGGCCTGACCGCGCAGGGAAAACTAGCCCCGTACCTTGCGGCAGTACCCGTCGGGCAGCCCTTCGGGACTGAGCACAAGCTGCCAGAGCTGTATGCTCCGGGCACGGAACGCCCCGGCGCAGGAAAGAAGATAGTACCGGTACATGCGGCGTATCCGTTCCGTACAGGAAAAAGCCCCGTCACGGAAGCCGCGCTCAACATTGTCATGCCACGCCATGAGCGTCCGGTCGTAATCCACGCCGAAGTTCTGCCAGTCCTCCATGACGAAGTCGTGCTCCAGAGCGTTCACCAGCGTTGAGGGAGAAGGCAGTATGCCGTTGGGGAAGATGTAGCGCGTCAGCCACGGGTCGGCCCCCGCTCCCGCACCGAGAGCGCCGTTGCAGCCTATGCTGTGCAGCAGAAAAAGCCCGCCGGCCTTCAGCGAGTTTCTTACCGTGTCCATGAATATGCCGTAATTGCGCCTTCCCACATGTTCGAACATGCCCACGGAAACCACCCTGTCCCATGTGCCGCGCAGGCTGCGGTAATCCATGAGGCGATATTCCACATCCGCGCCGGAAGAGGCCGCCGCATCCTGGGCAAAGGCAAGCTGCCCGCGGGAAACGGTCACGCCCGTCACCCGCACGCCGTGTTCCTGCGCCATATGCAGGGCCAGCGTTCCCCAGCCGCAGCCTATGTCGAGCACCGTCATGCCCGGCTCCAGCGAAAGCTTGCGGCATATCATCTCCATTTTGGCCCGCTGCGCCTCGTCGAGAGTCTCCGGCCCCGTGGCCTTCACATCCTGCCAGCAGGCGCAGCTGTACTGCATGGTGGGACCGAGCATGGCACGAAAGAGCGCCGGATCGGTATCGTAATGCGCCCGCGCCACCATGAAGGACCGGGCACGGCTCTGGAGATTGAACAAGGTATGAAACGCCTTCGTCGCCCAGGCGGGATATGTATGGCCGAGCGGCCTTTCCAGATGCGCGCGTATGGCCCGGCAGAACATCGCATCCATGGCCTCGCATTCCCACCACCCGTCCATGTAGGACTCGCCGAGTCCCAGCGTTCCCTGCTTCAGAAGGCGTGCATAGAAACCTTCGTTGAGTACCTGAATATCCCACGGCCTGTCGCCGTTGATGCGAATGTCCGCCTTTTCGGCCAGCTTTTCCACCCATTCCTTTGCCTGCATGACTTTCTCCTTTTTTTTCGCAGGGTAACGAAAAGGAAAAGCCCCTTCCATGATAGAACCGTCTTTCTGCGGACATGCTCATGCCGCGCGTCTGCCCCGAAGTCCGCGCAGCGGAAGACCGTTTCCCCGTGTCTGCCTTCTCCTCCGGGGATACGGGCTTCCGACGCTTTTTTACTTGAAACCCCGGCCGTACCGTGTTTCAATTTTCTATGCCTTTTCCCCGCGGATGACGCCTGTTCTCCCTTTTTCTGAAACGCCGCGTCCGCTCCGGGGATGCTCCGAACGTCTTCCCGCGTCCGGCGTTCCGCATCCGTTCCGGCGGCGACGCGCCTCATCGGAGCTTCCATGTCTTTTCTGCCGCCGCTTCCCTCGTCTGCGCGCCTGCCCGGCATGACCGTTTTTACCGCAGGCTTCGCCCTCGTCTTCGCCGCCGCCGTCTACTTCTTTGCCTGGAACTGGTACGGGCTGCCGGAGGCCGCCAGGTTCCTCCTCACCGGAGGCGCTTCGGCCCTGTGCCTTGCGCTTTCCTTTCTTGCCGAGCGCAAAAACCGCAGGAGCGCAGCAGCCCTTGCCCTCCTGGGCTCGGCGCTGTCCACCGGCATCTTCTGGGTCACTTTCGGACAGATTTTCCAGAGCGGAGCCACGGCGTGGGAGCTGTGCCTCGTGTGGGCGGCCTGCGTTCTGCCGCTCTTTCTCCTGCGCGGAAACGCTTCCTTGTGGAATCTTCTGGTCACGCTGCTCTTCATCGCTTCCTGTGTGCGGCCTTTCCCTCTGCTTCCCACCTCCTTCCGGGAGCTCTCCCTTCTGCCGCCGCTCATCACCGCCGCAGGAAGCTGCGCTCTCGCTCTCTTCCCGCCTCTGCGCCGTCGCTCGCCCTGCGGACTGAATGCCTGGCTTGCCCTGCCGCTCACGCTGCTTGCGGCATCGGCAACGGCCCTGTGTGTTCAGCTCATCCTCTTTTATCCCGACATCAAGACCGGCCTGCCGGAAGCGGCGGCAGGCCCTGCGGCACTTGCGATCGTGCTTGCCGCCGCCCTGCGCTTCCGCCATGCCCCAGCCCTGTGCGAAGCGGCGCTCGCCCTCGTCGTGCTTTTGAACGCGCTCATTCTGCGAGGCTTCGACCATCTCTCCTCTGCCGCTCTGGCCTTCCTCTTTACCGCGGCCAACATCTTCTTCGCCTCTCTTCTGGCCCTCGCCCTGCCCCGCCTTCGGCAAAAAAACTCCCGCAGACCGCTTTCCCCCGGCCTGTTTTCCCTGGTCCCGTCCATCCTGGGCGGATTTTTTGCCGCAGTCTCCTTCATCGCGCTCATCACCCTTACCTTTCTGGACAATGCCGTTGCGCTGCACTCGGCAGGACTTGCGTGTATGATATGCGGCATCGTGCTCTGGCGCAGGCGCGGAACGCACGTTTTTCGTTCCGTTCTCTCCTCCGCACTCGTTTCGGGCGGTTCGCTGTGCTTCCACCTGTCGCTGTTCGACTATGCCTTTCCCGTCATCATGGCTTCGGTATGGGCGGCGTCCCTGTTCATCTATCTGCTGATGAACAGCCCCATACCGCGCTTCTTCGCCATGTTCTGGGCGCTCGTCACCAGTCTCGTCCTCCTGCCTCAGTCGGTGTCCGCAGGCGTTCCCCTGTACCTTCTTCTTGCTTTTCTTCTCTTCCTGCCCCTCGTTGCCGCGGCCTTCGGCCGTTTTCCCCGGGGAATGCTGCGTCCGGCGGCGCTTGCCTGCCTCAGCGTTCTTCCCGCCCTCCCTCTTTCCATGCCCTCTCCTGCTTTTGAAGAGACGACGGAAAGAATCCTCATCACCATTGCGGCGCTGAACCTTGCCTTTCTTCTTCTCAGGCAGCTTCTTCCGCCGTTCTCCGCCGCCCTGCCCCGGCCCGGAAAACTCGCGGCCGGCATCGCGGCGCTTCTGCCCGTCTGGTTCTTCAGTCCGCTGGAAAGTCTGTTCGCGCTGAACCTCATCTTTGCAGGCGTCACGAACGCCCCGAACCATGACTCGGCCGAAAACAAGGACGCTCCCGCCTTCGACAAGGTGCTCACAGGCATGGGCATCGTCATTCTTGCCGCAAGTCTCGTGCTCTTCTACTACGCCATCGACCACTACTTCCCGCTGGAAACCATGGCCATGGCGGCGCTGGAAACCGGAACGCATTTTCTGAGCATGACCATGGCCGCAGGCATTCCAGGACTCTGCCTGCTCTTCCTGGGGATGCAGATGGAACGCCGTCCCCGGCCGGAGACGCCCGAAAAGCCGGAGTCCCCGCCGCTCCCGTCCCTTCTGCGGCACGGCCTGCCGTTTGCGCTCATCGCCTCTCTCATGACCGCCGTTGCCTGCACGGCCATAGTGGACAGGAAAAAGCTGCTGCAGACAGGAGACGAAATTCTCCTTTCCTTCCGCCCCCGGGACCCGCGCGCCTTCATGATAGGCGACTACATGGACCTGACCTACGACATCGAAAGATATTCCCCGGTGGAAGGACCGCTCTGTATGCCCCTTGCCGTGGACGAGCTGGGTATTGCCCGCCCCATACCGGACGCCGTAAAGCAGGGCGACTGCACGGGAGTTCCCGCACCTGCCGTACTCGTGGATGCCCCCTCCCACGGCTTCACAAGGCTTCGTCTGCCGCACCGCTACTACTTCGAGCAGGGCCTTGCCCGGGTGTACGCCGACGCGGCCTTTGCCGTGCTGCGCTGCGACAGGAACAACAACTGCCTGCTCAAAGGCCTTGCCGACGCCGACAGACGGCCCCTTCTCCCGCCGCGGAAGTAGCCTTGCCCAGCAACGCCGTATGAATGGACTCGCAGGCCGTCCTTCTCCCCGCAGGATACGACAACGCCCCGGAAGCGCACGCTCCCGGGGCGACTCTTTCTCAAAAGGCGGCGGTCCGCCGGAAAAAACTCTTCGTTCAGCTCAGATACCGTTCCGGGAAGGAAGCCATATCCTGCATGTCGTTGATGAGACGGCAGGTATGGAAGCCGTCGGCAACGGCATGATGCACGGAAACCGATACCGGAATGATGCATGTTCCCCCTCTTTCGGCGTACTTGCCGAACTTGACGAGAGGGGAAAGAAAGTCGCTTTCCGCATAGGTATCCTGCGCGAAATGGGTGAAGGTAAGCCACGGCACGCTGGATACGGGACAGATGTGGGGCGGCTGCCCGTCCTTCGCCTTGAGGCGGCCCGTTACATGGCGGTAGCGCTCCATGTCTTCCGCAACCGCGGCATAGAAGAGGGAAAAATCCTCGGAATACTCGCTCCAGACATCGGTGAAAGTCTCGTTTTCCGGGTGAAACAGGGTGTAGCAGGGCCACACTTCATCCCAGTATCCCAGTTCCTTCCTCTCATTGAAGGCCATGCGAAATTCCCTGTGCCTGTTCACCGCGCGCATGACGATGTACAGCATGACGGGGAAAAACTTCAGTCCCCTTTCCCTGCGGAAACGCTGAAGCGCGCCGATATCGAGGTCTGCTCCGATGTTGTAGCGG
Organism: Mailhella massiliensis; assembly: GCF_900155525.1. Lineage (NCBI taxonomy): Bacteria > Pseudomonadati > Thermodesulfobacteriota > Desulfovibrionia > Desulfovibrionales > Desulfovibrionaceae > Mailhella > Mailhella massiliensis. The sequence continues at coordinate 70,811 of NZ_LT706937.1, forward strand.
CACCTGAGCGTATGAAAATAGTAGTCGAAATAGCCGCTTCTTTCCCACGTTTCCCGACGGATGACATGAAATGCCACTTCCCGCATGGCGCCCCCCTCAGGCGCTCATCCAGGGGCATGGCCCTGTGCCGGCGCCTTTTCAGCAGATGAAAAGCTCGATGACGAACACCAGCACGCAGGCCGCCACGGCCACGCTGAACAGGCTCGCCCCGAACCAGGCAAGCACCACGGCCGCCGCGAGTCCCGCAAAACCGGAAATCTGACTGCCCGTCGCATCCAGTATGGCAGGAAAGGTCATGACCGACAAGGTGACGTAGGGAATGTAGTAAAGGAAGGAACGCACGGTGACGTTGTGTATTTCCCGCCGTATGAGGGTAAGCGGCAGCACACGGATGAGGTAGGTCACCACGGCCATTACCGCGATATAAACGTACGCGTCACGCATGTTCGCTCCCTCCTTCCTCTTTCCTTTCTCCACCGGCAAAGCCCTTGTCCACGGGGAAGAGCACGGCGGCCACACCGGAAACAAGCACCGTGAGAATGATGATCTTCATGCCGCCGGAAATCCCGTCGAACAGAGGTACCCGGGCGAATATCCAGCTCAGGACCATGGAAACGACGATCAGCGCTGCCAGCAGGCGGTCCTTGCGGGCCGGGGGCACGATGATGGCAATGAACATGCCGTACAGCGCCACGCTGAGCGCCACTACGATGCGGGCGGGCAGCACGTTGCCGAGCACCACGCCGAGAAAGGTGCCGAGGGCCCAGGCCGGAGAGGCGATGCAGATGGCCCCGTAGGCATAGAACGGGTCGAGCCTGCCGGGCACGTTCACGGAAATGCCGAAGATTTCGTCCGTCACGCCGTAGCCCACCAGAAGGCGGTGATACATGGGCGTATCCGGCGCCATCTTCTGCGAAAGCGAACACGACATGAGCATGTAACGCAGGTTGATGACAAGCTGGGAAAGAGCCATCTCCCAGTACGAGGCTCCGGCTGCCATGATGCCGAGGGCGGCGAACTCGCCGGCCGAGGTAAGATTGGTGAAGCTCATCACCGTGGCGTGCAGCGCGGAAAGACCGATGTTGCGGCAGGCTATGCCCAGTGTGAAGGATACGGCGAAGTAGCCCAGCGCAATGGGTATGCCGTCGCGCATTCCGTCCAGAAAGTTCTTTTTGTGATCTGCCATGGAATGATATGCTCCGCACCTTTTCCGGTGCTCTTTTTACCGCGCAGGCTCAGCCTGCGCGCCTTCTGCGCAGAAAACCGCACCGCCGTCACTGAAGACGGCGCGCCGGGGCGGTTTTACCGCATATTTCCTAGGGAAGGGTTCCGTCTTTTCCGCGTGCCGCCCGGGCACACGGCAAAGGCAGGCCTTCCGTCATGCAGAAAAGTTACGATGAAACGTCCTCTTCCTTCTCTCCGCTCACATAAAGCCGCTCGCGCAGAGCGCGCACGCGGTCGCGCAGCTCCGCCGCGCGCTCGAACTCCAGTTCCTTCGCTGCGGCGCGCATGGCCTTTTCCAGCTCTTCGATGAGCTTTGCAATATCCGCCGGAGAACAGGGCGAAGCCTCTTGCACTTCCGCCTTTTTGCGGCCGGAACTCTTTCCGCGGGATTTGTCGCCGCCCCGGCCCTTCTTCGTTGCCGCGCCATCCTCTTCCCTGCCGTACAGATTGTCCAGCGGATTTTCCAGCGCCTTGATGACGGTGCGCGGCACGATGCCGTGCTCCTCATTGTAGGCCGTCTGCTTGTTGCGGCGGCGTTCCGTTTCGTCCATGGCGGCCTGCATGGAGGCCGTCACCCTGTCGGCGTAGAGAATGACGCGGCCCCCGGCATTGCGCGCAGCGCGGCCGAAGGTCTGGATAAGCGCGCCCGTGGAACGCAGAAAGCCCTCCTTGTCCGCATCCAGAATGGCGACAAGAGACACTTCGGGAATATCGAGCCCCTCGCGCAGCAGATTGATGCCGACAAGCACGTCGAATTCCTTCGCACGCAGCGCCCTGATGATGGCGATACGCTCCAGCGTGTCGATATCCGAATGCAGGTATCGCGAGGACACCCCCATTTCGTTGAAGTATTCGGTGAGATCCTCGGCCATGCGCTTGGTAAGCGTGGTCACGAGCACTCTTTCGCCCCGGGCGGCGCGCGCCTTGCATTCGCCGAGAAGATCGTCCATCTGCCCCTTCACGGGGCGGATTTCCACAGGCGGGTCCAGAAGGCCCGTAGGCCGTATCACCTGCTCCACCACAAGGCCCGCGCTTCTGTCCAGTTCCCAGCGGCCGGGCGTGGCGGAAACGAAGATGCTCTGCCCTATGCGCTGCTCGAACTCGGCAAACTGCAACGGGCGGTTGTCCAGCGCGGAAGGCAGGCGGAAACCGTAATCCACCAGCGTGTTCTTGCGGGAACGGTCGCCCTTGAACATGGCCCCCACCTGCGGAATGCTCATGTGCGACTCGTCCACGAACAGCAGAAAATCGTCGGGGAAATAGTCCAGCAGCGTGGAGGGGGGCTGACCGGGAGCGCGGCCGTCGAGATGACGGGAATAGTTTTCTATGCCGTTGCAGTAGCCGAGCTCTTCCATCATCTCAAGGTCGAGCTGCGTGCGCTGCTCCAGCCTCTGGGCCTCCAGAAGCTTTCCTTCCTGCTGGAAGAGCGCAAGGCGTTCCCGCAGCTCCTCGCGTATGTCCCCCATGGCGCGCGTGAGGTTGTCGCGGTCGGAAACGTAGTGACTGGCGGGATAGATGACGGTTTTGGCGATGCGGCCCAGCACCTCGCCGGTAAGCGGGTCTATTTCGCGTATGGCGTCTATCTCGTCGCCGAAAAATTCGATATGCAGGGCCTTTTCGTCTTCGTAGGCCGGAATGATTTCCAGAACGTCGCCGCGCACACGGAAGGTGCCGCGGTGAAAGTCGTAGTCGTTGCGCGTGTACTGTATGTCCACCAGCCTGCCGATGATGCTTTCCATGGAAACGGACTGCCCTTCTTCCACGGGAATGATGAGGCGTGCGTAGTATTCCGGCGAACCCAGGCCGTAGATGCACGACACCGAGGCCACGATGATCACGTCGCGCCTTGTGAGCAGCGCGTGCGTGGCCGCATGACGCAGCTTGTCGATATTGTCGTTGATGGCCGAGTCCTTCTCTATATAGGTATCGGAGGAAGGAACGTAGGCTTCGGGCTGATAGTAATCGTAATAGGAAACGAAGTATTCCACCGCGTTTTTGGGAAAGAGCGCGCGGAATTCTCCGTAGAGCTGGGCGGCCAGCGTCTTGTTGTGGGCAAGGATGAGCGCCGGACGTCCCGTGCGGGCTATGACATTGGCCATGGTGAAGGTCTTGCCCGACCCCGTGACGCCCAGAAGCACCTGATCGCGTATGCCGGCGTTGAGATTCGCCACCAGTTCGTCGATGGCGGCGGGCTGGTCGCCTGTGGGCGCAAAAGAGGAATGAAGCTGAAAAAGCTGTTCGGACATGATGCGGCTCGCTGTAAGGGAAAAAGCGGAAGGACTCCCTTCGGGGCCGCTTCCGCGCAAGGCGCATTGTGCCTGAACAGGGGATTTTTTCAAGAGGAAGATTCCTCCTCCGCAGGGGCCGCACAGCCCTCCTTTTCCGTCAGCGAAAGGTTGCCGAAGTCCTCCGGGCAGACCGAAAAACGAAAGCGCACTTTTTACGGCCGAAGCGGCGCGCTCTCTCAGAGCGCCGGGCCTGCACGGGGGCTGAGGCCTCTCCGTCCCTCCGCCGACAGGCGGGAGAATCCCTGTCTCTCAGGTCATGGCCGCGCACAGCTCATTTCCAAACCCGTGCCCGCGTCTCCCCGGGGTGCCTTTCCCTTTCCGCATTCTTCCCCAAAGGGCAGCGGCGGCCCCCGCATCCCGGCAGGTTTCCGTCCTCACCCTGCGCGGAGGCACGTTCCCCCGGTCTGAAAAGACAGGAGCGCTTCCGTGCCGTCATGCCTTTCCGTCCCGCAGGCCCCGCGGAAAAGAAGAAAGACTGTTTTCTCCGCCCGACAACGGCTTCCGTGTCGGAAAGCATGTCTCACGCACGCATTGTTCCGCACGCCGGAAATCCTGCATGTCCGGGTGCAGGGCGGCCCGCCGTATGCGGGCCATGCGTTCGGGCGTACGCGGATGGGCGCTTTTTTCCAGCTGCCTCTCATCCAGCCTGCCCTGACAGAAAAAATACCCGAGCACGCGGCAACGCCCCTTTTCCAGAAGCTTGCGGGTACGCTCCGCACAGCGGGCGGCGTGGAGGGAATCCGGTTCCGCCACCATGGTGCCGAAAAAAAACACGTTCCTGCCCGGCAGCCTGTTCATGAACGCCGCCATGGCCGCATCAGGACCTCCCCGCCAGGTCCAGAATCCGAGAATATAGGTGTCGTACCCGGAAAGAGGCGCTTCTTCCACGGAAAAAAGCGGCAGACGCAGACTTTCGGCCAGATGCTCGCCCACAAGACGGGTGTTTCCCGTGCGGGAGGAATACACGATACAGGCGCGCATCATTCCTCCATCAGACAACGACGCAGCGCCTCTTCATCGGTCAGCACTATGGTTCTGCGTTCCAGCCGTATCATTCCCTCCTGCGCAAAACGGCTGAGCTGCCTGCTCAGACTCTCGCGCGAAAGGCCGAGAAGTCCGGCCAGCACCTCCCGCGTGACGACATCTTCCAGAACCGTACTCCTTTCCACGCGCGCCTTATGCAGCAGCCATCCCGCCACCCGGCGGCGAACCGAAATTTTTCCCTGCGATACCGCAATCTTGTTGATGAACATGCGCTGACGCACGGCAAGAGCCCGCATCACGCGCTGGGCAAGCCCCATGTTTTCCGCAAGAATCGTACGAAGAACCCTGTTTTCCATACTGAGCACCGCGCACGGTGAAAGCGCGCGTGCGGAAAGAAAGGCGACCCCGCCGCCGAACACGCCGTACAGATCGAGAAAATGCTCCGGCCGCACGACGTGCAGAACGGTATTTTTTCCCGACATGGAGCCTTTCAAAAGTTCCACATGCCCGGAAAGCAACCAGCAGGTCACCGTCGCACCGCCGCCCTCAACGTATATCCATTCCCCTTTTGCATAGGAGGAAAGCCGCGTCGCGGAGGCGAGTCTTTCCACCTCCTGCGCGTTCAGCTCGGGAAAACACGCTCCCAGTCTCTCCCGCATGTCTCGGGCCTCTGCGCCGCATTCCACCATGGTCTCTCCTGCAACAACAAACGGAAAAACGCCCGGCCGTCCCTTTCCCGCCCCTGCCGGAACATGCGAAGGGCGGCCCCGGTGCACGGACCGAGGCAAAACCATGCCCGGCGTTTCCTCGGCATCCTTATGCTGCGGGGCCGCCCGGCTTCTGCCATGGTAAGGATTTTCCCGGACAAAAAACATGACCGTGGTCACATTTTCTGCGGAGAAACCATCCGCTGTTTCCCGGAACAGTTAAACACCAAAAGGGAGGAAGCTTGCGCTTTCTCCCTTCCGATGTTTCCTGAGAAACGAAAAATTAGGCGTCCAGAGCGTTGACGGCCTTGGTCAGGCGGGAAACCTTGCGGGCAGCGTTCTTCCAGTGGATCACGCCCTTGCCGGCGATCTTGGACACGGTGGAAGTAGCGGTCTTCAGGGCTTCTTCAGCGGCGACCTTGTCGTTCTTCTGAATAGCGGCGCGCACGGCCTTCACCACGTTCTTGATGCGGGTACGGGCGGCGCGGTTGCGGGCATTGCGCTTGACACTCTGCTTTTGGCGCTTGATGGCGGAAGCATGATTAGCCACGGGAATCCTCCAGAATGATGGCCCCTTGTCGGGGTGTGATGCGATACATTGTCGGGCGGCACAAAGGAGACGCCCGTTATTGCCGGAACGGTTATTCTTATGCGCCTTAGCGCATTCTGTCAAGAGGAGCTCGCGCTCCTCCCTGAAACGGATTTCTCATGCCGCCCCTCTCCGGGGAGAAAGGCGGCGTTTCAGACATGCTACATCTGCAGTGCCGAGAAGTCGGCGAGCCTGCCCATGCGGGAAAGCAGCACCTGAAGCAGACCCAGACGGTTGGCGCGGACCTTTTCCTCTTCCGCCATGACCATGACGCCGTTGAAGAAGGCGTCCACCGTAGGACGCACGCCGTCCATGAGCGCCAGAAGCTCATCGAAACGGTCTTCGGCCCAAAGGGCGTCAAAGCGGGCGGTCATGGCATCGAGCGCGTCGGCAAGGGCCTTTTCCGGCTCTTCCGCAAGAAGCTCACGGCTGAAGGAGCAGGGAGCGCCCGCACCCTGCTTGCGCAGGATGTTGGCCACACGCTTGAAGGTCTGCGCATTGTCGGCAAAGCCGGGCTTTCCGCTTTCCGCCACAAGCGCGGCAAGGCGACGGGAAGCGGCCCACACGTCGTCGCAGCCCGCGTTCATCACCGCTTCCACCAGAAGCGTGTCGTTGCCCTGGGTAAGGAAGAGGTTCTTCACGCGACCGGCGAAGAACTCGTTGAGCTTCGCAAGGGCTTCAGCCTTTTCCAGCTTCCAGCGGATGCCTTCGGCATACAGGGACTGAGCCTTGGCGAAAAGTTCCGCCGCAGGAACGCGATAGCCCTTTTCCATGAGGATGCGGGCAATGCCGAGAGCGCAGCGGCGCAGGGCAAAGGGGTCGGCCGCGCCCGTGGGAATGTTCCCCAGACCGAAGCAGCCCACCAGCGTATCCGCCTTGTCGGCCATGGAAAGCAGCGCGCCGAGGTCGGTGGCGGGGACGGGGGTATCCGGGCCGGCGGGCAGATACTGTTCGGCTATGGCGTCGGCGGCGGTGCCGTCAAGGCCCATCTTATGGCCGTAAATGCCGCCCATGATGCCCTGAAGGGTATCGAATTCGCCCACCATCTGGGAAACAAGGTCGGCCTTGGCGCAGCGGCCTGCCACGGCGGCGGATTCGGGATTCACGGAACATGCCCGGGTCACGCCGGGGTGCGCGGCCAGCCAGCGGCACAGTTCGGAAAGGCGGCGGCACTTGTCGCCCATGGAACCCAGCGGCCCGAGGAAGATGACGTGGTCGAGCTTTTCCTTCCAGATGTCGAAGGAAGCCTTCATGTCGGTGTTCCAATAGAAACGGGCGTCCTCAAGGCGGGCGCGCAGCACGCGTTCCCAGCCCTTCTTCACGAGTTCAGGCTCAAGGGAATCCACGTTGGACACGGTAAGGAAGTGCGGCAGCAGCGTACCGTCCGCGCCTTCCACGCCGAAGCTCTTCTGATGCGTCTCCATGCTGGTAAGCAGCACGATGGAGGGCAGCTCCAGGAAGGAAGGATCGAAATCCCCCAGAATGGGCACGGGGTGTTCGCTCAGGCCCTGTACTTCGTCCAGCAGGCCGTCCTTCCACAGGATGCGGCCGTTCACGGAAGCGGCAAGCGCATTGCCGCCGTCCACAATGGTCTTGCGGCGTGCTGCGCCGGAAACGACCACGCCGCACTTTTCGGCAAGAACCGCGTCGAAGTCGTCGGCACAGGCCACTTCAAAGGGGCCCTTGCCGTGCACGCGGTGACCGGTGGTCATACGGCCGGAGTCCACATCCGCCACGCGGAAGGACACCACGTCCGCATCCATGAGAGCCACCACCCAGCGAAGCGGACGGGCGAAGAGGAAATGGCTCTCGCCCCAGTGCATACGCTTGGGGAAGGGAAGGGAAGCAATGATGGAAGGCGCGGCTTCGGCAATGATGGAGGCGGCGGAAACACCGCCCACGGTCTTGCGTGCGGCCACATATACGCCCTTGGGCGTTTCCTGACGGAAAAGATCGGCCACGTCCACGCCCTGGCCGCGGGCAAAGCCCATGGCTGCCTTGGTGGGGTTGCCTTCCGCATCATAGGCGGCCTTCAGCGAAGGACCGAGGGCCACTTCCTCGCGCACGGGGGTGGAGGAAAGCAGACCGCGAGCGTGCAGCACCGCACGGCGGGGCGTGGTGTCCACGGTGAGTTCGTCGAAGCTCAGGCCGTGCTCCGCGAAAAGAGCGGCGAAGCGGTCGTGCAGATCGCGCTCAAGGGAGGCGAGAAAACGTGCGGGCAGTTCTTCCACACCGATTTCAAGAACAAAATGACTCATGGTTTACCCCTTCTTCAGCATGGGATAACCCATGGCTTCGCGCTGGGCGGCATAAAGATGGGCCACGCCGGAAGCAAGCGTACGCACGCGGGCGATGTAGCCGGCGCGTTCCGTGATGGAAATGGCTCCGCGGGCATCCAGCAGGTTGAACGTATGGGAGCACTTCAGGCAGTAGTCATAGGCAGGCAGAGGGAGCCTGGCGTCGATGAGGCGCAGGCATTCCTTCTCGTAGTCGTTGAAGTGCTGGAGCAGCATGGCGGCGTCGCTCTGATCGAAGTTGTAGCAGGACTGCTCATATTCGTTCTGATGGTACACGTCGCCGTAGGTGATGGAATCGTTCCACTTGATGTCGTACACCGATTCCACGCCCTGAAGATACATGGTCAGGCGTTCCAGGCCGTAGGTGAGTTCCACGCTGGCCGGGGAAAGGTCGATACCGCCCACCTGCTGGAAGTAGGTGAACTGCGAGACTTCCATGCCGTTGAGCCACACTTCCCAGCCGAGACCCCACGCGCCGAGGGTGGGAGATTCCCAGTCGTCTTCCACGAAGCGTATGTCGTGCCTGGCCGGGTCGATGCCGAGAGCCTTCAGGCTGTCGAGGTAAAGCTGCTGCGGATCGGCCGGAGCAGGCTTCATGATGACCTGGAACTGAAAATAGTGCTGGAGGCGGTTGGGGTTGTCGCCGTAACGGCCGTCGGTGGGGCGGCGCGAGGGTTCCACATAGGCGGCCTTCCAGGGCTCGGGGCCGATAACGCGCAGGAAGGTGGAGGGGTTGAAGGTGCCCGCCCCGCATTCCAGGTCCACAGGCTGCACCACGGCGCAGCCCTGTTTGGCCCAGTACGCCTGCAATGTCAGAATAACATCCTGAAAATTCATGTATCACTCCTGAAATTCGCCAATGGAGCCATTGGCCTTGCTTGCCGCCGCGCGCAGGCCTGCGGAAAAACGCCTGCCCGGCCGCGCCGCTACATGGCCTTGAACCGGCCGTTGGCCCATTCGAGACCGAGATGGTATCGCACAAAAGCGTCGATCAGGCGCGCGGCCTGCCTTGCGCCTTCCGGCGAAGGGTTCAGCCTGCCCCATGACTGCGGTGAGTATTCCTTCACTTTCCCCAGTACGTCAAGAGCTTCCTGCCCGAGGGAAAGGCTCATGTCGCCGGAGCGGCGGCAGGAAGGGCAGCACGCGGCGCCCTCACTCACCAGAAAATGAGCTTCCTTCTCCCCGCTCAGGGGCTTCCCGCAGCGCGCGCAGATTCCGAGTTCCGGGGCATAGCCCTGCTCCGCGGCAAGCCGGAACCGGAAAAGTACCGGCATCACGGCAGGCACGGACTCTTCGTTTTCCAGCAGCTCAAGCATCCCGTGCATGAGCGCGTAGCTTGCCCCCGCGTTGTCCGGCGGCACGCCCATGGCCTCCAGAAAACGCACGCAGTTGGCCGCCATGCCCTGCCTCCGCCAGTCGCGGCGCAGCCGCTCCGGCCCGGCAAGAAGCGTCGCCTCCTGCAGGTTGAGAAAACGCCCGTCGCGCGAATACGCGGCGCTTGCCCGGATGCGGTTGAACACGTCGAGGCACCCCGTGAAGCGCCTGCGGCTGCGGCTTCCGCCGAAGGCAAAGGCCGTCACAAGCCCTCTTTCCCGCGCAAGAAGGCGGACCCAGAGATCCGCCTCCCGGAATTTTCCGACGCGAAGCACCAGGGCATCATCCGTCCACTGCATACAAAGGCCCTGCTCCCCACAACGCGCAGAGCGGTTTAATGATGCATTAAACCGCTCTCATGGATAAAAAAGGAATCAGGGGGCGGTCGCCCGCTCCCGGGCAGAAAAACACGCTTCCCCTCATGCGGCGCACCGCCTCCGTCTGCAGAAAGCGGCGTACAGAAAAACGCCCCGCAAGGGAGGCGTTCCCCTCCCCCGCCTGCGGAGCAAGAAAGCCCCGCGGCCTACTGCGCCGGAGGAAAGCTCATGGTCACCACACGCGGCGAAGTGGAACGATCCAGCTCCTTTCCGTCGTACACCACGCGCACGCCCTTGGCGTTGCCGAGGCGTATGACCAGAGAATCCCGGAAGGTCATGGAAAAGGTATCGCCCCTGCGCAGGGTGCGCTGCTGCTTCTTGCCGTCCGGCTCAAAGCCCATCCAGCAATCCCCGTTGTCGGCGATGACTTCCACCTGATGCAGCCCCTCGGGCAGGGCCACGGGCTCTTCCGCCGCCGGTTCCTGCTGCACGGAGGCCTCAGCCGCAGGGACGGGCGTCTGTTCCGTCTGTGCCGAAGCGACGGGCGTCGCCTGCGCCGGCTGCTCGACCGCTCCGGCGGAAGCGGGCTGCGCGGGAGCGCTCTGCTCCGCGGCGGGCTCGGGCGCAGACTGCGGAACGGGCTGCGCGGGAGCGGGCAGCGGCGCCGTCGAGGGCGCAGCATTGCGGGAGCGGGCAGCGGCGCCGTCGAGGGCGCAGCATTGCCCCAGGTGGGAACGGGTGCCTCGGAAGAGGACTGTTCGCCGCTCATCACGGAAGGACTCTCGTAATCCCTCCCGGCAAAAAAGTGCAGATAGGCCATATACGCCCCGCAGGCCAGCGCCAGCACAAGCACGGCCTTGAGCACCCCGCCGAGAATCACGGGCAGCATACTGGGCTTCACCGAGGTGTAGGTGGTATTTTCCGCTATCACGGGGCGGGAAATATTCTCAAAACCTTCCAGGTTCCTGAGCCATTCCGTCACCTCGTCGGCGGAAAAGCCCACGAGTATCGCATATTCCTTTATGAAGTGGTGCACATACACGGTACGGGGCACACGGTCGGAACCTTCTTCTATGCCCTGAAGTATGCGCGTCGGTATCTTGAGCCTGTCGGCCACGTCGGCCACTGCCATATCACGGCCCTCGCGGGCCTCACGGAGCTTCGCTCCCAGTTCTGCCAGAGTCATAAGCGCCTCAGTTGCGGATGTCGATGAGCGCCTTGTCACGAAGCTGCGCCGTATACTGCTCGAAGCGTTCCTGCAGACGGGGCTGGCGCAGTATCTGTTCAATGCGCCCGGCGGTGTTGGAGTCGGGCACGGCATCGCTCTGAGCCGCGGTCTCCGATTCCTCGAAATCAAGCAGAGCTATCTGTACCTTGGTGGCGTTCATATTGAGCAGCGGGGAAACATCGCCCTTCTTCATGCGCGAAATCTGGTCGAGCATCCCCGGAGCCATGTCGGAAAGCGCCATGAAGCCGAGGTCGCCCCCGCCTTCGGCGTTGGGGCCGATGGACACGCTGCGCGCGGCCTGCTGGAAGGTCACCTTGCCGGAGGCTATGTCGCGGGCCCATTTTTCCGCATCCGCATCCGCAGGGTAAACGAGCATCCCCACGCGGGCGCGGCCGCTGGCGAATCCCGCCATGTTCTTCCGGTAATAGTCGTTGATCTCATCCTCCGTGACGACGACCTTGCTCACCACATTGCGCGCCATGAGGCGCTGGGACACGAGCTGAACATACAGTCTGTCGCGGAAGTCCTTTTCCGACAGTCCCTCCTTGGCCATCTGCCTGAGGAACACGTCGCGTTCCAGTCTGCTGTCCTTGACGATCTGGTCAAGGGCCGCGTCCACTTCCTCGTCGGAAACCGTGATTTTTTCCTTGTCCGCTTCCTGAAGAATGATCTTGTCGTTGATCATTCTGTCGAGCACGGCCTTACGCACTTCACCCGTCAGCTGAGGGTTCTTTGACGGGTCGAGCTTCTGACCGGCAAGTTCTATCTGAAGGGCCTTGTCCAGTTCACGGGCGGTGATCATGTCGCCGTTGACCACGGCGACGATACGGGCGACCGGAGCCGCCATGACGGGCTGCACGGACAAAAGAGAGGCCGCGCAGGCCAGAGATATGAAAAGGGTACGCAAGAGAGCACACTCCTGATAATCGTTATGCTGTCCGTTTATAGCCTGTTTTTTTCACACTGGCAACGTGCCCGCGTCCTGTTTTCCCCGCAGGATTCTCCGCCCCGGCATCGGGAGCAGGGGCGCCGTTGCGTTCCTCCAGAAGACCGCTCAGAAGGGCGCGGGCCTCGTCCAGCCTTTCCGCCGGAGAAAGCCCTTCCTTCAACGAAAGTTCCAGAGTGGCCGGAGGCTGGAGCCTGATGCGGTCCCTGTGCTCCATGACAAGCCGCACGATGGCCTCGGGCCGCACGCTCCTCTGCCCTTCGGCCCAGGTGACGCGCACGCGGTCGGCCCACAGATCCGCCCGGGCCACGCCGAGTTCGTTCACGCGGGCCTTGAAGGCCAGCACGGAAAGGAAGGTTTCCAGAGGCTCGGGGAAGGGCCCGAAGCGGTCGCGTATTTCCATTTCCACGTTTTCCCGCGCCGCGCCGTCCGTGGCGGAGGAAAGCATCTTGTAATACTTCAGGCGTTCGTGGGCGTCTTCGATATAGGTGTCGGGAATATGGGCGGGCAGGCCGAGGTTGATCTCCGTTTCCGTACGCAGCAGCTCCTCCTCGCCCTTGAGGCGGGCCACGGCGTCTTCCAGCATTTCCAGGTACAGGTCCAGCCCCACGCGTGCCATGTGGCCGGACTGCGCTTCGCCGAGAATGTTGCCCGCACCGCGCAGGCGCAGATCCTCCATGGCCACCTGAAAGCCCGCGCCGAGATAGTCCATTTCCAGAATGATGCGCAGCCGCTCCCGGGCCAGCGAGGGCAGATGCTCCACGTCCGACACCACGAACACCGCATAGGCCTGCCTGTCGGAACGCCCCACTCTTCCCCGGAGCTGATAAAGCTGTCCCAGACCGAACATCTGCGCCTGATCCACGATAAGCGTGTTGGCCCGGGGAAAATCCAGTCCCGATTCCACAATGGCCGTGCATACCAGAACATCCAGTTCCCCATGCCAGAACTTGTGCATGGTGTCCTCGAGTTCCTTTTCCGCCATCTGCCCGTGAGCCATGCCCACGCGCGCGCCGGGCACGAGTTCCTTCACCATGGCGGCCGTCATGGGAAGGGTCTGCACCCTGTTGTGCACGAAAAACACCTGCCCCTGCCGGGCAAGCTCGCGTTCCATGACTTCTCTGAGCGCGCCTCTGTCCCTGTCGATGAGGGCCGTGGCCACGGGCTTGCGCTCGGCAGGAGCCGTTTCCAGCACGGAAAGCTCGCGTATGCCCGACATGGAAAGCTGAAGCGTGCGCGGAATGGGCGTGGCCGTCAGGGTAAGCGCGTCCACATTTCTGCGCAGTTCCTTCAGCTTTTCCTTATGGCGCACCCCGAAACGCTGTTCCTCGTCAAGAATGAGCAGACCGAGGTTGGGCAGCTCCACATCCTTGGAAAGCAGGCGATGCGTGCCTATGAGAATATCAATCTGTCCCCGCGCGGCGGCCTTCAGCGTTTCCGTCTGCCTTGCCTTCGGTACGAAGCGGCTGAGCAGCCCCACGTTGACGGGAAAGCCCGCCATGCGCGAACGGAAGGTCTGGTAGTGCTGCTCGGCAAGCACCGTGGTGGGACACAGAAGCGCCACCTGCCGTCCGTCGCAGGCCGCACGGAAGGCGGCGCGCAGCGCCACTTCCGTCTTGCCGAAGCCCACATCGCCGCAGATGAGGCGGTCCATGGGCACGGGCTTGTCCATGTCCTGAAACACTTCCTGTATGGCGCGGGCCTGATCGGGCGTTTCCTCAAAGCCGAAGGTGGCCTCGAATTCGTGGTACATCTCTCCCACCGAAGAATAGGAAAAGCCCTTGGCCACCTTGCGCCATGCATACATCTGCATGAGGTCGGCCGCCACCTTTTCCACGGCCTTGCGCGCCTTTTCCCGGCTGCTTGTCCAGGAACTGCCGCCCAGACGGTCCAGTGCGGGCGGCGGCCCGTCGGCCTTGAACTTCTGCACCACCGAAAGCCTGTCCACCGGCAGATAAAGACGTGCGCCGTCGGCGTATTCCAGAAGCAGATAGTCGTTGTCCACGCCGCTTCCGCCGGGACTCATGCGGTGCAGGCCGCCGAAACGCCCCACGCCGTAATCTCTGTGCACCAGAAGGTCGCCCACACGCAGATCGTCGTACCTGTCCAGACCGCGGAATGCCCCGGAAGCCACGCGGCGGGAACTTTCCGCCCGCGGCTGGAGCAGCTCTTCGCCGAGCACCAGAGCCTCGTCCCAGACAAGTTCCGCCCCCTGCCGGTACGGAGCCACCACGGCATACAGCCCGCGCCCCTCGGGATCGTAGCGCAGAGAGGGAAGAATGCCGTCCTGCTCGGCCAGCTTCAGAAACTTGCGCCGCCCCCGCTCCGAAGCGAAGGCCAGCACAACCTGACGGTGGGAGGCCATCCAGCGCTTCAGTCCGGCGGAAAGCTGCTGCCACGGTCTGTCCTGTTCCGCCTGCCCGGGAAAGAGGTCGGCAAAACCATGGAACGTCCGCTCCAGAAGGTCGACGCCGTCCCGCTCCGTGCCCATGGTCAGCGGTTCGCTGTAAAGGCGGGCCCTGCTCTCAAAGGCCTTGCCGGCCCCGTCCGCATCGCGCAGGGCAAGATGGGCGGGCTGCACAAGGCTCGTTTCCTCCGACTGCACGCGGATATACTCGCGCCACCGGCCTTCCGCCTCCTCCAGCTCTTCCCGAAGCTCATGGCGGCCGGGCAGAAAGCACACGGTATCCGGCGCGAACCAGTCGTCGAGCGCGCTCGGCGCGGCATACACTCCGCCCGGAAGAAGGCGCATGTCATCCTGCTCCAGTGCATGTTCCAGAGAGAGGCGCGACGCTTCGCTCATGCTCCTGCTGCCGACGCGAGTCTTCCAGTGGGCGCGTACCTTCTTCTTCCAGGCATCGCCGAAGCCGAAGGGCGTGACGGGCAGAAACGTCACTTCGTCAAGCCGTCCTACGGAACGCTGGGTGGCAAAGTCGAACACGCGCATTTCGTCCACGGTATCGCCGAAAAATTCCAGCCGCAGGGGCTTTTCATAGCCCGGGGGCAGAACGTCAAGGATATCGCCGCGCCGTGCCATGTCGCCGGCATGGGCCACCATGGGCACGCGCTGATATCCCCATTCCGTAAGCTGCTGCATGAGAAGCTCGGGGGCCATGTCTTCCCCGAGGCGCACGGTCATGGCCCTCGTGTCCAGAAAATCCAGGGGCGGAAGCAGCGGAATCATGTTGTCCAGCGTGAAGACCACGCCTTTCGCCGTACCGGTACGCAGGGCGTACAGCACGCTCATGCGTTCGGCCCAGCCTTCCCGGCTGAGCGTTCTCGGCCCGAAGGGAGGCAGAAAGACCCACGGGCGTTCCCAGAGCGGCGTTTCCACACCTGCGGCATCCTGTCCCGCAGTATGGACGCGTCCTACGGAAAGCTCCGGCGTAAAAAGCGTGGTCAGTCCGCGCATGACGGCAAGCGCGTCACGACTCCGCACGGCCACCGCCGCGTGACGCCCGGCGCGCACCGCATCCACGGCAAGACGGGCCAGCGTTGCCGAACCGGCGCGACTGACGGAAAGCCCCGCCCTTTCTTCCATATGACGGAACAGCGATTCTTTATCCATGATCAACAGACATGCATGATGTACGGAATATACGAAAAAAGCTCCCCATCCATGGGGAACCGGAACAATGTGACTGTGATACCAGCAAGATGCCCCGCACGCAAGGCGCAGAGCATGAGAGTTTCCCCCCGTTTCCGTCCAAAGTCCGGCAGAATGCGCCTCCCCTTGCTTTTACCGGCGGCCCGCTTTATATTGCCGGTATGAACATTCATCAGAATGCTTTTTTCCGCCTTTCCTTTGCAGGTATGGCGGAACGCCACTGGCGCAGCCATCTTTAAAAAGACGCTTCCGGCACGGAGCCTGACAGAAGCGCCTCTCTTTTCTCATGTCCGGCGCACGGACGGCGTTGCGCCTTTCCGGTACGGAGCCGCCTTTCATGCCTCCGTTCCGCGCGGCGCAGAAAGCGGTCGTTCCTCCCGTCCGGTTCCCTGCCGAAATCATCCTGTCCCCCGCTTTTTCCTCCGGCGGCGTTCAGCCGCATTCCTTTTTCGGCCACAGGAGTATTTCCGTGTCTTTCTCTCTTTCTCCCCGGCTGTGCCTCATGAATCTTGCAGGCAGCGCCATTCTGTCCTTCGGCCTTTATCAGATACATTCCCTTTCCGGCGTGACGGAAGGCGGCATTTTGGGAGCCACGCTCCTGCTTCAGCACTGGTTCCACATTTCTCCCGCCTGGTCCGGCCTCATCATGAACGCCCTCTGCTACCTTCTCGGCTGGAAGCTCATGGGAAGGGACTTCGTCCTTTATTCTCTCGTGGCGGGCGGCGGCTTTTCGCTGTTCTACGCTCTCTTTGAGCGTTTTCCCCACCTCTGGCCGCATCTGGCCGCCATGCCTCTGACGGCCGCCGTTCTGGGCGCGCTGTTCGTAGGGGTGGGCGTGGGGCTGTGCGTCCGTGCCAGCGGCGCTCCGGGCGGAGACGACGCCCTTGCCATGAGCATATCCCATTTGACGGGCTGGAACATACGCTGGCCCTATCTTATGAGCGACCTTATCGTACTCGCCCTTTCCCTCACCTATATTCCGCTGGAACGCATAGGCTATTCCCTGCTCACCGTCATCCTTTCCGGGCAGATCATCGGCTTCATGCAGCGCCTCCCCGTCCCCCGGGCCGACGCGGCCTAACTGTTTTCCCCGCACGGGCTCCGGAGCCCGTGCGGCCCCGCCTCTCCCCCTTCCATATAATATTCC
This sequence comes from Mailhella massiliensis, assembly GCF_900155525.1. Taxonomy (NCBI): domain Bacteria; kingdom Pseudomonadati; phylum Thermodesulfobacteriota; class Desulfovibrionia; order Desulfovibrionales; family Desulfovibrionaceae; genus Mailhella; species Mailhella massiliensis. Next base: position 87,519 of record NZ_LT706937.1, read on the forward strand.
ATCACGCCGGCCGCGTATCCGGCCGGCATTTTTTCTGCCCGCCGTCAACCGTGTTCCGCACGCATACGGCGCTGCAAGTGCCAAATTCCGAACAGACGGCCCGCCCTCGCCTTTTCCGGTACAGAGAGAAACAGCGGAGCATCCTCATCTTCTGTTCCTTTCCTTCAACGTCGTCCTCATATTTTCCCGGATATTCCGCCCACACCCTCATTCTCATGTATGAAAAACACGGAATCTCCGCACCATACGTGACGGTACGAATCATTTATGTTCAAGATGTCAAAAGATAAAGAGAAAAAATACTGTTCACAGATAAAAGTACACCTTTTTAAAAAACAGAAAGATACGTTCATCATCCCCTGAACATAAAAAAGGCTCCACCCCCTGAACGGACGATGTTTCAACTCCTCCCTCTGTCCTCGTCCTTCTGCAACGGCGATTTCCCGGTACATTTTTCATCAAAATACGATTCTCTCATACGCTCCGCTCATCCATGGCTTGACGCGGCGTGCAAAAATCATTTTTATCAGGGCCACGCCTTCCGGCGTTTCACCTTTTCGCCATACCGTATTTAATACTTTTCGGGGGATGTCATGATTACCAACTGGCCGCTTGTTTTCTTCACCGTATTTTCCCAGCTCGGCGCAGGACTGGCCTTCTTTTCCTGGTGGAAGGATCGCCGCGACGCCGCCCCCTCTTCCCGGGGATGGCAGGTTTCCGCCGCAGCTTCCGTCCTTGCGCTGGTCGCAAGCCTGATCGCCTTCAACGGCCTTGACTCCGGGGCCATGCTGGCCGCACAGGTCTGCTGCCTGATTCTGGCCCTCGCCTCCGCAGGCGCTTCCCGCAAATGCGCGCCCTGCGGTCTCGTCGCCTGGCCTGCAGGGGCATTCTGCGTCATGGCCGAAGCCGTGGCCGCCATTCCCGGCAGCGTCGCCAGCCTTTCCGGCATCTTCCCGCTGGTGCTCTTCCCGCTCTGCACCATTATTCTCGGCGCCGTATTCTCCCAGCTCAAGCAGATGGGAGAACCCGACGATGCCGCCGTGCGCTACGGCCGCTTCTACATGCCCCTGCGCATCTGCCTGTGGATCATGCTGATCATTACCGCCATCGCGCCCTGCATGGCCTGGGAAGATCCCTTCATGCGCAAGTCCGCCATCATCTGGATGCAGACGCAGCTTTACTGGATGGGCGTCATTTTCAGCGGCGTGGTTCTCGGCCTCTCGCATATGGGCCGCATCACCCTGCTCGTACAGGCCGTCGTGGCCTTCGTCAGCATTTTCGGCCTGCGTACCGCCTTTTATGCCGACGGCGTCCACGGCATCATCGACATGAGCACCCTTTATATGCACTGATGATAAAAAATCCCTGTATTCAGGACTTGACAAGCGACGGCGCTTAGTATAGCTAAGACCCGTTGCGTATCACAAGTGCGCCGTCTTGTGCGGAGAGATGTCCGAGTCGGCCGAAGGAGCTCGCCTGCTAAGCGAGTATACGGGCATAAACCTGTATCGAGGGTTCAAATCCCTCTCTCTCCGCCACAATAAAGTCTCAGAAAGCCCTATAAGGCACTTAAAGCCTTATAGGGCTTCACTTATTTTAGCTCCTATCCTTACCAAGTGATTCTTCTGCCAATCCACAACATACGGAGCTGCCGCTATGTTTTTTACACATAACATAAAATTAAAAAGTTATCTTTCCATACTTATAGCTATAATCATTGCACTCTCTTTCTTGAATCACGCTCCGGCCTTTGCCTTTATGGGATTTTTCAAGCCTGTTGCAAAACAACTTACAAAAGAATCCGACAAAATAACAAAACCGGCGATAAAAAAAATCTCAAAAAAAACAATCGGCGGCGACTCACGAATATTAGCCAAAAATTTAAAAAACGTACCACAAGGCTATCAGGCTCATCACATCATTCCAGTGGAGTGTAAAACACATCCAGTATTAAATAAAATCGGTTTCGATATGGATGATGCCGTCAATGGCATAGCGTTGCCAGGTCGACCTGGTATGGACCCTAAACTTCCCGTTCACAGAGGATACCACTCCGACTACTCCCAAGCTGTCAGACGAGAGCTGGACAGTATTCCTGAAAATCTTTCCGAAGCTGAAACCAGGAAACGTGTCCTTAAGATAATATCTAAATTTCGTACTGAAATAGAAAGTGGACAATCTCTCTATCGTACCAATGGAGCTCCAAATGCCTGGAAATGACATCGAATGGACCGGAATTAATAATTTATATTTGTTCACAACACCCAAAAATTTAACATATAAAAAAGTAAGCTTACAAGAAGCAAAAACATTATACTGTGAAAATTCATATCTTAATACTTCTATAAATATTTGGGAAGAGGAAAGAACAATGATTCTTGCACAAAATAGAGAAAAAGAATGGGAAAATATTTTTATTCAGGCGAAAAACTTTGCCGATATTGCTTATTCACGATCATTGCAAGCAAAGAAATTGGCAAAATATCTTGATATAGATGATTTTACATTTATAAGTGATTTACCATGCGCTGGTGCAGCCTTAGAACGTCTTCTTTTTAAAAACTGGGAAAATCGTTTTTTCAACAAAGCCTTGGAAATATATAATTCAGGATATTGGATATGCGGATATCTAGATAACAACTATATTATTTGCAAGGAAGTTCCAAATGAATAACACGTCCCGTCAAGAAGAGGATAAGTCATATAAAGAAAAAAATACATCCTCAAAAAATACAATATATCTCATTATTTCATTAGTTATAATTGCGTGTGTATGCGTATTTTTACCATGGAAAACACACCCTACTAAAACTTTTGATGATATAGATAATGCCAATTTTCAAAAATTTAAGAATACAACACAAGAAGAACTTTATATTGCTATTGATCAAAATATAGATAATTTTATTGATGATCTTACTGGATTAAAATCAATTTACAATGCAGCCAAAGATTTATTACATATTGGCAATAACAATAAAGATCAATTTATAGCCGATATCTGGGACAAGCATTTCAATAATCAAATTTCAAGCATCATAGATGATCGCGTTCAAATACTTGTTTCAGATCTATACACTACAAACATTGAATGTATGAATTACATGAAAGCTAAAGGTATAAATGTAGAAGGATTTGATAGAAAAATTAAAGAGGATCTTGAAAATTCTATTCGAGCAAATATTCTTTTAATTTCCAGCGAAACAATAGATAACTCCATCATCAATCAAGTAATTAGTATTGGTGCAGGTACTGCTGCAGGAGCAGCGTTAAGTAAAGTTTTAAAAACTAATTTTATTACAACGATACTTTCATTTGGAGTAGATGCGTTAGTATCTTGTATCGTTGATGAAAAATTACACAACGAACTAAAAAATGATTTAAAAAATGACATTAAAAAATCATTGGACGACACTTTATCATCAGACGGCGGTCTTTTTACAAGGATAAAAACAAACATCGACTACTTTCACATTACAAGATCAAACTATTATGAAGAAGAATTATCTAAAATATAAAAAATATAATCACCTGTTGTTTTCTTTTTATCTATAGATATGAGATAATATTACAAAGAAAAGTTTAAGCACATGCCTGTGCGCTGTGTGGACTTTATTTTCGGTTATCCGTCATGAAACGGCGTTATCTGCGTTAATGCGTGGACGACGCCGTTTTTTGTTGGTACTTCTGTTAGTATCTGTTCCAGCGCCTGAGGCCTGGAGCGTCGAGATACCAACAGGAAGTTCCCATGCCGTTGACAGATGCCAAGGTCAAAGTGCTGTACGGTCGCGCCCGGCAGGAAGAGGAAGTGGACAAAGGAGAGGACGGTAGGGGGCGGACGCCGCAAGGCACGGAAATACCGGCGGCTCCCCTGTCGCTTTGCCGGAAACCAGAAAACCCTTGCCCTCGGTGTGTACCCTGGTGGTTCCCTGTAAAACACCCGCAGACCGGAGACCATGCCCGGGCGCTTCTCGCCAGAGCACAGCCTCCGACGAACAGAGAAAGGCACAGCGCGGGAACGGAACTCCGGGCCATGGAATCCGCCATGACTTTTAAACTGCTGGCACGCGAGGGATACGAGAAAAAGACGCTCATCCTTTCCCCTCCTTGCGCAAGCAGAAGTTCCAACAAGCTGTATTTCCATTGCTTCGCTAAAAAAAGAGCACCTGCATTCCGCCGCCGTCATTTTTTACTGGTATTTTTTCAGCAACCGTTTACGCTGCAACACATGACGCAAAGAATTGTCCGCTCAAGCCTTCAGGCGGAAGCGAGGCAAAACAGACTCACAGAGTTTCAGCCCCTTCAGGTATCCTCATCTGTAACAGCGGTTCCCATCATGAACATTCTCTGCATAGGCGACAGTCTTACCTACGGTTACGGCATACGGAGGGCGGAAACCTGGTGCGCCCTGGCCTCGCAGCGTACGGGGCACACCTTCATCAACAGGGGCGTCAACGGAGCGACCACCGGAGAAATGGCGGAGCAGGAACTCGGCGGCGATGAGCTTTTCGTCATGGGCGGGCTGAACAACCTCTTCATGGGCATGGACGTGACCGTGCCTCTGGCGGACATCCGCAGCATATGCAGCCGGGCTTCCGGCATGGGCATACGCCCCGTTGTGGGCATTCCCATGCAGATTTCCGACACGGTATCGGAAGCCTGGTGCGAAGGCCCCGTAGATATGGACTTCGTGCGCGCCGGCTATGCCGAATTCGCGGACGCCCTTGTACGGCAATGCCGCACAGACGGCACGGACTTCATCGACTTCCGACCCGTCATCGATGCGGAGCATCTTTCCTTCGACGGCATCCATCTTAATAAAAGCGGGCATGAACGCATGGCGCAGGTCGTGGCCGCGTACTGGAACGCCCGGCAACGCTGAGCGCCCCATCCTGCGACGTAAGCGGGGAAACGAAGGCGCTCCGTTCCGTGCTGTCCTTCCCGGTCATACGCGGAAAGACGGCCGGAACCATACGCAAGCAAAGACGGAAAGCGCTTCCCTTGCCCAGCCGCATCGTGAAAGAACCAGATTTCTGCTCGGCCGGAAGTATGCTTTCTGCGGCGCCTCGTCGTACTTGGCAGGTACGGCAACGCCAAAAATCTGCCACAGGCGTTTTTCCTCTTTCTTGCAACGCTGTGCACAGGCTGCTACATTCCCTCCGGAGGAGCGTTCCGCCATGAATGAGATTCTTACCGAAATTCCCTTCAACGAAATTCCGGGCCTGCGTACGGGCCATGCCCAGGACAACGAAGGCATCACCGGCTGCACCGTACTTCTGGCCGATACCGATATGGCCGCCGCGGTGGATGTCCGGGGAGGCGGCCCCGCTTCCCGGGAAACGGAACTGCTCTCCCCCACGGCCTCCTGCGAACGCATACACGCGCTGCTTTTGAGCGGCGGAAGCGCCTTCGGACTACGCGCGGCGGAAGGCGTCATGCGCTATCTGGAAGAACACGGCCGGGGATTCGATACCGGTTTCGCCCGCGTTCCGCTGGTATGCGCCTCCTGCCTGTACGATCTGGAAATCGGCGATGCCTGCGCCCGGCCCGATGCGGACATGGGGTATGCGGCCTGTCTCGATACCGCCCGCAACAGCGCCGAATGCGGCAATGTGGGGGCGGGCACGGGCTGCACCGTGGGCAAACTCGGCGGCGTGGAAACCATGATGAAATCGGGCCTCGGCTGCTATGCCGTGCGCGCAGGCAACATCATGGTGGGGGCCGTTGTCGCGGTCAACGCTCTGGGCGACGTTTTCGATATCGACAGCGGCAAAAGAACGGCGGGGATGCTTCTGCCCGACAGGTCCGGCTTTGCCGACAGCGAAAAAGTGCTGTTTTGCAGCACGGAAGAGCGTGCCGACAACCTCTTTACCGGCAACACCACCATCGGCGCGGTGGTGACCAACGCCTGTTTTGACAAAAACAAACTGAAGAAAATCGCTTCCATGGCGCACAACGGTCTTGCCCGCACCATACGCCCGCTGCATACCTCCGCCGATGGAGACAGCATCTACGCCCTTTCTACGGGAACACTCCGTGCCAACCAGGACGCCGTGGGCACGCTGGCCGCCCTGGTCATGGGAAAGGCCGTGAACCGGGCCGTACTTGCCGCAAAAGACATGGCCGGATATCCCGCCGCATGCGACATTGCCTTCCCCGCAGGAAGCAAGGCATAGAAAGCGCCCGGTCTTTTGCGACGCGGAAAAGGCTGATCCCCCCGTATGCTCTGCTCCCCCCGAGGAGGGAGGGCGAAGCGCAATGCGGAAGGAAGGATGCCCATTGCCACCCATCATCAAGGCTTATATACTTCTCTCGCCTTTGGGCTGCACGTCTGCGCCGCCATGGAGGTGCATGCCGTTCAGGGCAGAGCCGGGATCACTTCGGAAAATATGTCCTTTCCCAGCTCTTCATCTGCACGCTGATGAGGTCTGCCATGTATATTTTCCGTCAAGCCATTGTTCCCACCCTGCCGGGACAAGTCAAGGAACTTTCCCGATGCTGGGAAAAACTACTGCCCTTGGCCATCAGAAAAATCAACTACAAGAAAGGTTCCTCCTTCTTTTTTTCTGAAGAAAATCCCAACAGCTTCGCCTACATACGCCATGGAACAACCGCCACCATCGGACTTCTTCCCAATGCGGAAGAGTATATAAAGCTCTTCATAGGCGAAGGCTGCCTTTTTCATGAAGCCTATATCTTTGCAGGATTCTGCAATTCCTTTCCGCTCCACCGCTGCCTGAGCGATGTAGAAATCTATCAGTTCGACGGCAACCTCCTCATCGACCCCGACTTTCAGAAGCGTTACCCGGAGCAATATCATAACGCACTTTGGCAGATGTCCGTAAAAACGTCCGCGCTCGACATGATCGCCGATATTGCGGCCAAAAAAACCGTGGCTATGAAGATAGCCAATTTCCTGCTTATTTATGTGCAGGTCATGAACGGCAACAGCTTTTCACCGCACGTCACGCAGCTTGAGCTGGGGCTTATGCTGAACATTCACAAATCGAGTCTGAACCGAGAAATACAGAATTTTGTGGACATGGGCATTATCGACGGATTCACGAAAAAGAGATGTACCGTCATAGATTTGCAAAAATTGCAGCTTGTTGCTGAAGGAAAACTCCTATTCTGAGCCTCGATGCCCTAAATTCCTTCCCTGACTCACTGCGCAGCGGCAGAAAAAATTCCCGGAGAAAATCACAAAAATAACCTTGTGCGTATTTTTTTTCACGAATCTGCTTCTATAACGAAGGCATCGGTGAAATCGCGCGCTCACCTCACTTCTTAGGAGCAGAAATATGATCATTGATTTTCGTGTACGGCCTCCGCTGCCCGGTTTTGAAAAGCTGTCCATTCTGGGTTCCACCCTAGGTTCAGGACTCATTAAATATAAAAGATGACAATGGCAGCGAGACAAATGGCCGAAAAGAACGTGTGTGCACAACGGTCATAACGCATGGCTATTCTGCGCCAATCCTTGAGTCGGCCAAACATGATTTCTATCTTGTGCCGCTGCTTGTAAACCTCCTTGTCATAGCCCACCGGAGTTTTCCGGCTGTGTCTGCCAGGAATACACGGCGTGATTCCTTTACGGGACAAGGCATGACGAAACCAGTCGGCATCATAGCCTCTATCCGCCAGAAGCTCCCTGGCCTGCGGCAGAGTATCAAGCAGGACAGCAGCGCCTTTGTAGTCGCTCACCTGACCGCCGGACAGATGGAAGGCCAACGGTTGACCGAAGGCATTGCAGACAGCGTGGAGTTTTGAATTCAGGCCGCCTTTTGTGCGTCCGATACATCGGGAAAGGCCCCTTTTTTCAGCAAACTTGCTGCTGTCCTGTGTGCCTTGAGATGTGTGGCATCAATCATCAAGCGTGTTGTGGAGCCGTTTTGCTCAACAAGCTCCGCAAAAATCCTGTTAAAGACACCCAATCGGCTCCAGCGGATAAAACGATTGTAGAGAGTTTTGTATGGTCCATACTCGCGCGGAGCATCTTTCCATTGCAGGCCGTGCTTGATGACATAGATAATGCCGCTGATGACACGTCTGTCATCGACTCTCGGAATGCCATGGGAACGTGGAAAGTAGCGTTTGATACGAGCAATCTGTTCATGAGAAAGATAAAAAAGTTCCTTNAAAATCCTGTTAAAGACACCCAATCGGCTCCAGCGGATAAAACGATTGTAGAGAGTTTTGTATGGTCCATACTCGCGCGGAGCATCTTTCCATTGCAGGCCGTGCTTGATGACATAGATAATGCCGCTGATGACACGTCTGTCATCGACTCTCGGAATGCCATGGGAACGTGGAAAGTAGCGTTTGATACGAGCAATCTGTTCATGAGAAAGATAAAAAAGTTCCTTCATGGCATCCTCCCTATGCCGACAATAAGAACTTCTTATCCTTTTGGCAAGTAATGAGTCCTGAGCCTACGCACCACGCCCAGCAAATCGCACATCAACGCCATCACATCCCTAGGCATGGCGGCCACCCCCATGGCCGGTTCGGAAATGCTCACCGGCATGCAGCAGGGCGTGGTCAAGGGCATGGATTGCGACATTCCCAGCATCTATTCCCACAAGTTCTATGAAGTCGGCCCGTATTTCTTTGCCTCCGACCATATTCCCGTATGCTACATTCTCGTGGCAAGTACCCGTTTTCTCAAGAAGCTCTCCCCAGAAGACCGCGCCATTGTGGAAGAAGGCATCAAGCTCTGGTACGACGCGAGCTCGAAAATGTACGTCGACTACTGCAGAAAGGCCATGGACGAGATGACGCAACAGCACGGCTGCAAGCTCACCGTTCCTTCCAAAGAAGAAAAGCAGCGCTGGATAGAGAAGAGCAAGGTCGCTTACGACCTGCTTTCCGACGATATGAAGAAAAAGGCCTTTGCGCTGCATAAGGTGTCATGGGGCGAGTAAGGTGTGAAAAACAAACGCGGCCCTTTCCGCAGAGCAGGGCCGCACCTGCGTAAGGCAGGGTACGAAAGGCCCTGCCTTCTATGTATGAAACGCCGGTGGAAGCCTTCACGGCTTCTGGCCTCGAAGGATCACCTCATGAAAAAAGTATGTATTACGGTACTGAAATGCGCCTGCCACAAGGAGCTGATCGAACGATTCTGCAAGAAAGACATAGGCCCCTGCCCCCGCTTCCGGCCGGGGCAGCGGTTCATCACCACCTTCCGCGAACCCAAAGGATTCTGCGGAGAAGCTTGGAAAGCCATAGAACATTACGTCTTTGCCCTTTCCTGCGGCGCTCCCCGCATTTTTGATGACGACGGAACCTGGGTAAGTCCAGAAAAAACGGCCATCGTCAGCTGCAACGACGGGATCCGCCCCGTAAGTTTCAAGGTCGAACAGATGGACGAGGAAGCATCTCCCACGGCGGCGGAATGGTATTACTGAGCTCCCCGCGTGGAGATGGGGCGGTCAGGCCGCTCTCTCCTCCACCGGCCTCAGCGTGCCCGCCAACACGGGAAGGGCGCGTATGGCGGCAAGAAAGATGACGAGTCCCACGCAGGGGGCGGCAGCCAGCGCCAGAAAGGCCGCGCTGTAGCTTGCATGGTGTGCGAAAAGCCCGCCGTAGGTATTGCTGAACGAAGCCCCTGCCCCCTGAATGGTCAACACCAGACCGAGGCCCATGTTGATGTGCCCGCTGCCCTGAAGAAGTCGGGCCACAATGCCCGGCGTGGCCACGCCGAGAAGCCCGGCCCCCACGCCGTCCAGCACCTGGACGGGAAGAATGTTCCAGGGACTCGCCCACAATCCTGCGATGGCTCCGCGCAACGGCAGCGCCAGAAGCGCCATGAGGAAAAGCCAGCCGTACCCTTTTTTCCGTGCCACGCGGGCCCCCCAGAGGGCAACCGCTATCATGGTGGCCTGCGCCAGAATGACGGTACCCGCCGTATAGGCCGCGCCGTTCACCTCGAAACGGGCCACGGCCGACTGCCCGAGAAGAGGCAGAAGCGCCGCATTGCCGAGATGAAAGAAAAACAGCGTCAGCGCTACGGCCAGAAGCGCCCTGTCGCCGAAAAGCAGCCGTATGTCGCGCGAATGTCGCGACGTTGACGCCGCCTCGCCGGCTTCCAGTCCCCGGGCAGCATTGTAGTCGATGTGGGAAGGGCTGATGCGGGAAAGACTGAACAGCGCAAGAGCACCCATGACGCCCATGACGAAAAACACGCCGACAATGCCGAAAAAGTAGCCGACAAAGCCGCTGAGCGCCGCCGTTGCCGCATTGCCGCCATGGCTCCACGCCTCATTGACGCCGAGGCGGGCAGGAAGCCCCCTCCACCATGCCGAGGGTGATGCCGGTAAGCGCGGGCATGATGGCCGCGGCCGCAACGCTCTGAAGAATTTTGGAAGATCCCGCCACAAGCGCGCCGTCCCACCAGAACACCATGCCGCACCCTGCAACGATAAGAACGACGCTCAGCGCAATCAGCCCCCGTTTAAAACGGGTATGGTCGGCCAGCGCGCCGAGAGGCGTGTTGCAGAAAAGTTCCGCCAGACCTCCGGCCGTCATGACGAAACCTATTTCATCGGGAGCCCAGCCCCGTTGCTGAAAGTACACGCCGAGAAAAGGTCCCAGTCCGTCGCGCACGTCCGCAAGTGCAAAACAGAGCAGGGAAAGAAACATCAGCGAACGCTGTCTGGCAAGATCTTCCGTCATGTATTCCCCTTCGCATGAAAACAGCTTTTCCCGCATGAACGGCAGAAGTCCGAAAAAGGATGCGGCAGAAAAACGCCGTACTTTTCCCCGGGCGACCCGCCATGCCGGAGAGGGAAAATACCTTTCCCTTTCTCGAAGTTCAAGAGCCTTCCGCAGCGTGCAACATGGCGCTCTTCCCTTGCAGGACATACACCCGCGCTCTGTCGGGAAGCTCCTCGCGTGGGGGCGGACGAATTTCAAGCTCCGCGCTCCCATATCTGTGCGGCGGAAAGGCTCATCCTCGCGGGCACAGGAAAGCCCCCTCCCGCATGGTGCGGAAGGGGGCATGTTTTCAGAAGCCTGTCCCGGAGGGATTAGAGAGCCTGAAAGTATTCGCGGGGATGAGCACAGGCCGGGCAGGATTCGGGAGCCTCAAGGCCTTCGTGCACATAGCCGCAGTTCTGGCAGCGCCACACGCGGGGCTTGTCGGACTTGAACACGGTGCCGGCTTCGATGGCGGCGGCAAAGGCGAGGAAGCGCTGTTCGTGATGCTGCTCGGCCACGGCGATGTTGCGCATCACGGCGGCGATGGCGGGGAAGCCTTCTTCATCCGCAATTCTGGCGAAGGTGGGATACATATCGGAATGTTCCTCGTTTTCACCGGCAGCGGCGGCCTTCAGGTTGTCCAGAGTGGACCCGATCACACCGGCGGGGAAGCAGGCGGTGATTTCCACATTGCCGCCTTCGAGGAACTTGAACAGACGCTTGGCGTGTTCCTTTTCCTGGTTGGCGATTTCCTCAAAAGCCCTCTGCATTTCCACATAGCCGTCCTTCTTGGCCTGAGAGGCGAAGTAGGTGTAGCGGTTGCGGGCCTGGGATTCACCGGCGAAAGCGGTGAGGAGGTTCTTTTCGGTCTGAGTACCCTTCAAAGATTTCATGGCAAAAACTCCTGGTGGCAGAGAAAGAGGATATCAGCAGGCGCGCCTCTGGTTCGCCGCCTGCATCTCGTCCGCCATGTCGGCGGCCTTACGCTCACATTCTTCACAAATACCGTCGTATTCCACCCGCACGGTGGTGATCCGAAATCCGGGGACACGAAGCGTCCCTATGCCCGGTTCATCCGTACCGTCGGTAAACACGTCGGCCACTTTTCCGCACACATGGCAGCGCACATGGCGGTGCGGTTCCACTCTTCCGTCGAAACGCCGCATACTTCCGGCGGAATCAATCTTCAAAACTTCACCCATGTCAGCCAGAAGATCGAGGTTGCGATATACCGTCCCCAGGCTGATGTGCGGCATACGGGCCTTGACGATGGTGTAAAGCTCATCAACGGTAGGATGAGTGTCCACCTTGCGCAACTCCTCAAGAATGATCCGGCGCTGGTTCGTCATCCTTGTCTTGGGCATGTTCGCTCCTCAAAATCACTGATCTCTTGTCTGAAAAAAGAGATAACAATAATAAGAATGATTGTCAATAAGAAGAAAAAGAAAAATCATGCCGCGCCGGCCGCTCTCAGCCGTGCCCCGGCGACAAAAGAAATCGACGAAAAATCATGGCCGAATCATGAAGACTGCGCCACGTTTGAGCTGCATTTCCTTCACTTTTCCGGGAGGCCACATGAACAAGGGCAGACAGGGCGCGTTGCGCCCGCTTTCGCGGCGAGGATTTCTGCGCTCTTCCCTCAGGGCTGCGGCACTTTACGGCGTAACGCGCGCTCTCGATCCGGGTGTTGCCCGGGCGCTTGCCGAAACGCTGACCGCCGTGAGGCCCCCGGTGTTCTGGCTGCAGGGCATGGGCTGCACGGGCTGTTCCGTTTCGCTCCTGAACAGTCTTCATCCCACCATTGCCGACGTGCTTCTGCATGTCATCCGCATGGATTTTCACCCCACGCTCATGGCGGAAGAAGGGGAAGGAGCCATGCACTTCATGCTGCGTACAGCAGAGGAACATGCCGGGAGCTATCTGCTGGTGGTGGAAGGCGCGGTATCCGAAAAGGAAGGAGGACGGTACTGCGTCATCGGTGAGGCGGGGCACGAGGAGTTCCCCCTTTCCGCCACGCTGGAAAAGCTGGCCCCGCACGCGGCCGCCGTGCTCGCCGTGGGAGGCTGCGCGTCCTACGGCGGCGTGAGCGCAGCCCGCGGCTGCATAACCGGAGCTTCCGGCGTGGGCGATTTTTTCAGTAAAAAAGGAATCAGGACGCCCGTCATCAATATTCCCGGCTGCCCTCCCCACCCCGACTGGATGGTGGGAACGCTGCTTCTTTTTCTGGCTGCCGCAGAGGAAAAAGGGATTGCCGGAGGGGCGGCGGAAATGGCCGCAGGACTGGACGCCTGGGGCAGGCCTCTTGCCTTTTACGGAAACAGCACCCATGAACAATGCCCCTATCTCTATCTGTTTGATGAAGGCCGCATGGCCAAAAGTCTCGCTGACAAGGCAGGCTGCCGCTACGGCATCGGCTGCAGGGGACCGGGAGCCTGGTGCGATTCTCCCCTGCGCCGCTGGAACGGCCGTGTGAACTGGTGCGTGGAAAACGCCCTGTGCATAGGCTGCGTGCAGCCGGACTTTCCCGACGGGCAGTCGCCCTTCTATCAGAAAAACCTCTGGTAGCGCGGAAAGGCCCGGTTCCGGGGCTTTCCGCTTTTGCCGCAACGCTTCCGCTTCCGGCAGAACAGCCGTTCTGGCCGGAGCGCCGGAAAACACAAGGATGACCCATGGCCGTTTCTCTTGCCATCGATCCCATTACCCGTATTGAAGGGCACCTCAAGGCGAAACTGGACATCGACGGAGGGCTTGTGCGCGACGCATGGCTTACCGGGGGCATGTTCCGCGGCTTTGAAACCATACTCATGGGGCGCGTGCCTGCGGACGCCCCGCAGATCGTGCAGCGCATCTGCGGCGTATGCCCGGTTTCCCACGCCCTCGCTTCCTGCATGGCGCTGGAAGACGCCTTCCATATCGCCTGCCCGCGCGAAGGCGTACTTTTAAGAAATCTCATGCAGGCCGCAAACTACCTTCAATCACATCTGCTGAGCTTTTATCAGCTTTCCAGTCAGGATTTTTTTCAGGGACCGGACGAGCCGCCGTTTTTCCCCCGCCGGAAAAAAGCGGACCTTCGCCTCGGCGAAGCGGCCACGGCCATGATGCTCGAACAGTATCTGGAATCTCTCGACATCCGCGCCCTGTGTCATGAAATGGCGGCCGTTTTCGGCGGCAGAATGCCCCATGTGCACGGTATCGTGCCGGGCGGAGCCTCCTCCGCCGTCACCACGGAAAACATCGAAGCCTTCCGCTCCCGGCTGAAAACGGTGCGTGCCTTCATCGAAAAACGCTATGTCCCCCTGCTCTACCTGCTTGCGGAACGCTATGCCGACCTTGGTAAAACGGGCAAAGGATGGGCCACGGCGTTGTGCATGGGGGCTTTCCCCCAGCCCGATGCGGGAAGCCCCGCCCTGCGCGCGGGCGTATGGGCCGGCGGCAGGGAATACGCCTTCGAGCCGGACAAGGTTATGGAAAACGTACGTTACTCATGGTTTTCCGCACAGTCCGGCGGCAGTCCCTTCAACGCGCCGCCCCCCTCCGTCGAGCTGGACAAACCCGGAGCCTACAGCTTTTCCAAGGCTGCGCGCTACAACGGTATGCCCATGGAAGTAGGCCCCCATGCGCGGCTGTGGATCAACAACGGGGAACTTTCCCCCATGGGAAGGGAACTGGCCCCGAAGTATCTCGGCATACGCGCCGTGCGCTTCCGTGATCTCGGAGAAAACTTCGTCTTCTCCATCATGGGGCGTCATCTGGCCCGGGCCGAGGAAACCTGGTTCGTGGCCGAAGCCATGGAACGCTGGCTGAATGCCCTCACGCCGGGGCCCAGTCCCCTTGTTCCCCTGCCCGACATGCAGAACGGGGAAGGATACAGCCTTACCGAAGCTCCGCGCGGTTCGCTCATGCACTGCCTCAAAGTGGAAAACGGCCGTCTGAGTTTCTACCAGATACTGCCCGCCACCTTGTGGAACGCCTCTCCCCGCGACGATGCGGGGCTGCGCGGCCCCATGGAGGAAGCGCTGGTGGGGCTGCCCGTTCCCGACGACCAGAATCCGGTGAATGCCGGAAGACTGGTACGCGCCTTCGATCCGTGACTGGGCTGCGCCGTGCACGTGATGCACGGAAAAAACGAAGCGTAAGGCAACATGATACGAAGGAAGCGGGCACGGCCGATGCGTGCCCGCTTCCTTTATTTACAGGGAAGGCCGTCCGGTCATGCCCGGAACGGATTGCCCCTTATGACAGCATCAGCCTCTTCTTCCGTTTTTCAGCGCCATGCGGAAGAAAAAGAGCACGCACAAGCCGGAAACAACCGCCACCACGGCCATGGGCACGGCGCTGCTGGAACCGCCCAGTCCCACCAGCGGGGAGGAAAGCGCCCCGAAGACGAAGGACGTCACCCCCAGCAGCCCGGAAGCGCTGCCCGCTCCGCCCTGCTGCGAAGCGATGGCCAGGGAAAAACTGGTGGTTGTGGTAATGCCTATGCACGACACGAACACGAAAAGCGCTCCTGTCATGAAAGCTACGGGCAGGTGCAGCACCGCGACCACGGCAATGCACACGGCAGCGACGAGGGAAAGGCAGGCCCCCGCACAAAGCAGCGTTCTGTCGCCGTAGGCGGCGCAGAGCCGCCCCGTGATCTGGGCGAAAATCATGATGCCGAACCCGTTGCAGCCGAAGCACAGGGCATACTGCTGCGCCGAAAGGCCATAGAGATTCTGCAGCACGAAGGGCGAGGCGGAAATATACCCGAAAAAGCCCGCCATGACGAAGCCCTGTATCAGCATGTAGGCAAGGAAGACACGGTTGCCGAAAAGGCGGAACATGGCCCGGATGGACTGCAGCATACCGCCCTGTACGCGCTTTTCCCGGGGCAGAGTTTCACGACAGCCGAAAAAGACCAGGGAAAACTGCGCCGCCCCGCAGAGCGAGAGGAAAAGAAAAATGGCGGGCCAGTCAAAAAAGTTCATGATCTGCCCGCCGATGACGGGGCCGAAAATGGGGGCCACGCCGTTGATGAGCATGAGCAGGGAAAAGAACTTCGTCAATTCCGTCCCCCGGAACAGGTCGCAGGCTATGGCGCGCGAAAGCACGACGCCCCCGCTCCCCGCAAGTCCCTGAAGGAACCTCAGAGCAACGAGTTCCCCCACGCTTGAGGCGCGTGAACAGAAAAAGGAAGCTGCGATGAACACGCCGAGGGAGAAAAGCAGCGGAAGTCTGCGGCCCCGGGCATCGCTCAGAGGTCCGAGCACGATCTGCCCGAGGGAAAGCCCCAGCAGGCAGGCGGTGATGCTGAGCTGCATCTGCGAAGCGCTGCTGGAAAGTTCCGCCGCCATGTTGGGCAGTGCGGGCAGGTACAGATCCGTACAAAGGGGGCCCATGGCGGCGAGGAAACCGAGAATCGCCGCCATGAAGAGGCGGGCCCCGGTGCTTTTAAAGGGTGAAACAGACATAAACACTCCATAGGACGAAAGGAACCGATTATGGCTCGGCACAGCTCACCCCCGCCCTCCAAGACGAAGGTTCAGGAAAAATAGAGAAGAAAAGGAATTTCGTCCAGTGCCGAAAGGCACGAAAAAGCTCCCGGCCTTTCTCTGAGGAAAAAACCGGGAGCTTCGGAAGGAAGGCGGAGCATTCTCCGCCTTTATGGGTGGTTATTTCTTGTCCAGCGTCACCGTGACGAAGAAGGAATCGCCGCGACGGTTGATCTGAAGCATGACGGCTCCGCGTTCCTTGCCCTCCTTGCGGACGATGGAGGAAAGCTCATCCACGCGGGTCACGGGCTTGAGGTTGGCGGAAAGAATCACGTCGCCGGGGCGCAGGCCGCCTTCGGCAGCGGCGCTTCCGTTCTTCACGTCCACCACGAGAAGGCCCTTCACATCGCCGGAAAGCTGGAGCGCACGGGCGTCATCGGGGGTAAGGGGCTGCACGCTCACGCCGAGCTCCGTGCCTTCGCTCTGGCCGGAATCCTTGGCAACCGTGCTGTGGGAAGCGCGTTCGCCGAGCTTCACCGTCACCTTCACTTCCTTGCCGTCGCGCAGGGCGACCACGTCGACCTTGGTATCGGGCTTGAGATTCGCCACGCTGCGGGTAAGGGCGGAGGCGCTGTCGATATCACGATCGCCCACACGGATGATCACGTCGCCCGCACGCAGACCGGCCTTGTCGGCGGGTTCGTCGGGAAGGACGGAGCCGATGAGCGCGCCGCCGACCTTCTTGAGGCCCAGAGCCTTGGCCATGTTCTCATCAAGATCCTGAATGGTCACACCGAGCCAGCCGCGGCTTACCTTCTTGCCTTCGCGCAGATCGTTGATGACCTTGGAGGCAAGGTTGCTCGGAATGGCGAAGCCTATGCCCTGACCGTTGGCGGAAATGGCCGTATTGATGCCGATGACCTCACCTTCCATATTGATGAGCGGGCCGCCGCTGTTGCCGGGGTTGATGGAGGCATCGGTCTGCAGGAAGTTGTCGAAGGGACCGGAATGAATATCGCGGCCCTTGGCGCTCAGAATACCGGCCGTCACGGTGTTGCTCAGGCCGAAGGGGTTGCCGATGGCCACAACCCAGTCGCCCACTTCCATGGCGTCGGAATCGCCGAACTTCAGGACGGGAAGCTTTTCGGAGCTTTCCACCTTGAGCAGCGCAAGGTCGGTTTCCTCATCGGTACCCACGATCTTCGCGGGGAGCCCGGCGGACTTGTCGCCGTTGAGCTTCACGGTCACCTTATCGGCGCCTTCCACCACATGGTTGTTGGTGACGATGTAGCCGTCGGCGGAAATGATGAAGCCGGAACCGAGGGCGCTGCTCTTGCGCTTGGGGGCGGGCTGGCCGGGGCGCATATTGCCGAAGGGGCCGCCGAACTGCTCAAAGAAGCGTTCCATGCCGGGGAAATTGAACATGTCCATCACGGGGCTTTCCACTTCGCGCTCGGTACTGATGTTCACCACCGCGGGGCCTGCATTCTTGGCCAGGGGCACGAAATCGGGGAGTACGGGCGCCGCCGAGGCGGACGAAGCCAGAAAAACAAAACCGGTAACGGCGAGGGCCGTTTTTTTAAGGATGCCGTTCATAGGAACTCCTTGTAAAATCAAAAATGTGGGCGGATGAAGGCGTTGCCTGCCTGTCATGCTAATGCCGGCAGACAGATTGCGCCATTGTAAAAACGGGCGCGCGGCCCGCCCGGCTACTCAGCTCCGCCGCCGGTGGAACTCCCGCATGAGGAACAGTTGCCGTGACAGGGGCTGTTGCGGTTCAGCCTCTTGTCGTTCATCCATGCCGGCCTCGGCCCTATCTTGAAGGGGAAAGCCCCCGTCTTCAGCGGGCTGGGCGCGGAAACCAGGCGGGCCGTATCTTCGGAGCCGCATTTCGGGCAGCGGACCACATCGTCGTCATCAAAAGCCAGCTCCTCAAACGTGTGCCGGCAGGCCTTACATTCAAAATCATACAGCGGCATGGCAAAACTCCTCGCGAGAAAAATGGAAGGCGGCGTCTTTGCCTGCGCCCCCTCCCTGCTGCTAAGTAAGCACCCTACACCAGCTGGCAAGGTTAAGGCAAAAGCCTTTTTGGCCTATAAAAAGGGGTTCGGAAAGATTAGGTAAGAATTTTTTATGAAGAATATCGAAAAGTTATATTTTTTCTTATCAGAGTTTCCGCAGAAACGCGCCTTCCCGGGCTAATTCTTGCATAGTGTTACACAACGCCCTGTGACGGATGCACTTTTCCTGCAGAAAAAGCGTCGGCCCCCTCCGAAAGGAAAACCGGCATAACGCCGTGGGACAGGGCGGGAAACGCGCCTCGCGGAAGCGGCAGCGCGGCAGAGTACCCCCGCCGGAGTGTGAACACTTTGCAAGGAAGGAAAAAGGCTGCGCAAAACTCACCGGCCCGGAGCATGGTAAAAAAACAGCCCCTCACCGGAAAGTTCGGCCTTCACGCCTCCGGCAAAGGAAAAACGCCGGGGAAAAAGCCGTTTTTTCCATGCCTCCTCCATCCTTTCCAGCGTATCCGCCCTTGCCTGCCCGCCCAGGCGGCCGAGCGCCTCGGCCATGGCTCGCATTCTCTCCGCCATATCAAGCGTCTTCAGCACGCCGTCCGCAAGGCGGATGCCGCCTTCCGCTTCTTCCAGCACACGTTCCGCCTTCGCCTTCCAGGCCCGTCTGTCCCGCTGCGCACAGCGCCATACGCGGCGTACGCTTTCATAAAACTGCGGGTTCTCGGCAAGAAAAAGGGGAATCATGTCGTGCCGCACACGGTTGCGCTTCCAGGCACGGCTCTGGTTGGAGGCATCTTCCTTCCACGGCACGCCGAGACGAAGCAGCATACCGGCAAGATCTTTTTTCTCCAGCATGAGCAACGGCCTGAGCACGCGCCGCTTTTCTTCCTCCACCACGGCCTCCATTCCTCCGAGTCCGGGCCAGGCCGCTCCGCGCGTAAGGCGCATGAGCATGTCTTCGGCCAGATCGCCCACATGATGCGCCGTAAGCACCCATGCAGCGCCGAAGAGTACGCGGCATTCCTCCAGAAAGGCATACCGCACCCTGCGCCCGGCCTCCTCCACACCGCAGCGCCATGTGCGGGCCATCTCTCCCACGTCTTCCCGCCGGGAGAAAAAAGGAACTCCCAGTTCCCGGCAAAGGGCACGGGCCGCCTCCGCCTCTTCCCCGCTCTCCGCCCTGAGGCCGTGGTCAAGATGCGCGGCGGCGACACTGAGATGGAAGCGCCCGCGCAGCGCACAGAACATGACCAGAAGAGCCGTGGAATCCGCTCCGCCGGAAAGGGCGACAAGAAGCCGAGCGCCCTGAAGCGGCACGTTGAGTTCCCGCTCCGTAAAACGCACGACGGAAAGCACCGTGCGAGCGTCCGCGGCTTCAAGCTCGTTCAGGGAAAGGGAAGGATGCAGCATGAATTCTCCTTGTTGCCGTACCCGGCAACTCCGCCCCGAGGGGCCGTCGGCTCCTCTATTTCATCGCGCCCGGTTTCTGTCAAACGCCGGGGCGCGAAAAAGGGGCCCTGAAGCCCCTTTTGTTCAGATATCGTGATGCATCATGCGGTAATGCGCCATTTCCTCGTATTTCGTCCCCGGACGGCCGTAGTTGCAGTACGGATAGATGGAAATACCGCCGCGGGGCGTGAATATGCCCGTCACTTCAATATATCTGGGGTCCATGAGGCGGATGAGATCCTTCATGATGATGTTCACGCAGTCTTCATGAAAATCACCGTGATTGCGGAAACTGAAAAGGTAGAGCTTGAGGCTCTTGCTTTCCACCATTCTCACATCGGGAATGTATTCGATACGGATTTCCGCAAAATCCGGCTGCCCGGTAATGGGGCAGAGGCTGGTGAACTCCGGGCAGTTGAAGCGCACCCAGTAGTCGTTTTCCGGGTGCCTGTTCTCAAAGGTTTCCAAGACTTCCGGTGCATAGTCCTGCCGGTAGCGCGTGGGGGAACCGAGCTGCGTGAGATTGTCTTCACTTCTGTCATGCATGGGTGTTTTCTCCCTCCGGGGAAGGGACGCGCCCCTCGCCGGAACGTTTTCTGCGTTCAAGATACCGCTCCAGCCCGCGGCGGCGCAGCCTGCACGAGGGGCATTCGCCGCAGCCGTCGCCGGGGATGCCGTTGTAGCAGGTAAGCGTGCGGCGGCGCACCAGATCGAAAATACCGAGCCGGTCCGCCAGTTCCCAGGTCTGGGATTTGTCGAGCCACATGAGCGGCGTATGTATGACGAACTGCTCCTCCATGGCCAGATTGAGGGACACGTTCAACGAGCGGATGAACGTGTCGCGGCAGTCGGGATAGCCGGAAAAATCCGTCTGGGAAACGCCGGTGACGATGTCCCTCATGCCGTGTTCCCTTGCACAGACGGCGGCGATGCTGAGGAAGAACAGGTTTCGCCCGGGAACGAAGGTATTGGGGAATCCCCCTTCCGGCACATCCGTGTCCATGGCGGTTTCCGTATCCGTCAGCGAACTTTTTCCTATGCGGAAAATGAAGCTCACATCCTGCAGTTCCCAGGGAACCTTCGCCTCTTCGGCAATGGCCCGGGCCATGTCCAGTTCCAGCCTGTGCCTCTGACCGTAGAAAAAGCTTACGGCCCGCACCTGTTCAAAACGTTCACGCGCCCAGAACAGGCAGGTGGTGGAATCCTGACCGCCGCTGAAAACGACAAGCGCGCCGCCCATCAGGCCATCTCGCGCACTTTCAGAATGTTGTAGGAAATACCCTCGTCGTACACGTCGGTCTGTTCCGTGCGCTTGATGAAGTTCACCACGCGGATGGTCACGGGCAGAACGAGAATTTCATAAAGCGTCTTCAGCGAAGTCTGCGCCAGCATCATGGGTATCATGTCGGAAAAGGGAATGATGCCCGCAAAGGCGAAGGGGAAGAAGATGAGCGAATCCACGCCCTCGCCGATCAGCGTGGAAAGGATGGCGCGGGCCGAAAAATAACGCCCGCGGGAGACGACCTTCATCCTGCTCATGACATAGGCATTCAGGAACGAACCCGCCAGAAAGGCAAGGAAACTCGCGCCCGCAATACGCGGAGCAAGGCCGAAAAGATAATTGAAATGTTCGGCTCCGTCCCAGAACGGCGCGGGAGGAAGCAGCACGGCAAGCTGGCCGAGCGCCGCCACGAAAAAGTTCATGGCAAAGCCTGTCCAGATGATGAAGCGCGCCCGGCGGAAGCCCCATACTTCGGCGATGCAGTCGTTGATGATGTAGGAAACGGGAAAAATGATGACGGCCGCAGGCAGAGCGAAGGAACCCAGCATGAAGATCTTGGCGGCCAGAAGGTTGGAAAGAATGAGGCAGGTGCAGAACACGATGCCGAGGGTCATGAACGTCGCAGAAAAGGAATACTGTTTCATAGCTTGTTTTTAACGTGGTTCTCAAGCACACGGTGAAAAAGGTGAATGAAAAGAGCATCGGGCACGGCAACGGCCCCGTGGGGCAAAGGCGCAATCTCCTCCTTTCTCTGCGCTCGTGTCCGGCGTTTCCGAACCCGGAGCGACTATGCCCTAAAGCGCGCGTCAACGCAAATGCCTCCTTCCGCCTTACAAAAGGGGCCTCTGCGGAAAAAGCTGTTTCCCCGTAATTCTACAAAAGAGTTACATTTTTCCCCTTCGGCGCATCCGCACCTCCGCCTTGACAGATGGAATCTTTCATGGAAAAGATGTCTGGCGTCCTGTTCTTTTTCCGATTTTGTAAAAGAGAGGACTCCCTTACACGGCCGGACGCCGCAGGAGCAGCAGGCGACCGGACGCCCCTGCCATTTTTCCCGCCGCCATTCTGCGGCGACTCGCGTACTGGAGGAGTTCCATGAAAACCCGCATCAGCCTGCCTGCACAGATGGCCATAGGCATGGCCCTCGGTGTGGCAGCCGGCCTTGCCGCGCCCTCCATGGGGTTCGACACCGCCTGGTTCAAGCCCATCGGCCAGCTCTTCATCAACCTCATCCGCATGGTCGTTGTGCCTCTGGTACTGACCACCATCGTAGCGGGCGCTGCCAGCGTGGGCGATCTGAGCAAGCTCGGCCGCCTGGCTTCCAAGACTCTCATCTACTATTTCTGCACCACCGCCGTGGCCGTGTTCATCGGCCTTGTCTTCGCCAACATTCTGAACCCCGGCGAAGGGCTCAACCTTTCCACCGAAGGACTGAAGGCGCAGGCCGTGCAGGCGCCCAAGATGATGGATGTGTTCCTCAACATCGTGCCCCTGAACCCCATCGACTCCATGAGCAAGGGCAACATGCTGCAGGTCATCTTCTTCGCCATGATCTTCGGCTTCGGCCTGAGCGCCGTGGGCGAAAAGGGCAAGACCGTCCTTTCCTTCTTCGAAGGCTGCGCCGAGGTCATGATCAAGGTGACCAACATGGTCATGATCTACGCCCCCATCGGCGTATTCGGCCTCATCGCCTTCACCGTGGCCAGCCACGGCGCGGCCGTGCTGCTGCCGCTGCTCAAGGTCATCGGCGTCATGTATCTGGCCTGCCTCTGCCATGTGCTGTTCTGCTACATTCCTCTGGTGAAGGCCTGCGGTCTCAGCATTCCTCTGTTCTTCCAGATGCTCGCCGCGCCCATGATCATTTCCTTCACCACCTGCTCCAGCGCCGCCGCGCTGTCCACCAACCTCATTCAGGTGCAGAAGCTCGGCGCCTCCAAGCCTGTGGCCTCCTTCTCCATTCCTCTCGGCAATACCATCAACATGGACGGTACGGCCGTGTACATGGGCGTGGTGGCCATTTTCGTGGCCGAGCTGTACGGCATCCCCATGCCCTTCGACAAGCAGTTTGAAGTCATCCTCGTGGGTGTGCTCGCCTCCATCGGCACCGTGGGCGTGCCCGGCGCCGGTCTTCTCATGAGCTCCATCGTGTTCACCCAGGTGGGCATTCCGCTGGAAGGCATCGCCATCATCGCGGGCATCGACCGTGTGATGGACATGGCCCGCACCTCCGTGAACGTGCTCGGCGACGCCACCGGCGCCATCGTCGTCTCCCGCTGGGAAGGCGATCTCAGCCCCGAAGCCGGGGCCCGCTTCGCCGAAGAAGAAGGCGAATAATCCGCTCCGCAGCATAAAAAAAGGCCGCCGGAAAGGGCGGCCTTTTTTTATGCCCTCCTTCCGGGGGATGGGAGGAAACACTTCCTTCTTGCCATGCGCCCCCTCTTGCCGCTACAACCAGAGTCCAAAGGAGCATACACATGATAGCCAAGGCCCGCGCCGATCAGCTCGTTTTCGAACAGGGGCTTGCCGAAAGCAAGGAACAGGCCCGCCGCCTCATCATGGCGGGCAAAGTGACCCTCGCCCCCGATGAAGAACACCCCGAACGGAACCCCGAACCGGTGCAGAAGCCCGGTCATCCCTACAAAATCACCACGCGCTTTCAGCTTGTGGGCGTGGAACGCTTCGTAAGCAGAGGAGCCTACAAGCTGCTCACCGCGCTGGAAGAGTATCATATCGACGTCACCGGTTTCGTATGCCTGGATGCGGGCGCTTCCACCGGCGGCTTCACCGACTGCCTGCTTCAGTACGGCGCTTCCCGCGTGTATGCGGTGGACGTGGGCCATGCCCAGCTTCACGAACGCCTGCGCGCCGACTCCCGCGTCATTTCCCGCGAAGGCGTGAACCTGCGTACCGCTCCGCCGGAACTTATCCCCGAACCGGTGGACATGATCGTGGCCGACGTGTCCTTCATTTCCCTCACCATGGTGCTGCCCCACTGCCTGCGCTGGCTGAAGGAAGGCGGCATTGCCGTGGGGCTCATCAAGCCGCAGTTTGAAGTGGGCCCGGGCCAGACCGTGAAGGGTGTGGTGCGCGATGAAGCGCTGCGCGACGAAGCCGTGCAAAGGGTGCTGCGCTTCATGGAAGGAGAAGGACTCCAGTGCCTCGGCGTCACCCCTGCTGCCATCCGCGGCCCGAAGGGCAATCAGGAATTTCTCGCCTACTGGAAAAAAGGCCCCCGTCCCTGAGCGATCGACACACCATCCCCCGACGCAGGGGCGCAGAGGATGTTCCATGAACGACCTTTCCACCTTCCGTCCGAAACGCATTCTCGTCTGCCAGCAGCGGCAGATAGGCGACGTACTGCTGGCCTCGCCCGTGTTCGAACTTCTGAAACGGCGCTTCCCGGAAGCGGAAGTGCATCTCTTCACGGAAAAAAAATGCGAACCGCTGCTGCGGTACAATCCCTTCATCGACGCCTTTCACCTCATTGATAAGAAAGGCGGCTTCTTCCGCCAGCTCGCCTTCTACCGCAACGTGGCCGCGTGCGGCTTCGACCTTGTCGTCGACCTGCAGCAGCTTCCGCGCTGCCGTATGATGACCCTCATAAGCCGCGCCCCCGTGCGCCTTTCCTTCCCTGCTTCCGTGTTTTCCCGCCTGCGCTACAACTGCCTCGTACAGCCGCAGGAAGGCTATGCCTCGCAAACCAAGGTATCTCTGCTCGCTCCGCTCGGCATACACTGGCAGGGAGAAGGCCCTCGTATCTTCCTGCAGGAAGAGGAACGCCGCACTGCCCGGGAACTTTTGAAGGCCTGCGGATTCCGGGAAGGCCGACGCCTCATTGCCGTGGACTCCACGCACCGCCGCGCCTCCAAGCGCTGGCCTGCGCAACGCTTTGCGGCCCTCATGAGTCTGCTTGCCCGGCACGACGACTCCATGAGTTTTCTGCTGCTGCGCGGCCCGGGAGAGGACTCCGATATCGCCGCTCTGAAAAAGCTCTGCCTCGATGCGGGCCTTGCCCCCGAAACGCTGCTTGTGCCGGAACCGCTGCCCGATATACGCCTTTCCGCCGCCTGTCTGGCTGAGGCCGACCTGCTTGTGGGCAACTGCTCTTCCCCTCGCCACATGGCGGCGGCGCTGAACGTACCGAGTCTCGTCATTCCCGGAGCCTCGGGCACGGCATGGCGCTACCCCTCCCCTCTTCATGAGGAGCTGCGGCCAGACCTGCCCTGTCAACCCTGCTCCCGGACGGAGTGCGACGATCCCCAGTGCCTGCTGTGCGTAACGCCGGAAGAAGCCTTTGCCAAGGCTCTGGAACTTCTGCAGAAAACAAAACGCACCCGCAGCGACTGAAACTGGGCAGCATTGCGGAAGAATCCTCCTTCCCCCAGCCGGATACCCTTTCATCACAAAAGGCCGGAGCCTTTCCCAGGCTCCGGCCTTTTGTGATATTTTCCCGGCTGAAAAACAGGTTCACGGCAAGAGGCAGTGCAAAGCGTGACCGCCTCCTCCCTTTACGGACGGGATGCTTTTTCCTCTCCGATGGCAGAAGACGTGCCGTCCGCCGACGCATCCGCAGTTTTTTCCGATGCAAAGGAAGCGGCCTGTGCAGCGTTGCCCTGCTCCTGCGCGGAAGAAAGCGCCTGCGTGACCGGAGTCTTCTGCTCAGAGGAAGGCACAACATGGCCGGAGGCAGAGGTTTCCGGCGCTTTTTTCTCCGCCTCTGCGTTCTGTACGGGAGCGGATGCGCTCTTTTCTTCCCCGGAAACGGAGGCCTCAGGCTGGACAGCACTCATCTTGTCCTTCGCCGCCTCTCCGGCGGAAGAAGGCTTCGCTTCTTCTGCTGCGGCAGGCTCCTGCGCCGCCACGCCCGCAGGCTTTTGCGATGCAAAGGAAGCGGCCTGCGCAGCGTTGCCCTGCTCCTGCGCGGAAGAAAGCGCCTGCGTGACCGGAGCCTTCTGCTCAGAGGAAGGCACAACATGGCCGGAGGCAGAGGCTTCCGGCGCTTTTTTCTCCGTCTCTGCGTTCTGTACGGGAGCGGATGCGCTCTTTTCTTCCCCGGAAACGGAGGCCCCGGGCTGGACAGCACTCATCTTGTCCTTCGCCGCCTCTCCGGCGGAAGAAGGCTTCGCTTCTTCTGCTGCGGCAGGCTCCTGCGCCGCCACGCCCGCAGGCTTTTCCCGGTCGCTCTTCGGCAGAGGCTCAAAGGAAAGCGGACCGGACACCTCCCTCACAAACGAGGAAGAAGACGCTTTCTTCTGCTCCGTTGCGGGAGCCGGTGAGGGAGTTTCCGCGGCCTTCTGCGGCACGGCGTCCATCCCTTCTTCGGCAGGCGCCGCCTCCGGCTTCACGGAAGAAAGATCAGGAGCTGCGGCAGGTTGAGGCGCGGGCTCCTCCGTCTTTTTCGGAGCGGAAGGCTGCTGCACGGGCTGAGGCTCTTCCGCCGCCGCGTCATGGGGAGCAGTCACGGCACGGGCGCGCTCTTCGCAAAGCCCGGCCATACGGCCGCACACATCCGCCGCCGCACGGATGGCTTCCACGGAAGCGTGACGGCGGCTCAGCCATTCACCGAGGAACACGAGTTCCGCATCGGGGAGAGCCTTGCCTGCGGCCTTTCGGCGAAGCGCATAGGCCATGTCGTCCCGGGCTCTTTCCTGCCTTGCGGCATACATGCCCGCCACATGGGAACTTTCCGCCATGCGGCGGCTCTGTATGGCCACTTCGTCGCTGTTTCCCGCCTCGCGCGCCATGGAAAGCGCGGTATAGGCACGGGCGAAATCGTCGTTGGCGTCGGCTTCCTTTTCCGCAGCTCTGCGGATGGACGCGGCCAGCGCGGGAAGATCCACGGCAGATGCCGCCTCCAGCGAAACGGACAAGCGCTGAAATTCTCCGGCATACACCATGAACATGTCCGCCACCTGTGCGTCGGAAAGAGACTGCCTGCCCCTGCTTCGGGCGGCAAGTTCCATTTCCTCCACAAGGCGCGGCGCGTACATGCGGTACAAGGCCTCCAGCATGCCCGGCGTGAACACATAGTTCAGCACGCCGGAACGCCCCTTCAGCGGATCGCGTTCCACGCTGCGGAGCGTACCGGAATTGCTGTAACGGAAATTTCCCTGCACGAGCGTGGCCGTACTGCGCCCGCTACGGTCTTCCCTGCGGGAGGGAACATAGCTTGCGGCCAGCCAGCGGGCCAGGTCGCGCACGAATGCGCCCGTCACCACGGAATCCTGCCTGGTCTCATCCACAGCAGGCGGCCTGTTCTCCACCGTTCCCGATGCGCTGTCCCCGCCGGGAAGCGCAGGCCCGGTCTCTTCCATGGCCTTTTCCACACGGGCCAGAAGCTCCGCCGCAGGATCGGAAGGTGCCGGACGCGGCTGCGTACTGATGGCGGCCGAAACTTCTCCGCCCTTCTTCTCTTCCTGAGCGGCGCTCTTCCCGGGCTCGGAGGCAGTCTCCTCCCTCACGGGGACACCCTGCGTCTCTTCCCGGGACGTTCCCATCAGGCTCTGAACAGCCTGTTTCGCCTCTTCGGGAGAGAGACTTCCGCCATCAAAGAAAAAAAGCCATGCCCCTGCGCCCGCACAGAGCAAAACGGCAAGACATGCGGCCAGTTTACGGGAGGAACGGGAAGGTTCGGCCATGGGAGAAAGCTCCGTCTTGCCCGGGCGGGCCGGGCGGGTTGGCATAAATTTACACTTCCTTTTTTTTAGCGTATTCCTCTGCATCTGTGAAGTGCCGCGCCCCGTGCTCCCCTCACGGCCCATGCCGCCGGGATGCCGGGGAACTCCGTACCCAGAGCCATTTTCCGCCGTTACGAGGTTTTCCCATGAAGTGCCGCCGCTGCCATGCCCGCGCCGTTGTTTCCCTGCCCAGTCATAATACCGCCTTCTGCCCCGACTGCTTTCTGGATTTCTTTTCCCGCCAGGTGGACAGAGGCATACGGGAACATAAGCTCATGACCAGGGAAGACCGCGTTCTGGTAGCCCTTTCCGGCGGCAAGGATTCCCTCGCCCTCATGCTGGAACTCGGCAGACAGGGCTACAACGTCACGGGCCTGCATATCGATCTCGGCATTCCGCAGTCCTCTCCGGCGGCCCGCGGCGTGGTGGAACGCTTCTGCCAGAAGTACGATTTTCCCCTCATCATACGCGACATGGCCGCCGAAGGGCTGGCCATTCCCGACGTGAAGGCCGCACTCCGCCGCCCCGTCTGTTCCGCCTGCGGAAAAATCAAGCGCTACTACTTCAATCAGACGGCGCGCGAAGGCGGCTTCAACGTGCTCGCCACCGGCCACAATCTCGACGACGAGGTGGCACGCCTCACCAGCAACACCCTGCGCTGGGACAGAGCCTATCTCAGCGATCAGGGGCCCCTGCTGGAGGATTCCGACGGTTTCACCCGCAAGGTCAAGCCGTTCTGGCGCGTTACGGAGTTCGAAACGGCCAACTACGCCTTCCTCATGGGCATAGAAAACCACTACGCGCCCTGCCCCTACAGCGAAGGGGCCAGCTTTTCCACGCTGAAGGGCCTGTGGCTTGAGCTGGAAGAAAAAATGCCCGGCAGAAAAATGGACTTCTATCACGGCTTTCTGGAACGCGGAAAACCCGCCTTCCGACAGGAGGAGGAAAAAAAGGGACAGACCCTTCAGCCCTGCGCCCGCTGCGGCTACCCCACCTCCACGGAAGTATGCGGCGTCTGCCGCATACGCGAAGCCCTCGCGGCAAAAAAGTAACGAAGTCTTCCACCTGCAAGAAAACGAAACTTGTCTTTTCCCGGAAAACGCCTATCCTTTTTAAACGTACAGGCAGGATTTTCAGTGTTCTCTTACAAGGAGAATCCCATGAAACGCAGACTTCTTGCCGTCATGCTTGCAGCCCTTCTTGCAGGCTGCGCCCCGGACCCCTACGGGCCGGATGTTTCGGGCAGCGTGGCCTTCGGTACGGGCGGCGTTTATGCCGGAGGCGTCAGCGTCGGCACGGGAGGATATTATACGCCTAGATACTACGGCACTTCCCTTCTCTTCCCCGTACTGCCGCCCCCGGTCGTCGTGCATCCCCGTCCTCACAGGCCTCCGCACGGAGTGCTTCCGCCTCCTCCGCCGCATCGCCCTCCGCACGGCGTACGGCCCCCCGGCCCTCCCGAGATCGGAAGAGCGTCGTGTAGGGAAAGAGTGTAGATCTCGGTGGTCGCGGCGGCCCCAGACCTCCCATGATGCGCCCGGGCGGTCACGGTCCGCGGCCGCCCATGGCGCGCCCTGCGGGAGGAAGACCTCCCCGTCCTTCCATGGCCCGTCCCGGAGGTTCCACGTCGCCCACCTTCATCCATCGCGGCCACAGATAGGAAAAGCTCTCCTGCACGTCTGCCCGCTACAGGAGCGGCATGGGCAAAAGCCCGCCCCTCTCCTTCGCACAGAAGACGGACACCGTAAAAACACGGCAAGGCCCCGTTTCCGCATGAGCGGAAACGGGGCCTTGCGTATTCCTTCTACGACGGAGATCCCTGCGGAAGGGCACAACCACGCGAAAGGCACGCCTCTTTTCCTTCTCATGCAGAAAAGACCGGACCGAACGGAGGCTTACCCGGCATGGCGCGAAAAAAAACGGATTCTCTTCCGCCCGTCCCGTACAAGGCCGGGGACTACTTATGGAAGAAAAACTTCATGCACCAGCAGAACACGGGCACCAGCAGGATGACCACATACAAACGCGTCATCTGAAAGGCCATGATCTTGGGCAGATGTTCCGCCGCGTCGGCAAGGCCGATGACGGCGTTGAGTCCGCCCGGCGATGTGGCGAGAATGGAGCTTGTCACGTCCAGATCCGTCATGTGCCGCACCACAAAGGCCGAACCGAGTCCTGCCAGAAGCAGAATGGCCGTACTCAGCACCATGACGGGAATCTGATCCTTCATGCTGGAAAGCATATCCAGAGAAATCATGGAACCGACGCAGATACCGATGGCTATCTGCGCGCCGTTGTAAAAAAGCGAGGGCATCTGCATCCCGGAAAGGCCGAGAAGCTTGACGATCATGCTGCCCACGACGGCGCCGAGCATACAGCCCCCGGGAATGTTCAGGTATTTAAAAAGGCAGCCCATGGCCGTTCCGCTGACAACAAGCATAAGTATCTGATGATTCATAGCGGACCTCTTCGCTGAATATTCATGCAGGATACCTTGAAATCATGTCTTTTGTAAACATGAGCAGCCTGTCGCCCGCGTCCGCTGCAATATTTTCGGGCGCGCAGTACAGACTGTTGCAGAACACCGTACCTGCGCAGGAGGAAACTCCTTCCGCTCTCCGTACCCCTCATAAGGAAGGAAAAGACGATTCTTCCGCACGACGAAACCTTTCCCGCAGGGCTGCGACGTCCGACTCATGCGCGACAAGAAGCGGACAGCGCTCTTTTCTTTCCCCCCTTTGCATCGCATGTCTTTTCCCTGCAATGTCCCGCCGCCGCACAGGAGAAAGCTATTCTCCGCCGGGAGATGCAGTATTACAAAAAAAGATATTTCCTCTCTGTCTTTTTTCACATCAACCTCGCGGCATTATTCTTCTTTCATAGAAGTATGGCCTGTGGGGCAACGGCCATGGCCTCTCTTTTCTGCAGAAACGGCTTTCCCCAGGGGCGAGGGTCCGTGACCTTCCCGTCGGGGAACGCATCCAGCCCCTCGACGGGCCGGAGAAAAACTCGTCTCGTATGTCCTCGGGAGAACCGGCCGCGGAAGCCGCGCGAAAAAAAGCATGACGGCGCTGATGACGGACGGAAAAATCCGCATGATACGCATTCCGGCCTGCAATGTTTTACCGCCATTGCGAAGAGCGCCCATACGGCCACGGACACACGGCCCGTCGAGGGCCGCCTCCCCTGCCCGGCGGCAGAACACGGCGACATTCTTCCTGCGCTTTTTTCTCCTCTCTTTACGAACGCCTTTTTTTTCCCTACATACAAGCAATATACCTGTTGGCGGCTCCCCGCCTCTCGGCAGGAAAACTCCCTTTTACGGAAAAAGGCCCCGAAAAAGCAAAGGTCCCGCTCCGTGAAAAAAGGAAGGCCCCCGTTACCGTCCAACATGCCACATGCACCATTCAAGGAGGCTCTGCCCTATGCCGCAGCTGATTTACGGAGTCTGGGACAATGTCGTGTACGACAATCGCGGCTCCGCTGCTCCCACCTCTCCGAAGGATTTGCCGCTGGAACTTTTCGATCAGTTCAACGAAGGAAATCCCACGGAGGTTTTTCTCAGCAACCGGGGCTTTCTGGTCTTTTCCCGCACGGCCAGTCTCGCCTGGGCGCTGTGGAAGCATCATGAACGCCTTGCCGCCGAATCCTGCGGCAAGTGTTCGCCCTGCCGCGCCGGCTCGCACATTCTCGCTCAGGAGCTGGAAAAGGCCTGCCACGGCGGAGAGGTGAACTGGGAAGAAGTGCGCGACATCACCGAACAGATGCACGAAACCTCCCTCTGCGGTGTGGGCCGCACGGGCACGACGCCTCTTCTCAACGCCATTGCCCATTTCCCCGACGAGCTGCGCCCCTTCCCCTTCCACGGGAACGCGGGCTTCTATTCCGTCACCACAAGCCCCTGCATCGAAGCCTGCCCGAGCCACGTCAACGTGCCCCGCTACATCGACTACCTGCAGGACGGCCATAACGACCTTGCCTCAGGCGTGGTGCTCAACCACTACCCTCTCGCGGGAAGCTGCGGCCGCGTATGCGTGCGCTACTGCGAAAAGGCCTGCCGCCGCGCCCAGGTGGATGCTCCCGTGGACATCAAGAACCTCAAGCGCTTCGCCGCCGACAAGACCATCGTGCCCGGCATTCTGAAGCCGGAACCCTGCCCCACCACGAAGAACAAGCGCGTGGCCGTCATCGGCGCGGGCCCCGTGGGCGTCACCTGCGCCTATCAGCTTCTGGAAACCGGCTATCCCGTGGATATCTATGAAGCCCACGACAAGGCCGGCGGCATGGTGCGCTACGGCATACCCTTCTACCGCCTGCCCAAGAACGTGCTCCTGCAGGAAAACGAACTCGTCAAGCAGATGGGCGGCATGTTCTTCTTCAAGCAGAAGCTCGGGCGCGACTTCCACATCGACGACCTGTTCAACCGGGGCTACAAGGCCGTGTTCATCGCCACCGGCTGCCCGCTGGGCGGCTATCTCGGCATGGAAGGGGAAGACACCTCGCTCCCCGGCTATGAAAACGGCATAGATTTTCTGGAAAAGGTGCACGACACGCTGGAAACCGGCGTCACGCCCTCCATGGAAGGCGATGTTGTCGTGGTGGGCGGCGGCAACGTGGCCATGGACTGCTGCCGTTCCGCCGTGCGCATGACAAACGGCAAGGTGCACCTCGTCTACCGCCGCACGGAAGCCGACGCCCCGGCCGACAGAGAGGAAATCGTGGAAGCCATGCGCGAAGGCGTGCAGTTCCACTTCCTTTCCGGCCAGGATTCCCTGGTGGTGGAAGACGGAAAGATCAAAGGCCTGCGCTGCGTGGCCATGCAGCAGACGGAACCCGATGAAAGCGGCCGCCGCGGCGTCACGCCCATCCCCGGTTCGGAATTCGTCATTCCCTGCGACCACGTCATCGCCGCCATCGGCCAGAAGAGCGATCCCGCCATGCTCACCAGTGAAGACGGCATCGCCCTCGACCGCAAGAACTGCATCATCGTCGACGAATATCAGGCCACCTCCCGGCCCGGCGTCTTCGCCGGCGGCGACGGTACCACCGGTCCCCGCACCAAGGGCCCGAGCGTACTCATCCACGGCATGGCTCAGGGTTCCATCGGCGCGCAGGCCATTGTGAGCTATCTTGAATACGGCAAGCCTCCCTTCCTTGCCCGCGAACGCATAAGCGAACTCATCCGCAAGGCCGACCTGCTCGGCGACGAGCCGGTATGCGGGCAGGAAAAGAAAGCCCGCGTGAAGCTCAGCGAACTCGCCCCCGCCGAACGCGCAGGCAACTTCAAGGAAGTGGAACTGGGCATGAGTCAGGAAGAGGCGTGGAAGGAAGCCAGACGCTGTATGCGCTGCTACCGCATCATGTCCGTCGTCACCCGCTCCCCCATCCCCGGTTTCAAAGCCTAACCGTTTCTGAGAGAATCTGCCATGAATGCATCCATCAACGGACGTGACTATAGTTTCGAGGCCGGGGAAACCATCCTTCAGGTGGCCCGGCGCAACGGCATCTTCATTCCCACGCTCTGCCACTTCCAGCCTCTCGACCACAAGCCCGGCACCTGCCGCGTGTGTCTTGCGGAAGTGACGGACAAAAACGGCCATACCGAAATGATGACCACCTGCAACACTCCCATGGAAGAAGGGATGCGGGTGAACACCCGCTCCGCCCGCGTGCGCGACATGCAGCGCCTTCAGGTGGAGCTCATCTTTGCCGACCACGATCAGGACTGCGGAGCCTGCGCCCGCCACGGCAACTGCGAGCTGCAGGATCTGGCCGAATACGTGGGCCTTTCCACCAACCGCTTCGCCCCGCGTATGCCTTCCGTGCGCCCCTTCGACGACACCATGCGCGGCATGGTGCGCGACATGACCAAATGCGTGCGCTGCCTGCGCTGCGTGGAGGTCTGCCGCAAGGTGCAGGGGGTGGCCGCCCTTACCGTGGACGGCACGGGCGTAGGCGCGCATATCGGCGTGGGCATGGCCCCCAGCCAGAACACCTCCGCCTGCATACAGTGCGGTCAGTGCACCCTGGTCTGCCCCACGGGCGCCCTTTCCGAGCGCGATGAAAACGACGCCGTGCTCGATTACATCGCCAACCCGGAACTCACCACCGTGTTTTCCTTTGCTCCTTCCGTGCGCGTGGTGCTCGGCGAGGAGTTCGGCCTTGCTCCCGGTGAAAATGTTCAGGGCAAAATCGTGGCCGCGCTGCGCCGCCTCGGCGCCGACGTGGTCATCGACACCGATTTCGCCGCCGACGTGGTCATCATGGAGGAAGGTTCGGAACTGCTCAGCCGCATCAGAAACGGCGGCAAGCTCCCCCTCTTCACCTCCTGCTGCCCGGCATGGGTGAACTATGCGGAAAAGCACTGCCCGGACGTGCTGCCCTACGTTTCCACCACCCGTTCCCCGCAGGCGGTGGCAGGTTCTCTGGTCAAAAGCTATCTTGCCGAAAAAATGGGCCTCTCTCCCCGGAGAATCCGTGCCATATCCATCATGCCCTGCACGGCGAAAAAGGATGAGGCCGCACGGCCCCAGCTCCATGTCAACGGCGCGCCCGATACCGATGTGGTGATTACCGTGCGCGAACTCTCCCGCCTCTTCCGCCGCTGCGGCATTGATCTTGCGAAAATGGAACCGGAAGAGTTCGACAACCCCTACATGAGCGATTCCACCGGTGCGGCCGTCATCTTCGGCACCACGGGCGGCGTGATGGAAGCCGCCGTCCGTACCGTGTACGCCGTGCTCAATCATAAGGAACTGCCCGGTGTGGACGTTGTGCCCGTGCGCGGCGAAGAAGGCATGCGTGAGGCGGAAGTGGACCTCGGCGAAGGCAACGGCGTCATCAGGGTGGCCGTGGTTCACGGGCTCGCCAATGCCCGAAAGCTGGCGGAACAGGCCGTGGCGGGCAATTCCCCCTATACCTTCATCGAGGTCATGGCCTGCCCCGGCGGCTGCGTGGACGGCGGCGGCACCTGCCGCGTGAAGAAGGACTATCACCCCCATGCCCGCGACCGCAGGCAGGGACTCTTCACCATCGACAAGAACATGCCGCGCCGCCAGTCCCACAACAACCCGCAGATCATCCGGCTGTATGAGGACTTCCTCGGCGAGCCGAATTCCCACAAGGCCCACGATCTGCTGCACACCCACTACACCGACCGCAGCAAGGTGCAGACGGAAAGCATTTCCGCCACCAAGAAAAAGCTGACCCTCACCGACCAGTCGGCCTGATCCGGCTCTTCGGCATGAACATGGGCCGCCCTTCCGGGGCGGCCCTTCTTTTTCTTCTCCCTCTCCGGGAGATGCATGCAAGGCGGTTCCTTACGCCTTTTGCGCGGAATCCGGCCATGCCGGGAGCTTCTCATCTTCCGGCAAAAGGCCCTCTGCCGGAGCATCGCCTTACCGGGCAAGATTCTGCAGCGTCTCCCCGGCGATTCTGTACACCGTCCAGTCCTTCATGGATTCCGCGCCGAGGGAAAGATAAAAATCAATGCTCGGCCTGTTCCAGTCGAGGCACCACCACTCCAGGCGGCCGCAGCCGCGCTCCACGGCAAGGGCGGCCAGCTTCTTCAGCAGCGCCTTTCCGTATCCTCTGCCGCGGTATTCCGGCCGGACGTACAAATCTTCCAGATAGATGCCCGCCCGGCCGAGGAAGGTGGAAAAATTATGGAAGAACAGGGCAAAGCCGACTTCCCTGCCGTCTTCAAGCGCAAAGATGACTTCCGCCTTCTTTCTGTCGAAAATC
This sequence comes from Mailhella massiliensis, assembly GCF_900155525.1. NCBI lineage: Bacteria > Pseudomonadati > Thermodesulfobacteriota > Desulfovibrionia > Desulfovibrionales > Desulfovibrionaceae > Mailhella > Mailhella massiliensis. The sequence goes on from NZ_LT706937.1 coordinate 122,854, forward strand.
CACTCTTCCAGCGTTCCTTCATCCGCGACGACTTCGTGCAGCATCTTCTCATAGTCCGCAAGTTCCCTGATGAACTGCAAAATCAGGGCCGTATCCTTTCTTTCCGCAAATCTGAAACCGAATTCCACGGCGTATCTCCTCCCTGCCCGTACGGCAGGTTCTCTTCTAACGCAATTTGCCCGCCGGGGAAACCGCCGGTATGCCATGCCCTCACTCCCCGGCACGCCGAAAGGTATCCGCACGAAAACCATGAAGAAGGTACTGCTCCATCTTCCCGGAAACAAAGGCGAAACGCCGCCTTCTCCCCGAGCGCCGGAACGGTGAGGAAAAAAAGAGTTCCCGCGCCGCTCCGGCAACATATCTTGACCTTGTTCCATGCCCGTGATATTGGACAAGCAGTTTGGAACGACAGTTTTCTGTGGTTCTTTCAAACGAATAGGGCCGTGCATGGATTTGGATGAAGGAACCGGGAGAGAGCGCCGGAAGGCGACGCCGAAGGGGCCGCGAGAACTCTCAGGCAAAAGGACCGGTTCTGGACAAACTCTGGAAAGCAGCAATGCACCAATGAGGCAATCCGCCCGGCGGAGAATCTTTCAGGTCAGTAACAGAGGCACAGATGACGAAGTCGTTCGTTATCTGTGCCTCTTTTTTATTCCCTTTTTCGAGGAGAAGGCCCATGGAACAGAAAACCCCTCTTTACGACGTGCACATCGCGGAAGGCGGCAAGATCGTCCCCTTTGCCGGTTATCTGCTCCCCGTCCAGTATGCGGACGGCGTCATCAAGGAACACATGGCCGTGCGCCGGGCGGCAGGCCTGTTCGACGTGTCCCACATGGGAGAAATCCGTTTTACCGGCCCTTCCGCACTGGAAACGCTCCATCACCTGCTCACCAACGACTTCACGAACATGCCCGTGGGCAAGGTGCGCTACAGCGTCATGTGCAATGAAAAAGGCGGCGTCATCGACGACCTCGTCATCTACAAGTTCGGTGAGGAGGAATATCTTGCCGTGGTGAACGCGGCCAACCGGCACAAGGACTACGCGCACATGGCGGCGAACCTTCTGCCCGGCACGAAGGCCGAGGATATTTCCGATTCCGTGGCGCAGCTCGCCCTGCAGGGCCCTGCCTCGCCCGACATTCTCGCCAGGCTCGCCCCTGCCGAAAAGCTGCCGCAGAAGTACTACACCGCCGTGCGCGATATTCCGGTAGGCGGCATTCCGTGCATGGTGTCCCGCACGGGCTACACCGGCGAAACGGGCTATGAAATCTATACCGCGCCGGAAAACGCCGTCCGTCTCTGGCAGATGCTGCGTGAAGCCGGCAGGGAATACGGGCTCATCCCCTGCGGACTCGGCGCACGCGATACCCTGCGCCTCGAGGCCGCCATGCCCCTGTACGGCCATGAAATGAACGAAGACATCACTCCCTTTGAAGCGGGGCTTTCCTTCGGTGTGAAGATGGAAAAGCCCGACTTCATCGGCAAAGCCGCCCTTGCGGCGGCGGGAGAGCCTTCGCGCGTGCGCGTAGGGCTCGTCATGACGGGCCGCGGCATCGCGCGCGAACATCAGGATGTGTTTCTGGGCGACGAGCGCATCGGCGAAACCACCTCCGGCACCCACTGCCCGGCCGTGGGCAAGGCCGTGGCCATGGCCCTTGTGGACGTTGCGCACAGCGCCCCCGGCACCCTTGTGGATGTGGACGTGCGCGGCCGCCGCGTGAGCGCGCAAATCGTTCCTCTTCCTTTCTACAAACGCTGAACCGGCCCTTTTCCGTCTCCTTTTTGAACCATCTATCCCCTACGGAGCACAGCCATGTCCAAGATTCCCGCCGAACTCAAGTACACCGCTTCCCATGAATGGATCAAAACCGAAGGCGACGTTTACGTCATCGGCCTCACCGACTTTGCGCAGAGCGCCCTCGGCGACATCGTGTTCATCGAACTTCCGCAGGAAGGCGACGCCGTGACCATGGGCGACTCCTTTGCCGACGTGGAATCCGTGAAGGCCGTGTCCGGCGTGTTCAGCCCGGTGACCGGCACCGTGTCCGCCGTGAACGAGGCGCTCATCGACAACCCCGCCCTGCTGAACGAATCCCCCTACGACGCCTGGCTCATCAAGGTTTCCGGCGCGGAAGCCGTGGGCGAACTGCTCGACGCGGCCGGCTACGAGGCCGTGTGCAAGTCCGAGGAGGCCTAGCATGGGAAGCTACATCCCCGCGACCGGGGAGGAAAGGAAGGCCATGCTCGCTTCCCTGGGCCTCACGTCCGAGGAGGAGCTCTTCCGCGTGGTGCCCGAAAAGGTGCGCGTGCATGAGCTCAACCTCCCCCACGGACTGAGCGAAATGGAAACGGCGCGCAAGGTAAGCGCTCTTGCGGAAAAGAACGTGCGCTTCCGCAGCGTGTTCCGCGGCGCAGGCGCATACCGCCACTACATTCCTTCCATTGTGAAGACGGTGACCTCCAAGGAGGACTTCGTCACGGCATACACGCCCTACCAGGCGGAAATAAGCCAGGGCGTGCTTCAGTCCATTTTTGAATACCAGACGCAGATCTGCGAGCTCACCGGCATGGACGTATCCAACGCCTCGGTGTACGACGGGGCCGTGGCTGCGGCCGAAGCCGTGCTCATGTGCCTTGAACGCCGCAAAAACGGCGTCATCCTTGCCGGAACCGTCGACCCGCAGGTGCGCGAGGTGGTGCAAACCTACTGCGAAAGCCGCAACGTGCCCGTTACGGTGCTTCCCGTCTCGTCTGGCGCCACCGCAGTGGAAGATCTGCGCGCGGCCCTTTCCGACGACACGGCCTGCCTTTATGTGCAGAGCCCCAACTACTACGGCGTGCTGGAAGACATGGACGCCCTTGTTTCCGCCGCGCATGAAGCCGGAGCCCGCGTGGTCATGGGGGCGAACCCCATTTCCCTCGGCCTTCTGAAAACGCCCGGGGAATACGGGGCCGACATTGCCGTGGGCGAAGGCCAGCCTCTGGGCATGCCGCTCGGCTTCGGCGGGCCCTATCTCGGCTTCATGGCCTGCAAGAAGGAACTCATGCGCCGCCTGCCCGGCCGCATTGTGGGCGAAACCGTGGACGGCGAAGGCCGCCGCGCCTTCGTGCTCACCCTGCAGGCCCGCGAACAGCACATCCGCCGCGAAAAGGCCTCTTCCAACATCTGTTCCAACGAGGCGCTCTGCGCCATGACGGCATCGGTCTACCTTGCGGCCATGGGTCCGCAGGGACTGCGCCGTGCGGCGGAAAACTCCGCCGCCCACGCCCATTATCTGGCGGCGGAACTTGCCCGCATTCCCGGCTTCGGCCTGCGCCATGAAGGCAGGGAATTCTTCCACGAATTTCTCACCGGATGCCCCGTGGACCCGGAACTTCTCTGCCGGGAACTCGCGAAGAAGGGCATACTCGGCGGTCTGCCCGTGGAAGGCGGCATCCTGTGGTGCTGCACCGAACTCTGCAGCAAAAACGACATGGATGAACTCGTCACCGCCATCCGGGAGGTATGCGCACAATGAAACTCCTTTTTGAAAGAAGCCGTCCCGGCCGCTGCGAAAGCCTCCTGCCCGAATGCGATGTGGAAAAGGTGCAGTTCTCCTCTTCCGCGCTGCGTTCCTCAGCTCCCCGCCTGCCGGAAATGGCGGAGGTGGACCTCGGCCGTCACTATACCGAGCTTGCCTCCCAGACCCACGGCGTGAACAAGGGCTTCTACCCCCTGGGCTCCTGCACCATGAAGTACAACCCCAGGCTGAATGAGGAAATGGCCGCCCTGCCGGGCTTTGCCGACATTCATCCCCTCCAGCCGGAAGAAAGCGTGCAGGGCTGCCTTGAAGCGCTGTACAAGGTGGAAGGCCTGCTTTGCGAAATCACCGGCATGGACGGCATGACCATGCAGCCTGCGGCCGGAGCGCACGGCGAATACACGGGCCTTCTGCTCATCCGCCGCTACCACCTCTCGCGGGGCGACACGGCCCGCACGAAGATCATCGTGCCCGATTCCGCCCACGGCACCAATCCCGCCTCGGCCACCATGGCGGGCTTCACGGTGGTTTCCGTGCCCTCCAATGCCGAGGGCGGCGTGGATCTTGAGGCCCTGCAGAAGGCCGTGGGCCCCGATACCGCGGGCCTCATGCTCACCAACCCCAACACGGTGGGCCTTTTCGACCCCAACATCCTCGACATCACGCGCATCGTGCATGAAGCGGGGGGCCTGTGCTACTACGACGGCGCGAACCTCAACGCCGTCATGGGGCACGCCCGTCCCGGCGACATGGGCTTCGACTGCGTGCACCTCAACCTGCACAAAACCTTTTCCACGCCTCACGGCGGCGGCGGACCCGGCTGCGGCCCGGCGGGCTGCAAGGCCTTTCTGGAACCCTTCCTGCCCGGCCCCCGCGTGCGGAAGGAGGCCGACGGCTACAGCTTCTTCAGGCCGGAAAACAGCATGGGCAGGGTGCGTTCCTTCTACGGCAACTTCCTTGTGGCGGTGAAGGCGCTCACCTACATTCTCACCCTGGGACGCGAGGGCATTCCCGAAGCCTCGGCCGTGGCCGTGCTCAACGCCAACTACCTCATGAAGAAGCTCGCCGGACATTACGACATGGCCTACGATACGCTCTGTATGCATGAGTTCGTCATGTCGCTGGAACGGCAGAAGCACGACATGGGCGTCACCGCCATGGACGTGGCCAAATCCCTGCTGGACTACGGCATCCATCCGCCGACCATGTACTTCCCGCTCATCGTGCATGAGGCGCTCATGGTGGAGCCCACGGAAACCGAAAGTCCCGAAACCCTGGACGATGCGGCAGAAGCCTTCATCGCCATTCTGGACAGGGCGAAGACCGACGCCGCCTACCTGCACGCAGCGCCGCACCGCTGCCCCATAGGCAGGCCGGACGAAGTGCGCGCCGCGCGTACCCCCGTGCTGCGCTATGAGTTCGACAAGAACTGACGCCGGGGCAGGCCCCTTCTGCCCGATGAAGAAAGCCCGGAGAAAAGGCACAACCCTTTCTCCGGGCTTTTTTCCGCTTTTGCCCTCAGACCTGGCAAAGCGCATCAAAAAGCGTGCTCCGGCGCGGACTTGCGCACGCACCGCCGCTTCTGGACCGCGTACCGGAGTCATGCTTTTTCCTCCCTCTGCCGTGCGGACACGGCTCCCTGGCCGCTTCCGCAGCGCCTCTGCAGCCGGAAGCCCCCGCCCGCCTCTTGCGAAGCGTCCTGAAACAGGCTATATTGCCCCTTTGTTTTTCCTTCAATCTAACACCATGAACGCGATGAGCACTCAACCGGCCCTCACCGGGAGCTTCTGCACGAACGGCCATAACGCCGGAACGCATACCGCGGCCTTTTCCTGCGGCCTTCGCGCGCGCCTTGAGGCTGCCTGCACGCATGCCGCCCTTCGTCATGAAGGCTCGGCAAAAAGAATCCTTCCCGCAACGACAGAGGGCACGGGTGCATGGTGCATCATGTGGACCGGAGAGAGGCAGCCTGTACGCCAGACGCAGGGCTGCCCTTTTTGCGTTCTTTTCGGCGCGACACGCCGTCGGAACGGGGGAAGCACGGCATCGCTCCTCCGGCCCGGAACGGGTGCGCCCTTCACCGCATTCACACCCCAACACCCCTAGGGAGGCATTTCTCATGAATCTTGTCTACACCGGCAAAACCAAGAACGTTTACGCTCTGGACAACGGCAACTATCTTCTGAAGTTCAAGGACGACTGCACCGGCAAGGACGGCGTGTTCGATCCCGGCGAAAACTCCGTCGGCCTCACCATCGAAGGCGTGGGCGACGTGAACCTGCGCATGTCCATCTACTTCTTCGAAAAGATCAACGCCGCCGGCATCAAGACCCACTATGTGAACGCGAACCTCGCCGACACCACCATGGAAGTGCTCCCCGCCAAGGTGTTCGGCAAGGGCCTCGAAGTCATCTGCCGCCTCAAGGCCGTGGGCAGCTTCCTGCGCCGCTACGGCGACTATGTGGAATCCGGCGCGGATCTGCCCGCCTATGTGGAAACCACCTTCAAGAACGACGATCTCGGCGATCCTCTGGTCACCAAGGACGGCCTCGTGGTGCTCGGCGTCATGACCGAACAGCAGTATGAGGACATCAAGGAAATGACCCAGAAGATCACCCGCATCGTGGCCGACGATCTGGCCGAAAAGGGCCTCACCCTCTACGACATCAAGTTCGAATACGGCTACGACGCCGACGGCAAGGTCATGCTCATCGACGAAATCGCCTCCGGCAACATGCGTGTGTACAAGGACGGGGAATACATCGACCCCATGACCCTTTCCAAGCTCTTCTTCGCGTAGGAGCGGAACGCATATGGGCGGATTCTTCGGCGCCATCTCAAGGCGCGACTGCGTGCTGGACATCTTCTTCGGCGTGGACTACCACTCCCACCTCGGCACGCGCCGGGGCGGCATGGCCATATACGACAGAGAACTCGGCTTTCAGCGGCAGATCCACAACATTGAAAATACGCCTTTCCGAACCAAGTTCGAAAAGGACCTCGCCGAGTTCAGAGGATGCGCCGGCATAGGCTGCATCAGCGACATCGATCCTCAGCCGCTTCTGGTGCGTTCCCATCTGGGCCTGTACGCCATCTGCACGGTCGGCATCATCAACAATGCCGAAACGCTGGTGAAGGATTACTTTTCCAACTGCGGCCATCAGTTCATGGCCACCAGTTCCGGCAAGGTGAACCCCACCGAGCTCGTGGCGGCGCTCATCAATCAGAAGGACGACATCGTTTCGGGCATCCGCTATGCGCAGGACGTCATCGAAGGTTCGATGACCATGCTCCTGCTCACGGAAGACGCCATCATCACCGCCAGGGACAAGATGGGGCGTCTGCCGGTGCATATCGGCAGAAGCGACACGGGCTACAGCGTTTCCTTCGAATCCTTCGCCTATCACAAGCTGGGATACGCGGACGCCTACGAGCTCGGGCCGCGCGAAATCGTGCGCATCACGGCCGGGGGCTATGAAACGCTCTCTGCCGCGGAAAAGCCCATGAAGATATGCGCCTTCCTCTGGACGTACTACGGCTACCCCAACTCCAATTACGAAGGGGTGAACGTGGAAGTCATGCGCTACCGCAACGGCGAGATCATGGCGCGCAATGAAATGGCGCGGGGAACGCTGCCGGACGTCGATCATGTGGCGGGCGTGCCCGATTCCGGCACGCCTCACGCCATAGGCTTCGCCAACCACTGCAAGCTTCCCTTCGCAAGGCCCTTCGTGAAGTACACCCCCACCTGGCCGCGTTCCTTCATGCCCGCCAACCAGGCCGTGCGCAATCAGGTGGCCAAGATGAAGCAGATCCCCGTGCCCGAACTCATTCAGGGCAAGAAGCTGCTTTTCGTGGACGATTCCATCGTGCGCGGTACGCAGCTGCGGGAAACGGTGGACTTTCTGTTCGAATCCGGCGCGGCGGAAGTGCACATGCGTTCCGCCTGTCCGCCCATCATGTACAGCTGCAAGTACCTGAACTTCTCCCGGGGCAATTCCGACATGGACCTTCTGGCCCGGCGCATCATCCAGGAACTGGAAGGCGACGAGGGGCACCGCCACCTCGAGGAATACGCCGACGCCTCCACGGCGCGCGGTAAAAGCCTGCTGGCCGCCATCTGCAAGAAGATGGGCTTCGACTCGCTGGGCTATCAGTCGCTGGACGGTCTGCTTGAAGCCATCGGCATCGACAGAGAGAAGATCTGCACCTATTGCTGGAATGGAAAAGGATAAGCCATGAACAATTCCCACTCCGCTTCCTATGCCGCGGCCGGCGTCAATATCGAAGCCGGCTATGAAGGCGTGCGCCTCATGAAGCGCCATGTCGAACGCACCCTCATTCCCGGTGTGGTGTCCGATCTCGGCGGCTTCGGGGGCCTGTTCGAGCCCGACACCGCCGGCATGGCGCGTCCGGTGCTCGTTTCCGGCACCGACGGCGTAGGCACCAAGCAGCGCATCGCCCAGCTCATGAACAGGCACGACACCGTGGGCATCGACTGCGTGGCCATGTGCGTGAACGACATCGTCTGCTGCGGTGCAAAGCCCCTCTTCTTCCTCGACTACATCGCCATAGGCAGGAACGAACCTGAAAAGGTGGCCACCCTCGTTTCCGGAGTGGCGGAAGGCTGCGTGCAGGCCGGCTGCGCCCTCATCGGCGGCGAAACGGCCGAACACCCCGGCACCATGGCCGCGGACGACTACGACCTCGCGGGCTTTGCCGTGGGCGTGGTGGATCGGGAAAAGATCATCGACCACAAGCGTATGCGGGAAGGCGACGTCATTCTGGCGCTGCCCTCCTCCGGGCTTCATTCCAACGGCTACTCGCTGGTACGCAAGGTCTTCGACGTGGAAAACGCCGACCTTCACCGCTACTGCGACGAACTCGGCATGACGCTGGGCGAGGCGCTGCTCACTCCCACCGTCATCTATGTGAAGCCCGTGCTTGCGGCCATTGCCGCCGCCGACGTGCACGGCATAAGCCACATCACCGGCGGCGGATTCTATGAAAACATCCCCCGCTGCGTGCCCGACGGGCTTGCCGCCAGAGTGGAGAAGGCCGCCGTGCGTACCCCGGCCATTTTCTCCATGCTGCAGCGCGAAGGAAACATCCCCGAACGCGATATGTTCAACACCTACAACATGGGCGTGGGCATGACCGTGATCGTGTCGAACGATACGGCGGACAAGGCCCTTGCCGCCCTGAAGGCTCAGGGCTGCGAAGCCTATGTTCTTGGAGAAATCGTTTCCGGCGAGGAAAAGGTCGTCCTCGCCTGAGACAAGGCCGCGCCCGCACGGGCGGGCGCGGCCCGGCTGCCCCCTGCACGACATGCGGCGGTCCGCCCGCTGCGAAGGAATTCGAGAATGGTAAGACGCATCTATGTAGAGAAAAAGCCCGCCCTGCGGCATGAAGCCGGAGCGCTGCTTGCCGAGCTTCGCACCCTGCTCGGCATCTCTTCCCTTGCCGGACTTCGGCTCATCAACCGCTACGACGTGGAAGGACTGGATGAGGAAGCCTTCCGCCGCGCGGTGAAGACCGTGTTTTCCGAACCGCAGGTCGACGATGTGAGCGAACAGCTTCCCGCCGGCGACCATACGGCGTTCGCCGTGGAATATCTGCCCGGCCAGTTCGACCAGCGTGCCGACTCCGCGAGTCAGTGCATCCAGCTCATGACGCAGGGAGAAAGGCCCGCCGTGCGCACGGCGCGGGTCTTCCTGCTTTCGGGCGACCTTTCCGAAGCCGATGTGGAAAAAATCAAGCGCTACCTTATCAACCCCGTGGAAGCGCGCGAAGCCGGACTCGGCGCCGTGGAAACGCTGCGCATGGAATACGAGGTGCCCAGCAGCGTGAGCACCGTGGAAGGCTTCATCTCCATGGACGAAGCCGGTCTGAAAGAACTGCTCGATTCCCTCGGCCTCGCCATGGATCTTGACGACCTCAAATTTCTTCAGGCCCATTTCCGCGACGAGGAAAAGCGCGATCCCACCATCACGGAAGTGCGCGTGGTGGACACCTACTGGTCCGACCACTGCCGCCATACCACCTTCTCCACGCATATCGACTCCGTGGAGATTCTGGACGACGAGACCCGCGCCGCCTACGAGCGCTACCTTGCCGCCCGTGTGGAGGTGTACGGCGAGGAAAAGGCGGCCGTAAGGCCCCGGACCCTCATGGACATGGCCACCATTGCCGCCAAGACGCTCAAAAAGCGCGGTCTGCTCGGCAACATGGATCAGAGCGAGGAAATCAACGCCTGCTCCATACACGTCACGGCCACGGTGAACGGCGAAGAGCAGGACTGGCTGCTCATGTTCAAAAACGAAACGCACAATCACCCCACGGAAATCGAGCCTTTCGGCGGCGCAGCCACCTGCATCGGCGGCTGCATCCGCGACCCGCTCTCCGGCCGCGCGTATGTGTATCAGGCCATGCGCGTCACCGGCTGCGGCGATCCGCGCACGCCCGTTTCCGAAACCATTCCGGGCAAGCTTCCCCAGCGCAAGCTGGCCCAGACGGCGGCCGCAGGCTATTCCTCCTACGGCAACCAGATAGGTCTTGCCACGGGCATGGTTTCCGAAGTCTACCATAACGGCTATGTGGCCAAGCACCTCGAAGTCGGCGCCGTGGCGGCCGCGGCTCCGGCCGCGAACGTGGTGCGCGAGCGCCCCGCTCCCGGCGACGTGGTCATCCTCCTCGGCGGCCGCACGGGACGCGACGGCATAGGCGGCGCCACCGGCTCCTCCAAGAGCCACAACCGCAAGTCCCTCGTGACCATGGCCTCGGAAGTGCAGAAGGGCAACGCGCCCGAAGAACGCAAGATACAGCGCCTGTTCCGCGACGGCAGCGTCACCCGGCTCATCAAGCGCTGCAACGACTTCGGCGCGGGCGGCGTGTCCGTGGCCATAGGCGAACTCGCCCCCGGTCTGAGCATCCGCCTGGACGCGGTGCGCAAGAAGTATGAAGGGCTGGACGGTACGGAACTCGCCATTTCCGAATCGCAGGAACGCATGGCCTGCGTGGTGGCCGCCAAGGATGCGGAAGCCTTCATCGCCGCGGCGCAGAAGGAAAATCTCGAAGCCTATCAGGTGGCCGAGGTCACGGAAGATGCCCGCATGGTCATGACCTGGCAGGGCCAGACCATCGTGAACCTTTCCCGCGCCTTCCTGGATACCAACGGCGCGTCCAAGCACACCACCGTCAAGGTGAACGCGAAGGACCGTTCCGCTCTTGACGCTCCCGCGGCCTCCAGCCTGCGCGAAACGGCTTCCAGCCTGAAATGCGCCTCCCGCCGCGGCCTTGCCGAGCGCTTCGACTCCACCATCGGCGCAGGTTCCGTGCTCATGCCCTTCGGCGGCGTGCGTCAGCGCACGCCCGCACAGGCCATGGCCGCGCTGCTGCCCGTACTGCCCGGACAGGAAACCGAAGACTGCTCCGTCATGGCATGGGGCTTCGACGCGGATCAGATGTGCGTCGACCCGTACAGGGGAGCCTACCGCTCCGTGGTCACCTCCGTGGCCCGTCTTGCCGCGGCAGGCTGCGATTACCGCAAGGCGTACCTTTCTCTTCAGGAATATTTTGAAAAGCTGCGCGACGACCCCGAACGCTGGGGCAAGCCCTTCTCCGCCCTGCTCGGCGCGCTGGACGCCCAGCTCGGTCTCGGCGTGGCGGCCATAGGCGGCAAGGACTCCATGTCCGGTTCCTTCCTCGACATGGACGTGCCTCCCACCCTCATTTCCTTCGCCATCGCTCCGGCCAAGGTCGGGGACATTCTTTCTCCCGAATTCAAGGAAGCCGGACACGGCGTGTACCTCTTCGCCCCTGAAAGCGAAGACGCCTCCGCTCTCAGGGCCTGCTGGGACGGCTTTGCCGCCCTGCGGGAAAAGGGCATCGTCAAGGCTGCCTGGGCCGTGGAAAACAGCGTGGCGGAAGCCGTCATGAACATGTCCTTCGGCAACGGCACGGGATTTGCCGCCTGCGCCGACGTGGCATGGCACAGGCCCATGCCCGGCGCCATCGTGGCGGAACTTTCCGAAGACTGCGCCTGCGGCCTGAAGATAGGCTCCACCACCGGCGACGGCATGATCAGCCTCGGTAAGGACAGCGCCTCCGTAAGCGAGCTTCTCGCTCTGAACGAAGGCGTGCTGGAAAATATCTATCCGAGCCGTACCGAAACCGAAGCCGCCCCCGTGCCCGTGATCGCCTCTGAAAAGAGCCCGGTGGCCGTGCCCCGCGTGGGCGCGGCAAGGCCCAGGGTGCTCATTCCCGTCTTCCCCGGCACCAACTGCGAATACGACAGCGCCCGTGCCGTGCTCCGTGCAGGCCTTGAACCGGAAATCATGGTGCTCCGCAACCAGTCGGCCGCGGAAGTGTCGGAATCGGCCGCCCGCTTCGCCCGCGCTGCGCGCGACAGCCACATCATCTTCGTGCCCGGCGGCTTCTCCGGCGGCGACGAACCGGAAGGTTCCGGCAAGTTCATCACCGCCTTCTTCCGCAATCCCGAAGTGGCGGACGCCACCATGCGCCTGCTCAAGGACCGCGACGGCCTCATGCTCGGCATCTGCAACGGCTTCCAGGCGCTCATCAAGCTCGGTCTCGTGCCCTACGGCGAAATCATCGATACCGACGAGAACTGCCCCACCCTCACCTTCAACGTCATCGGCCGCCATCAGTCGAAGATCGCGCGTACGCGCGTCTGCTCGCGCCTGTCTCCGTGGCTCGGCAGGGTGAACGTGGGCGATGTGGTTTCCGTGCCCGTTTCCCACGGCGAAGGCCGCTTCCTCTGCGACGGCGCGCTGCTGGAAAAGCTGCGTGCAGGCGGGCAGATAGCCACGCAGTATGTGGACCTTGAAGGCAATCCCTCCATGGATGTGGACTTCAACCCCAACGGCTCCATCTGGGCCGTCGAAGGCATCACCTCGCCCGACGGCCGCGTGCTGGGCAAAATGGGCCACTCCGAACGCACGGGCGCAGGCCTCTACAAAAACGTGCCCGGCGATTACGACCTGCACCTCTTCGAATCCGCGAAGGACTACTTCAGCATCTGAGCGCTCCGGGGGAGTCCGTCTCCCCCGAGCGGAGCTTCACGGGTCCGCCTGAGGTTGCGGCGTTCAGAAAAACTAAGGCTCCCGGCCGCATCATACGGTCGGGAGCCTTTCTTTTACATGAAGCGGCCTATCTTACACGGATGATGCGCCCGCCCTCCGGCTCGGGCAGCGGGGAATGCGTCCGTATCCAGGCTTCCACCTCATCCACCACCAGACTCTCGGGCGAAGGAACCGCGCCTCCTCCGGCCAGCACGGCATAACCGTCCCCCCCTTCGGCAAGATAATCGGCAAGCGCCACGATATAGCGCCCGTCCGGCTCAAGAGGGGAAAACGTTCCCTTTTCATCCTGCACTTCCGCCTTCAGCACCCGGGAACCGGCGGGACGGGTGGAATCCACCTCATAGCGCAGGCCCGCCGTCTGGAGAAGACGCGGCCCCTTCGCCCCTTCCTGCGCCACGCCGTGTTCCAGCGCGGCAAGAATCTCCCTGCCCGTATATTCACGCAGTACGGACACGTTGCCGAAGGGATGAACGGAAAGCAGGTCTCCCCGCGTGATCTTCCCGGCGGGAAGAGCCGCGCGTACGGCTCCGCCGTTGCAGAGCGCCACGGTTGCGCCGAAGGGACGGCCCGCCTCCAGCATGGCGTCCGTGGTGATCATGCCGCCGAGGCAGTCCTTTTCCCGGCACAGGTCCATGCCGTCGGGCAGGGAAAGATGATGCTCTCCCACCACTTCGGCACGGAGCGCCCTGAGCGTCGCCCCGTAGCGGTCCACAAGTTCCTTCACCGCGGGGTCCACAGGCGTGTCGGCGCCAAGCTCCACGGCGGCCCCGCTCCAGAATGCGGGTACGCCTTTTCCGTCGAACTTCACGCTGAGCTCGCCGAGGTACTTTGCCCCGCGCCCGGCGGTGACCACCAGAACGGGGGAACCGTCCGGCGAATGCTCCACCACGGGATACGGTCCGTCGGAAGGCTCGGGTCCCAGATAGCTGTGCGTATGCCCGCCCACAATGATATCCACGCCGTCCACGCTGCGGGCCAGTTCTCTGTCCCTGGGAAGACCGAGGTGCGTCACTGCCACGATGTGCCGTATGCCCTGCGCTTCAAGTTCCTTCACCTCGCGGGCAAGCGCATCCTCCGCCCTGTCGAAGCGCGTCTGCGCGCAGGCCGAGGCCAGGGCGGTCACCTCATCGTTGGCAAGCCCCACAACGGCCACCTTTTCCCCGCGCACGTTTCTGACGATGTGCGGCAGCCTTCTCCCCCCATGCAGGGGGCAGCCTTCTTCAGGATTCAGATTGGCGGCCAGCACGGGCACAGGCGTCTTTTCCATAAAGCGGGCCAGTTCCCCGCAGCCTTCGTCGAACTCATGGTTGCCCAGCGTCATGGCGTCCCACGGCACCACGCGGTCCACATCCGCAATCATGGGCCATTTGTTCACACTGTAGAAAAGCGTGCCCTGAAACTGGTCTCCGGCGTCCACGGCGATGACGTTGTCCTTCTGCGCCCTCGCGGCCTTCACGGCAAAGGCCACACGGCCCAGCCCCCCGGCACAGTCTCCGTTCTCCAGACAGGCGTTGCCGTATCCGTCCATACCGGCAAGGAAGGAATGCGTATCGTTGGTGTGCAGAATCACCAGCTCCAGACCGTCTTCCTGCCGTTGCGGAACCGATTTTTCCCCGCATCCGGCAAGAACGGATGCCATGGCCAGAACCAGCGCAAGGCATGGCCCTGCACCGCTCCGTATTCTTCTCTTCATGGTTCTTTCTCCTTTCCTCATGCCCGGCAACAGGGGGGCGCTTCTTCCATGAAAAGCACGCGCCTGCCGTTCCGCGAAGCCGCTTTCCACGGCCGCGGGGATTAAAACAGAAAAGCGCGGCAATGAAAACCGCGATCTCCGCTTCCTTTTTTCTCCCGGAGAACAATGTCACAAGACGGAAAGAACGACATGCAGCGCCATGACGATATTCATGACGGCCACGGCCTTCTTCATGGCCGCAAGCGGCATGTTTTCGGCATGAAGCAGATACGCCCCGAACCTTGCCGTCACCACGGAGGGAACAAGAAGGCACAGCGCCCCGGGAAGGTACAGATATCCCAGCGACCACGCGGGAAGCTTCGCCTCTCCCCAGCCGGAAAGCATGTATCCGCAGGTGGAGGTTGCGGCAATGACAAGGCCGATGCCCGCGCTCGTTCCCACGGCCTGACGCCAGGGAACGCCTCTCCAGTGCAGCCAGGTAACGCAGATCAAGGTTCCGGCAAGCCCGCTCATGCTGGCAAGCAGCCCGAAAAAAGCCGCCGCCACCTCCAGAAAGGCCGTTTTCTCCCTGCAGGGCTCCCGGGATTTCTGCGGAAGAAGAATGTGCACCCCCATGAGCATGAGCACGGCGGCAAAAAGCAGCCTGAGAAAAAGCGCGGGCATGTGAGGAGCCAGAAATGCCCCGGCCATGCTCCCGGCAAACACATACGGTCCCATGCGCCGGAGAAGATCTCCGCGCAGCGACCCCAGCGCCCTGTGGGCCAGTACGCTGGACACACAGGTCAGAAGTATGGTGGCCGGAGCCGTGCCCACGGCCATCACATGCGCCATGCCCGGAGAAACGCCGAGGCGCGGCAACACTTCATCAAGCAGCGGAATGACGATGAACGAGCCGCCCATGCCGAGAAGGCCGTTGAGCAGGCCGATGAACGCGCCGCCGACCATGCATGAAGCAACAAGAAACAGCATTCTCCCCCCCTTTTTTCCGAAACTTCATCGTCAAAGGCCCCCCGGGCGCACGCCCGGAGGGCCTCCTTCTCACTGCAATACGGAGAGAGATGCTACAGCATCATGGTCAGGGGGAACTTGTAGGCAATGGACCCCGTGGGGCAGGCAATACGGCAGCAGCCGCAGTGCCAGCACTGGGCAGGATAGGCCACGGCGGGACCGTCGTCCGTCATTTCCAGAATATGGCCGGGGCAGCTTTCCACACAGGAACCGCATTCCATGCAGTGGCCGCAGTGCATACAGCGCGAGGCCTCCTTCACCGCCTGTTCCGGGGAAAGCCCGTCCTCCAGTTCATGGAAGGCCACGCCGGGCGCAGCGTCCTTCACCGGCTGCACCTGCCTCGGCGCATGTTCGTGGTAGTCGATGTTCATCATTTCCTCAAAGGCCACCACATGGGGTTCCACGCAGCTTTCCGCCTTCTGCGTGCACACGTTCCCTTCCTCGTCGATGAAAATGTCGAGGGGGGCCTGCTCTCCGCACAGGAAGCAGTGCAGGGCCACGGCGGCCCTGCGGCCCGCGCCTATGGCGGAAGCCACCAGCCCGGGACCGGAGGCCATATCCCCCGCCGCGAAAAGGCCGGGCACGGAGGTGCGGAAGTCGTCGTCCACCTTCACCATGCCGCGCGGCGTGCGTTCCACATCCATGCCGCAAAGCGCCGTTTCGTCGAGCTTGAGACCGCTTGCGCATATCACAAGGTCGGCGTCGAGCAGGAAGGCGGCTTCATCGGCCATTTCCGCATGAAGACGGCCCGTTTCATCGAAGCGGAAGGAGGAGACCTTTTCCGCCTTCACACGCAGGCGTCCGTCCGTCTCTTCCACGCTCCTGCTGAGCAGCGACTGATGAAGGCATATCCCTTCTTCCCGGGCCTGCCGTACCTCCTCGGCCGGGGCGCGCATGGAAGAATCGTCCTCAAGGCAGATGAGATGCACCGAGCGGGCCTTCAGACGCTTTGCGGTGAAGGCGCAGTCGAAGGCCACGCCGCCGCCGCCGAGAATGGCCACGTCGCGCCCTTCAAGGCTCTCGCGCTCCAGCGTCATGCGCCTGAGCCAGTTCACGGCCGTTTTCAGGTGCTCCCTGCCGGGAATATCGAGAATGCGTTCCTTCCACAGGCCCGTGGTCATGAGGCAGGCGTCGTAACGCTCCAGAAGGTCGGCCACCATCACGTCGCGTCCTGCGGTGACGTTGGTGAAGACCTGCACGTCGCCTTCCACGGCCGCGGCGCATTCACGGTCCACCACATCCTTGGGCAGGCGGAAGTCGGGAATGACCTGACGGGGCGCTCCGCCCATGACGGGCGAAGATTCATATACGTCCACGCCATGCCCCAGAAGGGAGGCAAAACGCGCTGCGGCAAGTCCGGCAGGGCCCGCGCCCACCACGGCGATGCGGCGGCCGCTTTCCGGCAGCGGACGGAGCCTGAGGCCTCGACCGTGATCGGCGGCAAAACGCTCCAGGCTGTGTATGGCCATGGGCTCATCATAGGAAGTTCTGTTGCACTTTCCCTCGCAGGGATGAGGACATACGCGGCCCGTCACCCCGGGGAAGGGGTTGCGGACATGCAGCCACAAAAGAGCCTCGTCCACACGGCCTTCCGCCAGAAGGGTATGAACTTTCTGTATGGAATTTCCGAGAAGGCAGGCCTTCTCACAGGGAGAAGTGCGCGTCTGGCGGAAGTCGCCGCTGTTCTGGATGAAAGGGATTTTCCATTCCTTGCTGTAAATAGGGGGCATTGTTCTCTCTCCTTCCGCCATTACAGCCAGAACGTGCTGGGCTGGCCGTCTTTTTTGATCACCGCGAGAATCTTGCCGTTGTAGGCGTCGCTTTTTTCCGGGTAGTCGCTGCGGCGGTACACGCTTCTGCCGCTTTCCCTGCGCTCACGGGTGCACAGGGTGGAAAGCACGCAGGAGGAAAGCAGGTGTTCCGCCTCATGCACCATCATGAGTTCGTGCATGTTGGAGGCCTTTACCCGGCCCATGTAGGTGGCAATGAAGCCCAGGCGCTCCAGGGCGATGTCCATGCCCGCCTCATTGCGCACATATCCCATGTAGTACGACATGACCTGCCGGATGGAGGATTCGAACATCGCCTGGTCGATCACGTCGCCCTTCACGGCAAGAGGCGCGCCGATACGGGCGCATTCGGCCTGTATCTCCTCTTCCAGATCACCGAGGTCCACGGGCGCGGCAAGGCGGCCTGCGGCGGAACGTCCGGCAAGGTAGCCGCTGCACAGGGAACCGGAGAAGGTGTAGAACACGCATCCGTTGTACAGGCCGGGCACGGTGGTTTCATAGTGATCGTCCGTGGCGAGCATCCCGCTGAATTCAATCTCGCCTATCTCGATTTCCATGGGGGCCTTGGCGAAGTCCACGCCGCGCTGCTCGCAGTAGTCGAGGAAGGTGGCCTTGTCGCCGGGCATGAGCACATACTGCAGGTGATGGAGCAGCTCGGGGTCGATGTGGCGCATTTCCATATGGAAGGGCCCGCGGCCTTCCACCAGTTCCCTGTGCGTGCCGTTGATCTGGAACTGACGGGGGCAGTTTTCCATCTGCGGATGATACCTGGGCATGAACCTCTCGCCGAGGGCGTTCAGTTCGTGCGCGCCGGAACCGTTGATGCCGTTCATGCCCGCGCAGCCGAAGCCCTTGGGAATAAGCGTGGCCTGCTGCTTCACGTCCATGTTGATGATGCGCGCGCCCGCCTCGTAGGCAAGAGCGTACTGGCTGCCCGTGTTGAAGGGGCTGTGCCAGGTATTGTACGGGTTGCCCGTGGAATTGGCGGAGGCACGGTTGCAGCTGTTGCCGAGGGCGAGAATGACGGTGGATGCGGCGATGACGTATCTGGTTCCGTCCAGCACGTTGAAGCCCACGGCCCCGGCGATGCAGCCGTCCTTTTTGAGCAGACGGGTGATCATCACATGGTCGAGCACGTCCGCGCCCATGGCGCGCAGCCTTCGGGCGATGAGGCGCTTGATCTTCTGCCCTTCGGCGATATTGATGTACCAGGCCGGTTCCCCGCGGCCCGCGGTGCGCAGGTAGCTCCCGTCGGGATTGTGCAGAAGGTGCACTCCCTCCGCTTCCAGAAAGGCCACCATGTCGGGCATGACTTCGCCCCAGTCGCGTATCTGCTTTTCCGAAACGCCGGAACCGGGCTTGTTGTGCACACGGACAAGGTCGTCGATGGTGTCGTCCGGCTCGTCGGTACCGAGCACCGCGACGAAATGGTCGTTGCCGCCGCCCAGACAGCCGGAACTTTCCAGCTTGCCCTTGTCCACCATGAGCGTCCTGACTCCGGCCCTTCGGGCGGCCAGAGCCGCGCCGCAGCCGGCGGCGCCCGTACCGAGGATGAGAAGATCCGTTTCCAGGCGGATAATCTGAGGATTCATGGTCATGCTGCCTCCCGGATGACCCTGTCCCGCAGCGCGGGGTCGGGGTTGTTCTTTCTGATGATGTACTGATGCGCGTAGATGAAGGCGAAGATGGCGAAGCCCACGATGTCGGACCAGCCGGCGGGCCAGATGAAGATGAGCCCGCCCGCGATGAGCAGCAGGCGATAGAAGCGGGAACGCAGGGGACCGTGCAGATAGCCTTCCAGACCGGAAGCCACGCAGGCCACGCCTATGGTGGTCACCACCGTGGAATAGGCGATGTCGAACAGAGAACCGTCCATGAGAAGGCCCGGGCGGTACATGAAGACGAAGGGCACAAGGTATGCCGCAATGGAAAGCTTCACCGCCTGCACGCCCGTGCTGTTGGGGTTGCCCTCCGATATGCCTGCGGCGGCGTAGGCGGCCACGGCCACGGGCGGGGTTATGGCGGAAATGGCGGCAAAGTACACGATGAACAGGTGCGCGCCCATGAGGGAGAACTTGAATTCCAGAAGAGCAGGAGCCGCAAGCGTGGCGGTGAGCACATAGGCGGCGGGCACGGGCATGCCCATGCCGAGCACGATGCACACAAGAGCCACCATGGCGAGGCAGAGTCCGCTCTGGCCGCCCGTAGCCGCAAAAACAAGGCTCGTGAACTTGCCGCCGAGGCCGGTAAGCATGATGCCGCCTATGACCATGCCCGCAGCGGCGGAAGCGTTGGCCACGGTAAGAATGCCAAGGCAGGTCTTGCGCAGCACGCCGTAGAGTTCCTTTATGCCCATGCGGTGCCCGGGGATGAACCAGCTGACGACGATGACGGCCAGCGTGGCGCACAGGCCCACCACGGTGGGGCTGACGCGCTGCACGATGAGGGTGACCAGAATCACGATGGGAATGAGGTAGAGCCAGTTTTCACGCAGCACCTTGCCGGCGGGGTCCACAGGGTGTTCGTCGTCGGCGATGGGGCGCATTCCCTGCATCACGGAACGGTCGTGCACCTGAAGCATGAGCGCCACATAGTAGATGACGGCGGGAATGGCGGCGGCAATGGCGATGTCGATATAGGGAATGCCCGCCACGTCCACCATGAGGAAGGCGGCCGTGCCCATGATGGGCGGCAGGATGGACGCGCCCGAACAGGCGGAAGCCGCCACGGCGCCCGCAAATTCCGGCGTATAGCCGAGCTTTTTCATAAGAGGAATGGTGATGCTGCCGGTGGTCACCACGTCGGAAACGGGGGAACCGGAAACGGTACCGTACAGGGCGGAGGCGATGACGCTGATCTTGGCGGGGCCGCCGCGCATACGTCCGGCGATGGAGGCAGCAAGGCTGAAGAAGAACTTTCCGCCGCCTGCGGCGTTGAAGGTGTGGCCGAAGAGCACGAACATGAACACATAGGTGCAGGCCACGCCGAGGGGAGTGCTGAAAATGCCGTCGTAGGTGAACACCATGCGGTCGAGGAAGGTTTCCAGCGAGCAGCCGCGGTGCCCCCAGTAGCCGGGCAGGTATTTGCCTACGAAGTTGTAGGCGATGAAGACGAGGATGATGCCGAGAAGCACGGGCCCCACGGTGCGGCGCGTCACTTCAAGCACCAGCAGAACACAGGCGGAAGTGACCACCCAGTCGGCGGGCAGCAGCGGATCGACGCCGGTCCAGCGGTTGATGATGTCCGTACCGTTCACGGTAAGGTACATGCCTATGCCGAGGCTCGCGACGGCGAGAATGATATCCGCTACGGGCACATTCTCCGATTCCTTCGGCTCGCTCTTCACCGGAGTGAAGCAGATGAAGGTGAGCGCCACGGCAAAGGAAACGAAAAGCCCGCGCAGGATATAGGAATCAATGAACCCGAACGGCGCGCCGTACAGTTCGATGGCGGAAAATATCAGAACAAGCACGCCGGTGATCTTCACCCACAGCGGAGACAGGTTCCTTCTGCGTCCTTCCTTGAAAAGCATTCCGAGTGTCATAGTTTTTCTCCGGAAAGAGAATTCTGGTAATGTGGGGACAAAAACGTCCCTCACCGCTTCGGACACATGTTCCGGCGGCCGAAAGAACAAAACAGAGCGGGGGAATTTTCCTGCGGGGGAATTCCCCGCAGGAAGGGAGGCGGAAGGGAGCCTGGAATCCCTTCCGCCGGGAGGACTACTTCTTCAGCTTCGCGGCATAGAACTTCTCCGCCGCAGGATGCATGGGAATGGCGGTATTGGCGGCCATGGCCTCCAGCGAGAGATCCTTCAGGTTGGAGTGCACGGTACGCAGGTAGTCGAGGTTCTGTTCCATGGCGTTCAGCACGCCTTCCACCAGTTCATCGGGCGTATCGATACTGGTGATGAGCAGAAGCTGCGTGGTTACGGTTTTGCAGTCTTCCTTCTGGAAGGGGTACGTTCCGGCGGGAATGGTGATGGAAGTGGAACCGAGTTCCCGGTTCAGCCCTTCAATGACGGACTCGTCCAGAGAAAGCAGGCGCAGGTCATGCTTCTGCCCCAGCTCGAAGAAACGGCTGGAAGGGTACTGGCAGACTTCGATGATGGCGTCCATCTGGCCGGCGTCCCACAGATCCGTGGCTTCCGGGCCGGGAATCTTGAAAATCTTGCCGCCCCAGGAGGTGATGTCCTTATACGGGGCGCCGTACAGCTCCAGCGTTTTTTCCGACATGATGTCGATCACCGTGCCCTGACGGTTCACGGTCACCTTGAGGGGATACTTCTTGGCCTTGATGTCGGAAGCCTTCTCGATGCCGGTCTTCGCATCCACAAAGAACTGCAGGGCCTGCATGGGGTTCAGCACGGCCACAAGGCGGAGCTTGTCCATCTTCGCCCTGAAGGGAGCCTCGCCCTTCAGAGCGCGGATGGTCAGAAGATCGCTGGCGATGCCGAACTGCACGTCGCCCTTGTTGACCATGACCTGATTGGGGCCGTCCTTGCCGGGTTCCGTGGTCACGCGCGCGCCCTCAAAGCTGCGGCGGACGGTTTCCCCCACACCTTCGGTAATGATGGCCCAGAGGCCGCCGGAACCGCCGCCCACAATGGTCATGTCATGGCTTGCCGCACGGCAGGTCGCGGCGGAAGGAAGGGCGAAAACACCCGCCATGAAAAGACTCAGGCATGTTCTGGTAAGAGAGTTCATACATCCCTCCTGGTGAAAATTTTCATATATCATCTTGTAATGAAAAATAGACAGGAGGAAAAATATCTTTTAGTCTCGAAAATCATATCGAAAAGAAATAGATCGAAAGTATTGTTTTCAATAATTTCAGTAGAATGCATAAAAAAACTCTTTCTTAAAACTATTTTTCTCATGGCTTCGCCATACAGCCCCGCCCCGGGAGTTTCCCCGTAAGAACTTGGAGAAAGTCATGGATTTCAAAAGGTTGGAATACTTCTGCTCGCTTGTGGAATTCGGTTCGTTCAGCAAGGCGGCCACTTCCCTTCACATTTCGCAGCCTCCGCTTTCCCAGCGGATCAAGGAACTGGAGGAGGAGCTCGGCGTTACGCTCATCCACCGCACCAGCCGGAGCTTTCAGATCACTCCTGCGGGGGAGGAACTCTATCACCGCGCCCAGTTCATCCTTTCCTACATTCACGCCTTTGAGAAAGATTTTCTGCGCAGCGGCGATCCTGTTTCCGGTCATGTACGCATAGGCGTATGCCCGCCTTGCAATTCCTTCATGCTTGAGGCTCTGCCGGAACTGCAGAAGCTGTACCCGCAGCTTACCTACAGGCTCTGGCTCATGGACAATCAGAGTCTGGAACGGCACATGCAGGAAGTGCATCTGGATCTGTGCCTGGCGCAGCTTCCGCTCAAGAATCAGAACTACCGGATCATTCCTCTGCGTTCCTCACACTACTGCGCGCTTTACGGCTCCGGCCTTGCCGCTCCCCGCAAAAAAAGCGTGCGCCCTGCCGACCTGAAGGATGTGCCGCTGCTTCTTTCCCGCCGCAGAGACGACGGCGGCAGCTACAACCAGATCATGAAAACCTTCCAGAAGGAAGGAATCGTGCCGCAGGTCTTTGCCGACACGCAGGATGTGCGCATCATGGTGGAACTTCTCAGCCGGGGGCTGAACGCCGCCGCCATTCTGCCGGAAAGCGAAGTCCCGAAGAACTGCACTCTGGAATGCCGGAGGGTGCACTTCAGCGAGCTGTGCACCCTGCCCGTCATTCTGGTGCTCAGACAGGCGTACATTTCCCACGCGGCGTACCGTGTCATCCAGTTTCTCTACGAACGCTTCCGCTCCCCGGAAGACAGGAAGGATCATCTCTCCCAGCTCTTCAGTGAAGAATGATCTCGATACCGCCTGCGCGGCGGATAACTTTCTCACCATGGCAGGAGTGACAATCCTGCACTTCTAAACCGCCTGCGCGGCGGATAACGTGATCGCAACCTGCATCCGTTTTCTGTGTGGCTTCTAAACCGCCTGCGCGGCGGATAACAGCAGGAGCCGCAGAAATGAGCGGTGCGGACTCTTCTAAACCGCCTGCGCGGCGGATAACGACTACGGCAGGCTCGACGTGGACACGACCACCTTCTAAACCGCCTGCGCGGCGGATAACTCTTGATGAACCATCGCACGGGGTATGATCGTCTTCTAAACCGCCTGCGCGGCGGATAACGTTCTTCTGCGTGCTCTCGAAGTTATCAATGGCTTCTAAACCGCCTGCGCGGCGGATAACTCCCGCCGCCCCAGTCTGCGCTTCATCGGCAACTTCTAAACCGCCTGCGCGGCGGATAACTTTCCGCCCATATCCACGGGCGTGATGGCATACTTCTAAACCGCCTGCGCGGCGGATAACGGCATATACGTTATAGCCGTTTTCCAGCAGCTCTTCTAAACCGCCTGCGCGGCGGATAACACGCCGAAGTGGGAGCCGAAGCCGGGGGAACTCTTCTAAACCGCCTGCGCGGCGGATAACACCATTGCCATGATGGAATCGCGCATGGAGTTCTTCTAAACCGCCTGCGCGGCGGATAACATCCCCTTTAGCAAACAAGGGATGCTTCTGACCTTCTAAACCGCCTGCGCGGCGGATAACGGTGGTGCAAGGCAGGCCCTGTCTGTCGTGATCTTCTAAACCGCCTGCGCGGCGGATAACGCAAGCTGCACGCGACGCTGTGCGAAGCTGTACTTCTAAACCGCCTGCGCGGCGGATAACTGGGGCCCATTCCGTTCTTTGTTGGCGTTGTCCTTCTAAACCGCCTGCGCGGCGGATAACTCACTACGTTCGAGTGTTTGTCGCCAAAAGTACTTCTAAACCGCCTGCGCGGCGGATAACGCTCCCACGTTGCCCGTGGTGCGCGGCATGGCCTTCTAAACCGCCTG
This sequence comes from Mailhella massiliensis, assembly GCF_900155525.1. Taxonomy (NCBI): domain Bacteria; kingdom Pseudomonadati; phylum Thermodesulfobacteriota; class Desulfovibrionia; order Desulfovibrionales; family Desulfovibrionaceae; genus Mailhella; species Mailhella massiliensis. The sequence goes on from NZ_LT706937.1 coordinate 146,867, forward strand.
CGCGGCGGATAACAAGGTGGTGTCCACCCAGACGGGCACGTTCACCTTCTAAACCGCCTGCGCGGCGGATAACTACACCATGCAGGGCATCCAGAACGTCGAGCACTTCTAAACCGCCTGCGCGGCGGATAACGTTTTCCATTTCGTGCATGGCAGGACACTTCACTTCTAAACCGCCTGCGCGGCGGATAACCAGCCGTCCATACTGCGCTTGTCCTTCCCCTCCTTCTAAACCGCCTGCGCGGCGGATAACATCAAAGAAGAGCGCAGCGTCGATAAGGTCATCTTCTAAACCGCCTGCGCGGCGGATAACAGCAGGCGGCGCAGGTGCTCGGCAGCGAGGAACTTCTAAACCGCCTGCGCGGCGGATAACTAGAGCTTTCTGCTAAAAAATTCTGTTATTTCAGCATACGGCGACACTTTTTGCCTAAAAGTCTTCCCCATTGAGGGTATCCACATATCATACTTATATTATTGAACTTTTTTACAAGCTTTCTCCATGAAGTCAAAAAGAAAGTCCAACACCTCCTTTTCCTGACACAAATCTATAAGACTCAGACGGAACTCCTGCGGAGAAGCCCCCTTCTGAGCGCATTCAAACGCCAGCGGCATAACCAGGGCATCCTTGATGATATCGGCCAGATCGAACACCAGCGCGCCCCGACGTGTCTTGCCGTGCAGCACCGGCATGGCAAAGCTGATCCCCAGTCCGCAAAGAACTACCGACGCATAGCCATAGGCTATGTAATTGCCATGATCCAGAAAACCATTGCAGATATCTGCAAGAGAAGAAGATGCTCTTTTTCCTTCCTCTCTTTTAAAGGGAAAACCGTGCCCTCCGGCAAGATCGGCGTACAGGCGTCTGGCCCAGCGAGCTTCCACAAGCAACAGCTCCTGCGTTCCCTCTGCCCGACTCAACTCCGCATCCACCTGCTGCCGAAGCGCCTCTGAAACAGATATGCCAAGCTGAGACAAAGAGATATTATCCCGCCAGGCTTCCGCCGTCAGCCTCACTCGCTCCTTCAGGAAATACCGGGCCAGTTCCAGTCTTTTCTCTTCCTGAAACCAGAGCCTGCTCCACTCCTGCATATAGTGAGTCGGGCGATACTCACTTTGCGGGACAAGAAAGACCGGATCAACCGCCCCCGACAAAGGGGAACCTCCAGACCCGCAAAATCCCACCAGTACCTGCGATGCCGCCAGCCTGCGCATCGCGGCATCGGTAATGGAAGTCCCCTTTCCCAGCAGCAGAAAGGCCGTATTCCGCTCGGGAATGTTGAATATCTGTTCGAACTCGCCGCCGTCATCCGTAAGATAAACAACACGTTCATCCTGCTGTATTACCCGCGCGTGCTCCAAATAAAAGACATTGGCCCTTTTGGAAAGCATAAGCGGGCGGGGTTCCGTTTTATTTCTCAAAGCCATGGCAGCTCCGGCAGGCAGAACCGGTGTTCTGCTCCGCAGAATCCGTACCCGTTGGGGACGCACTCCCCAGTGGGAGCTTCTCCTTCCATACGCCGCACATGCAGAGAAAAACGGCTCTTATTGCTGCCGCTTCTGAGTATGAAGAATACCAGCCCCTCCGCTCTTGCCTGTCTCATGCGCCTCTCGCGCAAAAGGCCATGCTCCGCGCCTTCATGCCTGTCACTGGCAAGCGTAGGAATGCGAAACCGCGAATGACTGAACCATGGGCCGGTAAAATCTTCCGGTACTCTGCGGGGGATTTCGCAGCGCCCATAATCTCTGAACCACGGAAAGGCGGCAAGCTCCCGCTGAAGCAGCTCAAGATCTTCACGGTCGGACGCAAACACCCGCAGCTGCCCCGCCCTCTCCGCCACGCTGCCCGGCGAGGGTACGGCTACGGCAAAGAGCCCTTTTTTTTGAGAAAAAACACTGTGCAGGCAGGCCAGAATACGGCCCCGCATGAAGGCCGCGCTCATACCGGAATCCTCGCCCTCCACTATCGGAGAAAGCGTGCAGTACCATAACGGCTTCATCTCTAATCGCTCCCGGAAAAAACGCCGCCACGGATAAGACATGCCAGCAGGAACTGCCCTTCATCCGAAAGCGGATCAAGCTCCGCCACACGCAACAGCAGCTTGAAACCGGAAGCATCCCCCTGGTTACGGAAAAACAGTTGAGCATCCAGACTTGCGCCGTTGGGCTCTACAGGAATGGGAATATTTCTTTCCGTAAAACCGGGATACCATGTGTCTACTGTACGCAGCGCATTGCCGATTTTCTGATCACGCAGCGCCGCCTGCCCCATGATGCGCACGGCATGCCTGTCCTGCTCTCCGGCAACCGCCCCCACGCAGTACAGGGGGCGTGCAAAACCACGAGCCTTGTTCTCCAGATAGTTCTGAGAAGGAAATACCTCTACGGGGCCCTCCATGCCGAAATCCATACGGGCGGTCACCCGCAGCGTTGCATGGGTGTCGCCCTTCCAGCCGCGGGCCAGTACCGATGCCGCCTTTTTCTCATCTTCGCTGAAGTCGGTAAAAGAATGCAGCGGGATACTGAGCGCATCAAATATGCAGGACGATCCTTCGGGCATATCCACTCGCACGGAAACCGCGGCAGCTGCGGCACGGTTGCGCCATAAAAAACGGCCGTTGGCAATGTTACGGACATAGCGCAGGGCCAGCCTGTCCAGAGCATCCCCGGCTTTGGCCCCGGCAAGGAAGGTTCGGATCTCCTCCTTGAAGGCAAGGATCTCCTTCATATCGTCTTTCTGTCCGGGCGCACAGGCAAAAAGAGCCTTGTCTACATCCACACCGCGCAGAGAAAAACGAACCTGAGCAGCCACGGATCCGGCGGCGGTTTTAGCGCTGTCGGTAGTCTGAATATTGGAAACTTCCTCGCGCTTGGCGCTTGCGGCAGATTCCGCCCCCTTTTTACTTGCCTTGTTCACATTCTGCGTTCCCCGTATGCCGTGCCTCATCACAGGCAGAGGAACAACACTTCCATCCTTCATTTCACTGTAAAAAAGGCCGTCCGTCATCACAAGACAACGCTGAAACGACAATACCCCGGGAAGTTTCTTTATTTTTGCCATATCTGCTCCTTACCACTCATTATATGCTTCCTTGTCCTGCTGAAGGACAAATACGTCGCCAGCCTCTTCCGGCCACAGAGGACGCCACAGGGCGTCTTCCGCATCATTTTCCCGCAGCCACGATCTCAGGGAACAGTACTGCACCATACCTACAAGGGGCTCGGCAAACGCATGCAGAAAACCGTTTCTGGCTCCGGCTCTGTGCTCAAACGGAGTAACGGCAGCATACCCTACGCAGGCTGCAGCAAGCCAGGTATTCCCTTTTTCCGCATCCGGAGCTGCCCCCAGAGCCTCCACCAGAAGTGCAGCCTGATCTTTCCCCTTTCCTTCAAGCATATCCCTGCGATCCGTCAGCACATAGCCGCCGCCAAGACAGCGCAATGCATCATCCATACTGCGATACTCGCCGACAGGTCCGTGACGTATGATACTGCCGCCCGCAAAATGCGCATTATGCAAAAATATCTCGGCCGCGCGCATGTCCTCCATGTTTTCCATCTCCCATATCATGCTGACGCTCATGTGTGCGCAGGCGACGGGCTGAAGGGAAAGCGCATGTTCATTTTTGGAAGAATAATCTTTTCCTCTGGACGAACTGCCGAAGGTAAACGCCGCTCCCCGCCTCTGCTGCGGAGAAAAAACGCCGAAAAAACTCTGCCCCAGAGGTTCACGGTCATGATGAATGAAGGCAACGCCCGTTACCTTCGCACCTCCGCCCACATGATGGCACAGCGCTTCGCCAAGACCATACGCTGCGCACAGAGGCGGCCCGCCCATAAGAAAGGATGCCGACATCATATTGGCAGCCTGTACGCGTATACGGGGAAAAACAAGATATTTCATCGCAGAGCTGCCTCCAGAACAGCGGCTACCGTAGATCCTGCCGTAACATCAAGTGCCAGAATACGGCTTCCGTCCAGGTAAAGTGCCCTTTCCGCCGCGTCCATAATGGCCAGTGCCATGCGGCGGGGCCATGTTCCATCGCGCAGTTCCGGTTCCAGCAGTCCTCCCGTCGCCGACGAGGCCACACTTTCGGCAACAAGAATGCGCCGCCCCGTCTTTACATCGAAACGCTCGGGCAGTCTGTCCGCACATTCCAGCAACAGCCCGCGTGCATCATCCCCTGCTGAAAGTACAGCTTCCGCCAGCTTTTTCAGAAGGCGCTCCTCCTCCTGCCTCACATCAAGACGACTGCGTCCTTCCTGAGCCGACTCATTGTCCAGTCCATGGTGAGAACGGAACCGTGCATAGTCAAGAAGGCAATCCTTCATGGAACCGGGACGGGAAAAATCCAGCGGCAGACCGTGATGATAAAGAAAAAGCGCTTCCCTTATGCCGAAAGCAGTACGCGGGGCGTCGATAAACAGGGGTTTCTGCATGGCCCTCACCAGCCCGCCTATATTCTGCGGATTGGAACCGCCTATACCGAACTGCCCCTGTCGTATGCGCCGGAGCGAGGCCTGCCCGCTCTGTTCTTCCTCATGCTTTCCGTCGTCATCCGCCTTCTTGTTGTGGCGGGATACCAGTCCTTTCTCCGCACCGCAAATAAACTCGCACAATCCGCCGGAGGTGATGGGCGTCACGGCAACAAAGCCTTCTTCCACACGCTCACAGGGAAGAAGCACCTGCCGCAGACGATGATCCACAAAGTCCGTCCCTACGGTAAAATAGTTTCCATAGGCTTTTTCCACTTCTTCACGAATCATGTTCTTTTCTTCCGCAGAGGCCAATTTTGCACGTTCCTCTCCATTCAGCACAGCACGCATCTGAGCGTACACTCCGGCTGTTTTTGCACCTCCTTCCCCATAGTCGAGTGCCAGCCGTACACCACGGGACATAAGTGTCCTTACGGAAACATAAGGAGCATCCCATGCCTTTTTTTCCGTAATCCGCACACCGGAGAGTTTCGTATTGGAATTGACCGTCTTGGAAGAAAAATGAATCAATGCAGAAGAAACTTCGGCATACTCTTCAAAAGAATAAGACTTCCATCCCTTTTCCCCATGCTTCTTTTCTTCGACATTCTGCCCAATGGCTTCGGCATCATCCATATTTTTTACTCCATATCCGTTATCATCCTTTTTATTCCAAAGCCTTCATCATACTCCCATCTCACATGTACGACTTCACCATTTTTTATATTATCATAATTTTGTAATTCTACTATCATGGATTTTTCGCCATGTACACCCATTTTTTCACATAACAGACACATTTCATCTACGTTAAGATTAAGCCATGCATTCTCTGGTGCAGAAGCAACAGTCCAGAATCGTTCATCTCTTGCCAGCCAGTCCTCTTTCGGACCTTTTGGTCCGGCACGCACGATCAATTCTTCAAACACGGTTCCGTCGTCATCACTTCGAGCACGCCACACGCTCGTCGTTCCGCTTCTATCACGAAGCGGAGTATCCTTGTAAATACGCTCGGAAAGAAGTTGTGCCGGAACAATGCTGCTGGAAAAAAGCCTCCTTCCTCCCTCCAGGGCGAAATATTCCCGCAGGCGTTCCATGATGGCACGGTCGTCCCTTCGCGCCAGACCGCACCATTCCGTATTCAGGCGAAGTGCTGCTGAAACGGCAAGCGTTTCGCCGTTCCACGGAAGCAGTCTGCCCAGATCATGCGTTTCATACCTGCTCCTTCTGCCCGGCCTCTCGTACCCCGGCCAGCAAAAGGCCGGAAGCATATGGCGCCCTCTCTCCTCATTGCGGCAATGCCTCCAGTTGAACTGCAGTACCGCGATGTTGGGCGTATGACAGGGAGTGCAGCGATGCCGGTTGACACGCCCTGCTGTCTGCACCAGAGATTGGGCACTGGACACGTCTATGACTGCCCAGTCGAAATCGTGATCACGCCCCACTTCCTCCACAGGCGTGGCCACAACCACAAAGGGGACATCCTCGCCGCTGCGGGCGGCCTGCTCCAGTATCGCATGAACCTCGGCATCCTCCGTGATATGGCCTTCGCCTCCTGCACGGGAAAGAAGAAAATCAAGCCGCAGCTCTTTGTAAAAACGGGCTATTTTCCAGTCGTTGCCATGATAACAGGCCACGCGGGCAAAAGGCAGAGAGACGGCAAGAAACCTGGCTGTGTCCACGGCGGTAGCCACGTTGGCTACACGGACAAGGCCGAAGGAATAGCGCGTGCCTGTACTCCTGTCGGCAAGAGCATGGGCGGCATGCAGATCAAGTACCGCCCGCAGCACGGCTTCCTGCCAGCCTTTTTCATGCTCTTCCACACGGTACAGGCGCGCCATACGACAGGCTTTCTCCCGATGCAGTGCCTCAAGCTGCGCCTGCACACGGCGTTCATAATCCAGTCGTGCCGTTTTTCCCCGTTCCATGGGATCAAGGGCTGCGGGAAATGCCCTGCTTTCAGGAGCAAGCAGATTATCCACAAATGCTCTGACATAAAGAGTTCCTTCCCCGGCCCCTCCCCTCAGCAATCTGGACATCTCCGCACCAGAGGCATAGGCATCCTCTACAGCCTCAGCCACAGGGCGGGACAACGTAGCCGTGGAACAGATCACATTGCGCCCGAAAAAAGCACTCCACTGTACCAGCCGCAGTACCGCAACCAGCGCCTCGGGTTCGTAGGAATCAACCTCATCCAGCACCAAATCTGCGCTCATGAGGCGCAGAAGCGCTTTGACGTGATGCCCCTGCAACTGCGGTTCTCCCGCTGCGACAAGATAGTCAATGGTGGAAACTAAAAGAGGTGCTCCCAGTACACGCTTTTCCTGCGGACGGGAAAAAAATGGCTCCAGCCAGGTCGGTAATGTCCAGTGCCCTCCGAAAGTCGCTGCCTCCATTTCCGCAATGTTGCCGTCGTCGTCATTCCAGCCGTCAGCGCAGTTCTCTTCCGCAGCACGGAACAGGGCACAACTTACCGCGTCGCCCACCACCGTAGCCATATCCTCATCCGTTATGCCGAGCTGCTTCTTCAGCGCAGCCCCCGTCTGCAGTGTCAGGCTGCGCAGGTTCAAAGCAATGGAAAGGCGAGGTTCCGCCATACGGGAAAGAATGCATGCCGCCCGTACGTTCATACGGGTCTTGCCGCTGCCGGTTCCCGCCATATTGAAAAGCAGCACGCCGCATTCCGGGTAATCCTCCCTTATCTGCCCGAGAGCATCGGCCGCAACATCCTGCCAGAAAAAACGCCCCGGTCCGGCATGGTGCATCACTGCCTCCAGAGCAGAGGGAGAAAGTCCGTCCAGTTCCCTGTCCGGCTGCCGTACAAGAAATGCCATACGGTAAAGTACATCCGCAGCGCGCGTCGACACCATCCGTACATGCTGTTCCAGGCGCTGATTCAGCCCTCCAGCCCCATTTCCGCTGTTGGCAAACATGCGTTTCAGTTCCGTATCCGAAGGCATATTCACGGCGGATACGGTATGATCCGCAAAAATCAGCGCAGCACGCGCGTAGAGAAAAAGAGCCCTCCAGTAAGCCGTATTCTCTTCTCCCTGATACCGCTCCGCCAAGTTCTCCAGACGGCGATGCAGGCGATGCACCTCATCCATAAGGCTTTCCTCAACATCTCCCCATGGACTGAACAGATCCTTAAGTTCTTCCGGGCTGATGAAACTTCCCTTCCGTACCAGTCTTCCTTCCGGCGAAGGCAGTTCTGAAGAAAAAAGTCCGTGATGCAAAGCAATAAGGGCATCCAAACATTCTCCGGCAGAGGAAATGCCGTAGCGAGAGGCATTGCAGAGCGTTCTTTCGCCAAGGCGTGTCTCCGTATAACGTATCTTCTCCAGCCCTTCCCATGCCTGCCGCCAGCTTTTTCCTCGGCGCAGTTCTCCCCATAGCATGCGGGAAATCCATTCATGGCGCACGGCGTCGGATTTTTCCGCAAGTTTTCTCAGCTTTTTCTGAAATTTGCATGAGCCTTTTCCCAAATCGTGCAGCAAACCGGCAAGGCGTACCAGAAGACCGGCCACACGCAGCCACTCTGGAAAAAGTCCGGCAGGCGCTTTTTTTCGGCGACGCCCTGCGGGAAATCTGCCGTCCGGTCCGAAGTTACGGCGCGACCCTACAATCCACAAAAGCTTCATTCGCCGCCCGCCGTCATTCCGATAACAGGCCACCGCCGTCTGTCTTGTGGCTTCCGAGGCAAGTGCCGTACGCACCTGCTGAAGCCCCTCCTCCGTCATGGGAGAAAGCCAGCATCGCTCTCCCGCCCGCAACGCATAACTGTCCAAGATTCTGCGTGTCCGGCGAACCGCCTTCCTGCAACATGCAGAAATAAAAACCACATGCACCCTTGCCCCCTTTATATATGAAGTATCATAGAGTTACTTTTCCTCTTTCTTCTTGGAAAAACTTTTAGCGAGTTCAAGCAAGCATAGAAAATCCCCTCTCCCCTTTCAACAGGAAAACACATCTACGCTACTCGAAAAAGCATTGCCATAATACAAAAGTCTTAATCCCCGTGCTCCATAATCTTCTTATTCCTGCACAGTCTGCTCCCCGTCTGACTTTTCTCAAAATCTTCCGCAGAACCAAAACATTCACAATCTCGCATCGGTCATCTTTCCGCATATCGCTGTTCTCAAAAACGGCCCTCCTCTGACGACGTTTTCCCCATCTTTTTTCCACGTCAAAAAAAAAACATCCCGGCTGTTACTTCAAGATTTCCGTGCTGTACGAGAATATACAATACATTTCCGTTCCGCCCCAAGGCTTTTCCGGCATGAGGAGATGCCGGGCACGGCATCGGCGCGTGCAACCGGCCTCCTCTTCTTCCCAAGAAGCTTGATTTTATTACACAGTGCGGGCACTTGCGCACAACTCACCCCCTGCGCTCACGCTGGACATGGCACAAGAAAGTGATACGTTTCTGTCATCATTTCCACCCGCTTCAAAAAAAACAGCAAGCCCCTGCCGTGGAGGAGACCATGGGACATTCCCAGCACATGGATATGCTGCATGGCCCGCTGATGGGCAAACTCATTCTGTTTGCCCTTCCCATCGCTTTCAGCAGCATCTTGCAGCAGTTATTTATTTCCGCGAATGTCGCCGTCGTCGGTCATTTCGTCAGCGCCCAGGCCATGGCGGCCGTGGGCGGCAACGGCCCCATCGTCAACCTCATCATCAACCTCTTTCTCGGTCTTTCCGTCGGGGCGAACGTGGTCATTGCCCGGTACGTCGGCCGGGAAGATGAAGAAGGCTGCCAGTCGGCAGTACATACCGTCATGGCCGTCTCCATACTGAGCGGTCTCTTTCTGCTTGTCGCCGGGCAGGTGCTCGCACCTTTCATGCTGAAGCTCGTGGATGTGCCGGAAGACGTCATGGATCTGGCGGTACTGTACCTGCGGATATACTTCCTCGGTATGCCGTGCATCATGGTCTACAACTTCGGCGCGGCGGTACTGCGCAGCGTGGGCGATACGAAACGCCCCATGTACAGTCTGATCGCGGCGGGCATCGTCAACGTCACGCTGAGCCTTGTTCTTGTGCTGGTCTTCAACATGGGCGTCGCCGGTGTCGGTCTGGCCACGCTGGCGGGCAACGTCGTCAGTTCCGGGCTCGTGGTCTACTTTCTTCTGAATGAAGACGACCTGATCCGCCTCTCTCTGCGCAAGCTGTCCATCGCCAGAGTACACCTTGTCAGAGTCATCAAGATAGGCGCCCCGGCGGGCCTTCAGGGCATGATCTTCTCCCTGTCCAACGTCTGCATTCTCTCCGGCATCAACGGTTTCGGTTCCAGCACGGCGGCAGGCTCCGCCACGGCCATCAACTTCGAATTCATCTCCTACTTCTTCATCAACGCCTTCTGCCAGGCAACGGTTACCTTCACCAGCCAGAACTACGCCATGTGCCGCCTCAGCCGGTGCAGGAAAATCTTCCGCGAAGCCATGACCTGCGGCATTCTGCTTTCCGGCGCAACCTGCCTCATCTTCACTCTGGGGGCGGCCTGGTTCACCGGATTCTATACCAGCGATCCGGAAGTCATACGCCATTCGGTAACGCGGGTCTCCATCGTGGAAAGTATGCAGTGGCTTTCGGCAACCTATGAAATCAGCGGCGCGGCCCTGCGCGGCATGGGCATATCCATGCTCCCGGCCATCGTCACCCTCGTCGGCTCCTGCATTCTGCGCATCGTGTGGGTCTATTCCGTCTTCCGCATGGTTCCCACCTACGAAATGCTGCTCTCCGTCTACCCCGTTTCGTGGGCCATCACCGGCCTCATCATGCTTGTCGCCTACTTCCTCATCCGTAAAAAGCTGTTCTCCGAACGCTCCGAAGGCGGTTACTGCAAGCCTCTGGACTTCTAGCGAGTCCCCCCTTCTCCTCAGCCGGCCGCCGGAAAAAGCCCGAGCCCGGTAAAAACACATCTTCCCCCTGCCGGAACGCGCCGCTCTCCGTCAGGGGGAATTTTGCAGCCGGTCCATTCCGGCACAACGCCTGCGTCCGTTCTTACGGCACGATCAGGCAACTATTTGAGGCGATCACACCTTTATTTCCGTCTTCTCTCCTTTTAACATCACAGGCAGAATCTCCCGTGCGCGAAACGCGGGGCTTCTCCCCGCCGCGCTCCGTACCGTCTGTCCTGCCGGAACGACGTTCCGCCTCCGTTCCGGCGCTCTGGAGGAACACCATGAGCATTTCCCGTCGAAGCTTCGTCAAACAGGGGCTTCTTGCCGCCGGAGCCGTGGCTACCGGCCTTGTTCCCTCTCCCGCCCCGGGTTCATCCCACATTCCCAAAGTCTATTTCAGCAGAGAACTCAGCGCAGAAAGCCTGCTCAGGCTGTACGGCATGGTCAGCCGGAGCATCACCGGCAGGGTGGCCGTCAAGCTGCATACCGGGGAACCGGACGGGCCCAACATTCTGCCCCGGGAATGGGTCAAGGCTTTTCTTGCCGAAGTTCCGCAGGCAGCCATCGTGGAATGCAACGTGCTGTACGACAGCCCCCGACAGACCACGGAAGGGCACCGCAGAACGCTGGAACAGAACGGATGGACCGGCTTCACCACCGTGGACATCATGGATGAGGACGGCGATACCCCGCTCCCCGTCCGGGGCGGCAGGCATCTCAAGGAAGTGGCCGTGGGGAGCCACCTGCTCCATTACGACTCCATGGTGGTGCTCACGCATTTCAAGGGGCATGTCATGGGCGGCTTCGGCGGTTCCCTCAAGAATATCTCCATAGGCTGTGCCTCAGGAAAAACGGGAAAACGCCAGATACACAGCGATGGAAACCGGCTCTGGGTCGGAGGCCCGCTGTTCATGGAACGTATGGCGGAAGGCGGCAAGGCTGTCGCCGACTACTTCGGCAACCGCATCACCTACATCAACGTGCTCAGAAACATGTCCGTCAGCTGCGACTGCGAGGGGGTGAACGCCGAACCGGTACGCCTGCCCGATCTGGGGATTCTCGCCTCTACGGATCTTCTCGCCATCGACAAGGCTTCCGTGGACATGATCTATGCCCTGCCGGAAGAGATTCGCGCTCCCATGGTGGAACGCATCGAATCCCGTTCCGGCCTGCGGCAGCTCTCCGCCATGAAGGAACTGGGCATGGGGAGCGAGCGGTATGAACTTGTCACCGTCTCATAAGCGCCGCCTCTGCGCATGACGCCTTCAGGAGGACACATGGCGCTGCACGAGAGACAGGCCCGGGAAAGGCAGCAACACCTTTGCCCGGGCTTTTCCTGTTCCGGCCTTTTCCTCCGCCGCAGAGGCATACGCCCCCGGAGTGTGCCTGCCCGTCTCTTCCGAGAGGCAACACGCCGTTTCTCCATGAAACGAGCTTTCCGGCCTCATCGTCCTTCTTTTCCCCGCCCTTTTCCCCCCCTTAGTCGTATGGTCCCGCCCGTTCCGGGACCGGCATAACGGACATATCCGGTCTTGAAGTCGCAAGGAGCATACGCTATGCCGATACCAGAACTCTCTTTTCCCCGCCCCGGGAAGCCTCCTCCCCGCAGAGCTCCCGCCATGGAGGCCGCCTTATGTCGCTGAACATCTCCCGCAGAACGCAGGGACTCTTCGGACTGCTGATCGGCTGCGTCATCCTCTTCGGGGGGCTTCTTCTGTGGCAGACGCATTCGTTCCGCACCATGACCGAAGCCGTATCCACGCGCCCCTTCGGCCCCTTTGTTCTGGAAGGCCGATTTCTCGACAAGGGCATTCTGCACGGAGGGCTGGAACTTCGCCTGGGCTTTCCGGGAGAACAAGGCATGGAAGAGGCCTTTCTCACCTTGAAGGGCTCCTTCCGACCCGGACTTTCCCCTTCCCTCAAGCTTCATGCCGTTCCCCCGGACAAGGCGGAAGCGGACGTATTTTTTGAGGCGGAACCGAAAGTCCGTATCGACTTCAGCATGGGGATGACTCTCCTGAAAGCCGACATCCGCTGGAACAAAGCCACCACAGATCGCGATACGCTGGGCGAAGGCGCCATAACGGCCTGCCTTGAACCTGCGGCGGACAGCGTCGCCCGCATACGGGTGAAGGGTCGTCTTGCGCCTTCCGAAAGCCGCCTGGACAGCGGCGGATTCCTCTCTCTGGGCGAAAAAAACTTCTCCTATGCGTATGAGCCTGCCCCGCGGCGCATGGAACTTTCCTATGAAAGCGGGGGCGATATTCTGCAGGATGCCCCTCCCCTCTTCCTTTCGGGGCCTCTCCGCTTCTCGTTATCCGCCGTCGCTTCCGGGGAAGGAAACCGTCAGGAAAATCAGGCCTCCCTCGACCTGAATGCCAGAAACCTCACGCTTCCGGGCGAGGATATGCCCCCTGTGGACATCCGTTTTTCCGGTACGCTCGCCTCTCCGCCCTCCTTCTGGCTTCCCTGCGCGCTTTCGCAGCTTCTTTTCTCCTCATCCTGGTCGATGATACCGGGCATCTGTCCTTCCCCGGCTGCGGAAACGGGGAAACGTTCCATGCCCTGCAGCAGGGGCCCGTGCACGGCAGCGTGAACGAATGCGTACTTGCATGGCGCGGAACCTCTCTCACCCTGAACGGAACATTCCATAACGAGAAAAGTTTTCTTGCCGAAGGCAACGTAAGGGCTGTTTTTCCCAGGGGCTCGTCGGAAAACATGGACGCTGCCGACCTGCTGACGCAGCAGCTTCGCACCACGTTTGAAGAAATGACCGCCGAGGGGGCCGCCCGGTGTCTTTCCGTGGGCGAATATGAAACGCGCATCAGGGCAACCGTCACGTCCGAAGGCGTCCTTGAACTGACCGGGGACGGCGTGGACCTGTAAACCCTTACCGCCCGACGAAACAAACGGATGCTGGGTGAGGCGGCCGAAACAGGTTCCCTCGTCATCGCCGTGTCGATCATTCCGGTGAATGAGACCTTCAGACGGAAGGGCGTGGAACAAGCCGCAGGCCTGCCGTGGAAAAAGCGCGTTCGCCCTGCTCCCGGCACATTGCCGAAGCCCCCTTTCCAAGGAGGAGAACTGCGCGCAAATATCCTTCCGACTCCCCGGCGCCTGCATGGACGGAACACGCTTCTTCCGTAAACGGTACCGTTCTTCCAGACTGGCCGGAGTTTCCTCTGCCGCATTCCCGGCATCACGCCCGTTAAAAAGCATCAGGCATGGCGTCATATCCACGAAAACGCCGCTGAGTTTCGCAGAGCTGCCGCCTTTTCGCCCGAACGCCGGAGAACATGCGCATACTATCCGCTTCACATACCGCCTCCGGCCTTCCCGCCGCCATGCGGACGCCTTCGGCCGTTTCCGCCCTGGGTCTCCGAAGAAGGACTTTATGCTCAGAAAAAGAACCGATCGGGCATAGGATTTTCGCAGGCAAGTCCCTATGCTTCCTTATCCGCAGCCGCCCAGTTCTTTTTATAACTGCTTATCATAGAGCAACAACATTCAAGGATATTCTCATGAAAACCCCTGAAGAGTGCTCCGGGCTGGACGACGTGCGTTGCGGCATCGACGCCATGGACAAGGCCATCATGGAACTGTTCGGAAGGCGACTTGCCTATGTACTCGCGGCCTCACGCTTCAAGCCTACGCTGGAAAGCATCCCTGCTCCGGAAAGAGTCGCCGCCATGCTCCCGGAAAGAAAGCACTGGGCGGCCGCCTGCGGCCTGCCTCCCCGCTTCGTCGACGAAGTTTTTCTTCCCGTCATACACTGGTACATATCGGAACAGACCTCTCACTGGAAACGCATACATGGTCTGACGGAGGCTTCGGAATGAACGGCGCAACGTCGGAACAGAACATGACGCAACTTCTTGCAGAGGCGGGAAAAAAGGCGGCTCTTCTCGGCAGGCCCGTTCTTATCGCAATCTCGGAACAGGTACGACCGGCAGACCTGCTCGCAGTCTTTGAGAGTCTTGCCTTCCGGGAAAAGGTCTTCCTCTGGCTGGGAACCGGCACACGCTCCCTGCTGGGGGCCGGAGACGCCTGCACGCTTTCCGCAGCAGGGGCATCACGCTTTCACGACCTGTCCTGCCGCTGGAATCGGCTTGCCGAGGAGGCCATCGTCTCGGGGCCCATCCTCCCGTTGCTCTCGGAGGTTTCCGTTTCGATGAACAAGGAACGCGCTCTCCGCTCTGGAGAGAATTTTCCGACGGAGAGCTGACCCTTCCCGAATACACGATTCTCAGGGAAGGAGAATGCTGGTACCGTATCAGAGCCGGTCTTCTTGCTCCGGGAGAAGAAAAAGACGCCTCTTCCTTTTTCAGAGATGTTCCTGCAGAACATGCCGCTTCCGACCGTACCTGCGGAAAAGAAGATTATGCTGTCGACATCCACGAAAGCCCGGACGCCGAAGAACGGTGGAATACGCTCATCGCCCGGGCGCTTCATGCCATACGCCGGGGAGAACTGAAAAAAGTGGTGGCGGCCCGCCCTCTGCACCTTACCGCATCTCCGTCCTTTCCCCTCGCGTCCATCCTGCGCCGTATGCACCGGAACAATCCGGCGGCGTGCACCTTTGCCTTCGGCAGAGCGGAATCCTGCTTTCTCGGCGCCACTCCCGAAATACTCTTCCGGGCGGAAGGGGGATTTTTCCGAACCATGGCCCTTGCCGGAAGCGCTCCACGGGGGAAGACTCCCGAAGAAGATCAGCGCCTGGGAAAAGCCCTCCTTTCCTGCCGGAAGGAGAGAGAAGAACACGAATTCGTTGTCCGGGAAGTTCAAAAAACACTGGAACCGCTCTGCCGGAACATCCGGGTCGACGCCGGTCCCTCCCTGCACAGGCTGCCCAGAGTACAGCACCTCATCACCCGTTTCGAAGGAGAACTGAAACCGGGCAGGAGTCTGCTGCATATCGTGGAACGGCTTCACCCTACTCCGGCCGTAGGCGGACTTCCTTCCGAGCAGGCCACAGCATTTCTGCGTGAACATGAAGGGTTCGACCGGGGATGGTACGCGGGCCCCGTCGGCTGGCTGGACATGAAGGGAGACGGCGAATTCATGGTCGCTCTGCGCTCGGGCCTGGCAGGCGAAACGCACGCCGACCTTTTTGCCGGCTGCGGCATCGTTTCCGGTTCCGACGCCGAAAACGAATACCGGGAAACCGGACTCAAGCTGAAGACCATGCTTGATGCCGTGCTTCCCCCGCAGGCAGCCGCATCTTCCCGAGATTGAAGAACATGTTCCCGGCACGGAAAGAAGCCGTGAGAAAACTCTCCCCGGTCACTTTCTGCCCGTGCCGGGAACAGGCCGCCGCAGGGAAAACGCGCGTTGTACAAGAAGCACAGGACGGCGCATCCCTCCGGCCCGTGCGCATACCGACATCATTCAAGGACTGTCTATGTATCCCGGCAAAGCCATCCGGCTCAATCGTCTTTTTGATAAAAAAACGCATCGAACGCTTATCATTCCCATGGATCACGGAGTTACCGGCGGCAACATCACAGGGCTCCGGTCGCTGACGGACGCCATGGAAGACATGACAAAAGGCGGTGCAAACGCCGTCATCGTCCATAAGGGCGCCTTTCGCCTTCCTGTGGAATCCGACAGAGACATCGGCAGAATACTGCATCTTTCCGCTTCCACGGAGCTTTCCCCGAAACAGCACGCCAAGGTGCTGGTCTCCACGGTGGAGGAAGCCCTCCGCCTGGGCGCGGATGCGGTTTCCCTCCATGTCAATCTCGGCAACGCCGAGGAAAGCCGTATGCTCTCCGATCTGGGCTATGTGACCGAAACTTGCGAACGCTGGGGAATGCCGCTTCTGGCCATGATGTACGCCCGGGGGCCCGGCATCGACAACGAATACGCCCCGGATGTCGTGGGCCACTGTGCCCGGGTCGGCATGGAGCTGGGAGCGGACATCGTCAAGATTCCCTATACCGGAAATGCGGAAAACTTCGCCGACATCATCAGATGCTGCGATATTCCCGTGGTCATTGCGGGAGGTCCGAAATCGGAAACGCTCCGGCAGTTTCTCGAGACCGCCCATGCGGCGATCACCGCAGGCGCCGCAGGACTTTCCGTGGGACGAAACGTTTTTCAGCATTCCGACAGACGTCGTCTGGTTCGCGTGCTCGGGCGCATGATACGCCGGGGCATCTCTGTTGAGGAAAGCCTCGCCCTTGCAGAGGGAAAAACACCTTTATAAACGCCGGACACGAACGACGGGCGCTCTTCCCCCGGAAATGAGCGCCCGTGTTCTTAAGCCGCGGCCGTAGCGGAAATTCCGACGGCCGCGGCCTTTCTTAAAGTCCCCTTTCCGCCCCACAGGAACGACGCGTACCATGCAGCCCCGTGCACGACAAAAAGGGGGAGGAGGAAAAACGCAAGAACTGCGGCGGGGATGGGCCGCAACGTGTCGCCGCAAGAAAAATATCAGGTAAGAGGAAAACAGCCGGACGTCATTTCCCCGGTCTGACGGCTCATCCGCCGGGAACCTCCTACCGCAGAGAAAAACTGAAGGGAACGAGCACCACGGTGTTGACCGCCTTTCCCTTGATTCTGCCCGGCATGAAACGCATTTTTTCCGCTGCGGCAAGGGCGGCATCCTCAAACCAGCCTCCGGGTTCCGCACTTCTGATCCGGCATTCCCGCGCCCTGCCTTCCGTATCCACCACAAGCTGCACCACAACCCTGCCCTCAATCGCACGGCGGCGGGCTCTGGACGGATACTCCACGGAAGAACGTCTGACGATGGACGGCCGCTGATCCACCTGATCCGTTTCATAGGCCAGAAAAGCTCCCACGCGGCCGGGAACGGGAGCTGCGGAACCCTGCCCCACATGGGCCGAAGGCGGCACGGGTACGGGAGGAGCAGGCCGCGGCGCTTCCTTTTTCCGCAGGGGCGCTGGTTCCTTTTTCTTCTTCGGCCCGACGACTTCCGATACGGCCTTCTCCGGGACGGACGCAGGCTCAGACCCGGGCGGAGCTTCCGGCTCCGGTACCGGGACAGGCTCAGGTCCTGTATCAGGCGCGGCCTCCTGAGCGGGAGCGACGCTTTCCGCCGCAGGCGCAGCAGGAGCGGCGAATTCCGCCAGTGCGACCTGATAGACGGGTTCATCCTCCGGGGCTGTATCCCCCGTCCGGGAAAACGCATATACGCCGCCGAACAATACGGCATGTACACAGGCCGAAAGCAGCATTGTGGAAGCTCTGACGCATCGATGCATGGTCATGCACCCTGCCCGCCGGAGCTCTCCGCCGCTTCGCCGTCTCTGCCCGCGCCTTCCGCGGGAAGAGTGACCAGCCCCACGTCACGAATGCCTGCCTTGCGTATCTTCCCCATGATGTTCATGAACACGCCGTAGGGCACATGCTGGTCGGCACGAATGAAAAGGCGCCTTCCCGGCGCGACGACATGAACGTTCAGCAGGGAAGGGAGCTCTTCCGCAGCGGTCTCGTATTCATCAAGAAAAACGGAACCGTCGCCCCTGACGGTGAGCATGACGTGCTCATGGTCCGCAGGCAGCGTTTCCGAAACCTCCACCTTCGGAAGATTCACCTCCAGCCCCTCCGTCATCATGGGCGCCGTAACCATGAAAATGATGAGCAGCACCAGCATCACGTCCACAAGAGGAGTGACGTTGATGTCGGCCACGAAATCATCGGAAGACGGACCGCCCATGCTACCTGCCCTCTCCGAAACGGATGCCTCCCGCATGGAGTCCGGCCTCATGCTGCATACGGTTCAGAAGCTGCCCGGCAAAGGTGATGCACTCATTCTCAATGGCGGCAAGCCCCGCCCGGAACACGTTGAACCCCCATGTGGCGGGAATGGCCACAAAAAGTCCCACCGCCGTGGCGATGAGCGCCTCGGCTATGCCCGGGGCCACGGTGGCGATGGAAACGCTCTTCATCACCGCTATGGACTGGAAGGAATACATGATGCCCCATACCGTACCGAAAAGCCCTATGAACGGAGCGGTACTCGCCGTTGTCGCCAGAAGGGAAAGAGAAGATCTCAGCCGGGCCATTTCATGGGCAATGCCGAAATGAAGCGCCCTTCTTACATTGTCGTTCATCAGGCGCTCGGCGTCTCCGGTGCGGCTGATGCGGTTGAATTCACGCACCCCCCTGCGCGTGATGCCATACAGGGGAGAACGTCCGTGGCGTTCCAGCTCCGCCAGAGACTCCAGAAGATCGTCCGAATCCATGACTTCAAGGCCATGGAGCACCTGCCTGCGTACCCCGCGCAGGCAAAGCCATTTACCCAGCATGTAGGCCCAGCTCACCAGCGACATGAACAAAAGAAGCGCCAGAACCAGCTTGGAAACCAGCGTAGCCTGCATAACGGCATGAAAAATCATATCCACGACGAAAAACTCCCTGCCCGTCCGGAAGGGACGGATGAGACTGCACACACAAAAAAAAGTGAAAGGCCTCGTTCCCCGAAGCGCCGGAGTGGGCGCCCCCTCTCCGCCCCGGCGCTTCAGAAAACGGGCCGCCCGGCTCAGAACCGGTAGGAAATGCCCACACCGCCGTTCACACCTTCGGTGGCCACCCAGTAGGCGCCGCCGAAGCTGCGGACGTAATCGTAGTTCTTGTCGAAGATATTGTTCACATAGGCGTACACGTCGACATTGTTGTCGAATTCATAGCCTGCGCGGGCGTTGACCAGCGTATGCGAGGGAATGTAGCCGCTGTTGTCGATGTTGAGATAGGACCTGGTGGCGCCGGTGGCGTCCACACGGGCGTAGAAACCGGATTCATGACGCCAGGAAGCGCCCACGCTGTAGGTCCATTCCGGCACATAGGGCACATGGTTTCCGTTCAGCCTGCCGTAGAAATCGTCGGTGATGTCGTCGAAGCGCAGATGCGTATAGCCCACGCCGGCAAACAGTTCGAAACCGGGCAGCACCATCCAGGCGATTTCCCCTTCCGCGCCCAGAGCCCAGGGATTACCGGCGTTGTCGATATAGCCGCCCATGCCGGAGGTGAATTTCTCCACCTGCATCCCGTTGTACTTGTTGGCGAAGACTGCGAGATTCAGACGCAGCCTGTTGTCGAGGAACTGGTTCTTGGAGCCGAGCTCGAAGGAATACACATGTTCCTCATCATATTTCTCATGGCCGGGCGTGGCATAGGCGGAATCGAAACCGCCGGCCTTGTAGCCTTCGGAGAAGCTGGCGTAGAGCATGTTGCTGTCCGTAATCGCGTATTCCAGCGCCACTCTGGGAGACACGTTGAACCAGCTTTCCTCCCCGGAATACGGAGCCTGCATCCCCATGCCCGCCCTCTTGGCGTGCGCCCATGCGCCGGTATGATAGTAATCCAGTCTGCCGCCAAGAGTGAGGGCCCAGCGTTCGGCAAAGGGCAGCTTCACCTGGCTGAAGAGCGAATAGGTATTGGTAATGTCACGCGCATTGGTCGCGCCCACGGAGTTGTAGTAGTCGTAGCGCTGACGGCGGTCGATATGGGAATAGGCCGCGCCGATGACGGCGTTCACGCCGCCCTCGTCGTAGGTCAGGCGGAATTCCTGCCCGAAGTCGTACATGCCGCTGTTGTTGAGATCTTCCGAGGCCATGCCGTATTCCAGCGGAAGAAAGTTCGGGCCGAAGTCGTAGTCCACAAGAAAGCGTATATCGGCTTCGCTGCGGGTGGTCACGGAGGTGAACGTCCATGCAGGAGAAACATGATACTTTATGCTCAGGGACTGGTCATTGAGCATGGTCCTGTTGTAGCCGTTCTCGTTGGAGGTCACATGCCTCGGTGTCCGGGTACCGCCGTTCATGTCGTGGTACATCTGCGTCATCCCGGAGCCGTAGACCTTGTCGTATATGGCGAAGGCGTTGGGCGAATACATGCTGAACGTGCCTTCGTCATACTTGGTCATGCCGGCGGAAAGGCGGATCTCCCAGTCTTCCGTGGGAGTGAAAAGCAGACTGAAGCGGCCGCTGTAGTTTCTGCGGTCGTCCACATAGGTGCCGGTATGATCATTCCACACGTTGCCGCGATGGTTGTAGAACTGGAAGGAACCGCCGGCAAAGAGTCTGTCGTCGATGATGGGGCCGGACAGGGCGATGTTCGGTTTCACATGATTATGCGTACCGACTTCCACACCAACCTGACCATGAATTTCATTATCAGGTTTTCTGGTGGTAATCTTTATGACGCCGCCCGCTGCGTTCCTCCCGTACAGGGTACCCTGAGGCCCGCGCAGCACTTCGATGGAATCAATATTGTACAGAGGCGCATCATAGGCGGTGGTGCTGGTCAGCGGAACGTCGTCTATGTAGGTGATGACGGACGGCACATAGGAGTGGGCGATGGACTGCGAGCCACGGATGGAGGGAAACTTCATCATGGACAGGCCGCCGGTGGGCATGACCAGGTTGGGCACTCGTGCCGAAAGATCGTCGAGGGAATCCATTCCCGCATCCCGTACCTCATCCTCGCTGATGACGGACACACTGAGAGGCACCTTCTGCTGATCTTCCGCAATCTTGTTGGCGGTAACGGTGACTTCCGGAAGAACCAGGAGCTCTTCCGCCCGGCTTTCCCCCCATGCCCCGGCGAGCATACACATGCCGCATACTGCGGAGGCCGCCAGTTTTCCTGTTCTCTTCTTTGCCATGATGCAAAAACTCCTCTGTTGGATGATAATGAACAATGATAAAAAGACACCATATAAAAGAGAGTATCCGAAAGGGCCAAAACCTTTCCCTATCAGGTCTCATCCCTCGCGGACATTCTTGCGCCCCTCCCGGCGGCAGACCGAGGGCGAACATCCGTAGAAGCGTGAAAAGGCGCGGGAGAAATGCCCGGGCGATTCATATCCCACGCGATAGGCAACCTCGGCCACGCTGTAGCCGCTCTCCTCAAGGAGTTTCCGTGCCTCTCCCATTCTGTGCCGCTGAAAGGAGGAAAAAATGGAATCGCCGTACATCGCACGGAAGGTACGCTTCAGGCTTGTTTCGCTCATGCCCACGGAACGCGCCAGTTCTCCTATGGACATGGGACGCTCAAGATTTTCACGCATCATCTGCCATACGCGCACGCATTTGCTGTGCATGGCGCACATTTCGCAACTGTATTCCCTCTGCAGGAAAAACTGATGCAGATTCTCAAGCACAAGCTCCATGCCCTTTATCTCACGGTAGATCTGTCCCAGATGCCCCTGATAGGGGACATGCAGAAGCTGTCCCAGCAGAAGCTGCGCCGTTACGGAAGCCGGTATGGTATAGAGAAAAGGCTCAAGACTTCTGTGAACGGTAAGAAAGGCGGCCTTGCGGTTGAGACTCTCCTTTTCCCTATTGAAAAGATCAAAAATCCCTTCGTAGGCAACGGTAATGCCGAGAAAAACGCACGTCCCGTCCACGGAACGGCCGGTAACGGCTCCGTTCCCCTGCCCGCCCCCCCACACGCAGAGCGTATGACGACGCAGCTCATGTTCCCCTCCCGCATGAAGCAGCATTTCCCCCTCAACCACATAGCCGAAGCCCAGCCTGTTCAGAAAGGCTTCGGTTCCGTACAGGGAATATTCTCCCCCGCTGAGTTCAAACCTGTGTATTTCAAGACCAAAACGACCGGTACCATCCAGAAGGCACTTGACGGAACTCATGAAAAAACCCTTTCCCTTATTATGAAAAAGAAATTCATTTTCATAATATGACAATCATACGAACATCCCGGTCCCGCGCCCCGAAGGGGCTCGGGCTCCGACCGGATGCCGGCAGCAGGAAATCTTCCCCCGCGCATGAAATGCGCTGCTCCTGAGGAAAGTCCGCGGCGCGGCGTACGGCCCGGGAAAACGCCCCCCGCATTCTGCCGCCTCAACGGCAGGATGCGGAATCCGAAACTTCAAGCTTCCATGACTTCACGGAACATTCCCTCTCCCACAGTCTGCGGTACATGCCGTTCAGCGCCAGCAGCTCGTCGTGCCTTCCCCTTTCCACAATTCTGCCCCGATCCATCACCAGTATCCTCTCCGCATGGCGGATATGGTTCAGCGTATGAGCTATCATGATCACGGTTCTTTTCCGAGTGAGAGCCGAAAGCCCCTGCTGTATGGCCCAGGCATGTTCCGGGTCCACACTGGAAAAGGCCTCGTCGAGAAGCAGCACGGGAGCATCCTTGAGTATGGCCCGGGCTATGGCGATACGCTGACGTTCTCCGCCGGAGAGGTTGCATCCGCCCTCGCCCACGGGCGTGGCGTAGCCCTGCGGAAGATTCACGATGAAGTCATGGCATCCCGCGGCACGGGCTGCCCGCACGACGTCTTCCGAGGTGGCTTCGGCTCTGCCCATGCGGATATTGTCGGCCACGCTGCCGGAAAAAAGATACACGTCCTGAAACACCATGGTGACGGACGACATGAGATGAGAAAAGGGAACATCCCTCACATCCGCCTCTCCCAAACACACCCGGCCTTTCTTCACATCCCAGAAACGCGCAAGCAGCATGAGGAGCGTGGTCTTGCCGCTGCCCGACCGGCCGACCACGGCATTGAGCGTACCGGGAAGAAAGTCGGCGCTCACATCGTTCAACGCGGGCGTCTCGGCCGAAGCATGGCAAAATTCCACATGCTCCGCCCGGGGAACGGCATGACGGGGATGCACGGCCCCGTTGTCGGGCATGACGGAACGGTCATGCAGGGCGTCGATATGGTCAAGACTCAGCGTCATGATGTTGAGCAGCCCGAACTCTCCGAGCAGCGCTTCCACAGGCTGATAGTAGGTTCCGCTGATGACGGCGAAAAACAGAAACACCGGCAGGCTCACCATGTCGTTGAGATAGAAGACAAGGCCGCAGAGAAAAATCAGCCCCATCCCCATGCGTACGAAGAGCTGATACAGCATCATGGGAGGCAGAGCCTTCAGCTCGTAGGCGGCAGCGGCGTCCCTGTAGCCCGCCAGACGGTCGTTGATCCGCCCGAAAACATGACCGCTCATCCGGTAGGAACGTATGGTTTCCATACCCGAGACATATTCGAGAATGGCGCCGATAAGATCGCGCTCCATGCTCTGCCTTTTCACGCCGGCCGCATGGAAAGCCCGTTTCGTGGCATTGTACACGAACCATGCGGGAACAAAACCCGCCATGGCGATGAAGGCAAGACGCACATCCATGATCAGCATGACGAGGGAGAGAAAGATCACCGACGTCATGCCGGCAATGAAATTCGCCGCGGCCGCCATGCAGCGCATTTCCACAAAGGCCATGTCGTTGGTGAACACGGAAGAAAGAGCTCCCGCCTCCTCCGCCTGAAAAACGCCGAGAGGCAGTTCCGCCAGACGACGGCTCTCACGGATGCGCACATCGCGCATGATCTCATAACCGAGTGACGACTGCATGGAGGTGGAAACATACTCCAGCACATAGCGGACGACCAGCAGCGCCGCCATGCCGAGCGTACAGTGAATGAGCGTTTCCGTGACGAAGCGCCCCTCAAGCAGTCTCACCATGGCAAAAAGTACCGTAAGACAGATGCCTCCCGTACAGCAGTTCTGAACGATGTTCAACAAGGCCGCCGCCAGAAGCCTGCCGCGCTGCGGGCCTGCAAGCTCGAAAATACGGCGTATCATCTCAATCATGGCAGTTTCCTCCGGCTGTCCAGTTTTCAGAAGATTCCAGAGCGTTCCACATATTCCGGTACACTCCGCAATCCTTCAGAAGGCCGTCATGCGTGCCCGAAGCCTCTATGCGGCCTTCCCGCAGTACGATGATCCTGTCCGCATCCATCACGCTTCTGAGTCTGTGGGCAATAACCAGCACCGTCTTTCCCCTCGCCAGCGCGGAAAGGGCTTTCTGCAGCTCATCCTCGTTGTCGGGGTCACAGTAGGCGGTGGCTTCGTCCAGAATGAGAACGGGAGCGTCCTTCAGAAGAGCCCGGGCAATGGCGATGCGCTGGCGTTCTCCCCCGGAAAGCGCCGTTCCCGCGCCGAGCACGGTATCGTACCCTTCGGGAAGGGAAAGGATGAAGTCATGGCAGCGTGCGGCTCTGGCCGCACGCTCCACCTCTTCCATGGTGGCGTCGGGCTTTCCGAGACGGATGTTGTCGAGCACGCTGCGCTCGAACACCACGTTGTTCTGGGTGACGAAGGCCACCGTGGAAGCGAGCGCCTCCGCCGTAAGAGAACGGATGTCCACTCCGCCTATGTTCACGGAACCTTCCTGCACATCCCAGAATCGGGCCACAAGCCGTGCGGCCGTACTCTTGCCGCTGCCGGAAGGGCCCACCAGCGCGGTCACGCTTCCGGCCTCCGCCGTGAAGGAGAGGCGACGGAAAACGCGCTTTTCCCCGTACGAAAAGGAAACATTGCGAAACTCCACGTCAAAACGCTCCGGCATGTCCGCGCAGGTACCGGGGGAAAGTTCTTCCATGGAAAGAAGATCCCGGAGTCTGGCCCCCACCTGCATACAGATGTTCATTTCATCGCCGTAGCGCCCTATCCTGGTAAGGGGCGCGGCATAGCAGAGCGCGGCGAACATATAGAAAAGCACGGAGGGAAGATCGGCCTTTCCCGAGACGAAGAGCCAGCCCGCCACGGGGAACACGAAAACGATGCCCGAACTCATGACGATGGAATTTATCGTCATGCCGTGGCGGCAGTCGGCAAACCAGCGCCGCATGAAGTCGCAGTACTCTTCCGATGCCTGTTCAAATCTCTTCCAGCGCGCGCTGCCGGCGAACATGCGTATTTCCTTCATGCCGCGCACATATTCCACAAGTCCGGCGTTCAGCTTCTGAGTCGAGGCTTCCATGAGGGGAAAGTTCTTCATGGCCAGTCTGCCCATGGTCCCCAGGCACATCACATAGATGACGATGGGGGCAAGAAGCGCCATTCCGATGCGCCAGTCCATGAAGAACACCAGCACGATCATGCCCACGGGAACAAGGAGATTGCCGATGATCTCCGGGTAGTGATGCCCGTAAAACATTTCCAGCTTCTCCACGTCGTCGAAAATCTGACTCTTGAGCTTGCCCGCCGGATTTTCGTCAAGCACCCCCTGGGGAACGCGGGAAAGTCTGTGGAGTATGTCCCTCCGCACGGCGTAAAGCGTGTCGAAGGCCGCCCTGTGGGAAAGCCGGGTGGACAGTCCATGAAACACGACCTGCAGAAAAATGCCCATGAGCGCGACTCCGACGCCTGTAAAGGTTCCGGCGACATTCCCTGCGTCACAAAGCAGCGCCTTCAGCATGAGGTAAAGCCCCAGCATGGGCATCAGGCTGAACGCGGCCCCGACCACGGCAAGCACCCCTGAAAGCACAAGCCTGCGGCGGCTTGCCGCATCGGGCAGTTCGCACAATATCCGTATTCCGTTATTCACATCTTCCTCCCGGGCAATGGACCGCCATGGCGGCATCCACACGGGCCTTGGCCTCAAAAAATGCCAGCGCCAGTTCCTGCCGTCTTATTTCCAGCCTGTCGTGCACATGGTTCACCAGATCCTCCACGGTCTTCACGCCTTCCAGCACACGGCTGTCGAGCGCTACGGCAAACTCAGTTTCCATCTCCATGGCGAGTTCCGGCAGATCAAGCACGTCGGCTTCCAGATCCGTATAGAAATCCGTCTGCGGACGGATGCTTTGTGTACCAACGCTGAAATGGGCGGCGATAAGCTCATTGATTCGTGATTCTACAGACATATGAACTCTCCTTGAGCTTTTCCGTTGTGCGCGGGGCGGGCTGCGGCCCGCTTCACGCCTTTTCCGGCAAAAAAGTGATGTGCGGCGGCAGAGGCCGACATGCTATCCTTCCTTCCCGTTTCCGGCGCAGCGCTCCTCGCCGAACACTCTGAGCCTTACGATCAGGTTGGGCGTAATGAAGTAGTCGGAAAGAAACGCCGCCAGAATGCCGATGATCACCAGTATTCCCATGTGCACGAAAATGATCATCTTTGAGAACATGTATGCGGCAAAACTCAGGCACAGGATGGACGAGGTGAGCAGCATGGCCTTTCCCGTGCTCAGGAAGGTGATGCGCACGCTCTCCCTGTAGGAACCTGTACGCATGAACTCAAGCTGGCAGTGGTTGATGAAATGAATGGTATCGTCCACGGCAAGGCCGAGCAGCATGGGAATGACCGTGACCGTCATCATGTCCAGAGGAATATTGCAGAATCCCATCACCGCACAGACGAAGAACGCGGGCAGGATGTTGGGAATCATGGCGATGAGTCCTATTTTCAGACTGCCGAAAACCACGGCCATGAGCAGGGATATGACCACCATGGAAATGAGAATGGACTGCACCTGCCCCCAGCTCACATAATCCTGAATCTGCGTGAACTGGCAAAGCGTACCGGTAAGGATGACCCTGGCCCCGGGAAAAAGCTCCTTTCCCCATGTACGGATGGCTTCCAGCTCCCTCACGGCCTCGCCGGAGTTGTAGTCGTCGATTTCTATCATCACGCGGAGACGGCGGTATTCATAGTCTATCCATCGTTCCGCCTCGGTGCCCCCGGCGTTCTCGTAAAGAAGCAGCACCTGCGCTATTTCCTCGCGGGTCCGGGGTATGGCGTAGCTTTCAGGATTACCCGCATCCAGCACCTGATTGAGATCCTTCACCACATCAAGCACGCTGTGCACCTTCTTGGTCAGCGGAAATTCGCGGATGCGCTCGGTCAGAATTTCCAGTTTCCTGAGGTTCTCGGGCAGGCGGGCCTCGTCGGGATTCGGAAACTCTATGCCCACGCCGAAGGAGTACAGGGAACCGAGGGGCGTTTCGCTGATGCGGCAGATACGGTCGATGTACGGTACCTCGGTACCGAAGGAACGACGCAGGTCAAACGCCACCTCCACACGGAAAATGCCTGCGACGGACGCCGCCAGTGCAAGCGCGGCAATGGTGAAAATGATGCGGGGATGATCGAGCACATGGCCGCCCATCCACTCCATGAGCCTGTCGAGAAGCACTTTCCTTTCGACGATGCGCCCCGTTTTCCCCCTTCTGTTGCCCCCGAAGGAGAAAAGCACGGGCAGCAGCACGATGGTGAGCACATAAAGCAGCATGGTCATGGAGGCGGAGGTCATGCCCACCCAGCTTATGGGTCGCAGGTTCACGAAGCAGAACGACAGCAGCGAAGCCATGGTGGTGAATGCGCTGAAGAATATGGGCCAGCCGGTTTCCCCTACAGCATGTTCCAGCGCCCACAGACGGTCGCCCTTCTTCTGAAACTCCCATCGGAAAAAGTTGATGAAATACAAGGAGTAGCATATCGCCATGGAAATGCAGAGGAATATGGGCATGAGCATGACCATGGGGTCCGTGGCCACACCGAGCAGCCCCTGTATGCCGAGCACGATGGAAAGCCCGGCCCCGGCAAGAAACACGGGAAAAATGACGCCCCGCACGTTACGGAGCACAAGCGCAAGTACAAGAACGATGGACAGCAGGGAAAGCCCTATGAGTTTCGGCATTTCTCCGGCCATGAAGTCGCGCTTTTCCAGGTTAATGACCGGCCAGCCTGTGGTTTCCGGGTTCATCCAGGCGTATTTCTCCTGTCCGGCGATCTCGTTGACCGTGCGGCCTATGACCATTTCGATGAACTCACCATGCTCGTCCACTGTACCGGAGGGTATGTGCTTGAGGCGCACCATGATCCATGCGTATCGTCCGTCCTCGGAAACGATCTGATTCCTGAGCGAGGGCTTCGCCATGACGGCTTTGCGTATTTCCGCAAGTTGTGTGGGATCATCGGGAACAGGATCAGGTACGATGTCGGAAACTTCGAGTCCTTCCTCGTCGCCCCGCGTGAACTCCATGTCCGTTACGGAAATCACGTCGTCCACATACGGAACCCGGGCTTCCAGCTCCCTGCCCATCTCGCGTATGCCCGCAAGAACTCGGGGCGTGAACACATCGTCCACATGCACGAGCACCGCGCAGAAGTTGTCGTTGCCGAATATGGAGGCCATGTAATCCCTGGCCAACAGAAGCTCGTCCCCCTCATTGAAGTAGTGAGAATCATCCGTATCGGATTTGAGCTGCTTCAGCCCATAAAAGGATATCGCCAGAATCAGGACCATAGCCACAAGAATAACCGCCCTGAATTTCAGAATCACTTTGCTGAATGCAACAAATCTTTCGTTAATAGCCTCGATATTCAGCATATATCCCTCACTTGCATCGCGCTCCGTCCATGCGGACTTCATGTCTGCAATTCAGATGGCGGTGCGGCACATCGTTAAAAACTAAAGCGTAGCTTTCCCCATATCTGGGAATTACGTCGGTAGACTCCATACGAACCGTCGTCTCCGTAGAATTTGTCCCAGCCGATGGTGAGTTCCATGCCGTCGGCAAGCTCGTAGGCCGCCTGCAGACGGTTGAAAAACTCTCCGTCATTCAGGGACACATAGACCATGTCGGAAACGGTAAGCTGTTCGTTGAAAAAATTTTTGGAGACATTGAGTGTAGCCTGCGGGCTATGTTCCTCTGCGACAAGCCCCCTGTCGTAATTCATAATGAACTCATCCAGCAGCTGCGCCGTCACACTCCAGTTGCCGCCGGGACTCCAGTCCACTCCCACCAGATACTTGAGTACATCGTGCTTTTCATTTCCTCCGGTTGATGTGGAAAGGTACCTTCCTTGGAAATATGCGGCCTCTCCTCGGAATACGAAGTCCGACCAGGGTTTAGCAAAGTCGAAACCGTAAATCAGGATTCTATGATAATCCTGCTCCATGACTATTTCCCACCTTCCCCCACTAATATCACGCACAGACACGGAAGAGGCCGCCGTATCATCCCATGTATAGAAGGCGGAAAGAGATACGTCGAAGCCCGCCATGTAGGATGAGACCCTCAGGGCGAACTCACTGTCCTCCAGCGACCAGGAGGAAGGTTCCCCAGCGCTGTTCGTCCTTACCGGCAAAGCAGAAGGGAAAGAACGCTCTAGCGCCCAAGGATTGTTTCCTGTTGCAAGCTTTGCGGACTTGAACTCAGGAATCCATATAAATTCCGTAATTAGCGTATTACTGAGGAACCTGAGCTTGGCCGCGGTTACGGGAATGCGCATCTCGTCGATATTTCTGTTGAGATAGTCGGAAAAATCCGTAGGGCAGACATTGTCCGTAATACGTACGCCGTCCGCTTTGCCCCAGATGATGAGCTGGCGCCCTACCCGTATATCCCAGCCGGAACCGACATGCTCAAGCCATGCTTCGCGGACGGAAAGCCCGTCGAGAGCCGGAATGGTCCAGTTCTTTTCCGCATCAAGAGAAAGAAATCCGTTGAACGTACCGGCAGTTCCCGAAACTTCAAGCCTTCCGTGCACGCGGGAGGTCACCTCATCATGCGGAGCGTAGGTACGCATAGACTGCACAAGCTCAATCCAGCCGGTAGAACTGAAGTGCTCGTTCCAAAAATCAGAAATTGCATCCAGACGTGACGATCCCCCCTCCTCCCCGGCCGTATCCGCAAGCGTACGACAGGGGAGGAGGGACAGCAGCAAAAAAACAGAAAACAATATACTTCTGCAACACATGACGCCAGGCATCAGCCGCGCTGCAATACCGCGACCTGGAAAAGGTTGTCATCCACACCGCTATCATAGACAAACGGACTGAACTCCATAAGTGTCTGATGCTCTGTCTCAAGATTACGCATTCTTGCGCTTTTCACATTCCAGAAGCCTTGCTGCTGCTGAAGTTCGAGCACCTCATACACTCGGGAAAGTCCTTGATCCGTATAATATTCCAGGTACACAGGAATGCAGGTCTTCTTATCTACCCACAATACGCGGCGGCGGACGGGATCATCCCTGTCCACGGGGACGGATTCCACCTTCCAGCACTCGTAAACGCCGCGCATATCCTCTCCCAGATAGGTGTGGGTATCTTTGCTGACATTGCGCCTGCCCATATCTATATCGTCATAAGTAAAGTCACTGCCCATGAAAAAGTCGTTGTTCGCCGAGCCGCTGATGCGGCGGACC
This sequence comes from Mailhella massiliensis, assembly GCF_900155525.1. NCBI lineage: Bacteria > Pseudomonadati > Thermodesulfobacteriota > Desulfovibrionia > Desulfovibrionales > Desulfovibrionaceae > Mailhella > Mailhella massiliensis. The sequence goes on from NZ_LT706937.1 coordinate 177,184, forward strand.
TTTTTCATGGAAGGAATGTAGAGCCATTTGTCGTCATCTCTGCCGGGGGCGTCGTATGTCCAGGAAAGAAACTTTGTACCACGCACGTCTGCAGGTTCTTTGAAGACGATGATCGCCTTTCTGTCCATTCCGTAGTCTTTGGCGGTCTGCTCCATGACCCGCACACGTTTTGCGCCGCGCCTGTTGACAAGCGTCATGCTGACGGTGCCCTTCCGGTCTTCGCCGTCGGGGCGCATCCTCATTTTCATGATCACGTCCGCGCCGGTCAGCTCCTCCGCTCCTGCGAAGGAAGGTATGACCAGCAGCACAAACGCAAGCAGCGCCAGTGCGCTCCTGATACGGTTGCGCATAAAAAACCTCCTGTTTTTCCGTACCTGCGGAAAACATGCTCCGCACACATACATAATGAAGTTGAAAATCATTTTCAAATTAAATTATTACCGGCAGCTCTTTTCAGGCCACGACACTCCGGTCTTCCAGAGAAATCCCGTCGCCACGGCGGAACAGGCGTATTTTTTCCTCTCCCACCTTCTGCCTGAGCTCATGATCCCGGACGCCCGCATTCTCATCCGGGGCGATGTTGAGAAAGCCGAGCTTGCCCATGTGCGTGCCCTTGTGAAGCATGGAAAAGGCCTCCGCCCCTTCGGAGAGAGGAAAGACTCTGGAAAGCGTGGGATACAGAAAGCCCTTGCCTATGAGTCTTGCGGTCTGCACGGCCTCGTAATAGTTCGCCGCATGGGAGCCTATGATATGCTTGACGGTCTGCCACAGATAGCGGTTGTCGAACACATGGTCGTAGCCGGAGGTGGAACCGCATGTCACGACCTTGCCTCCGGGACGGGCCACGGCGACGCTGGCAGCGAAGGTGGAACGGCCCGTATGCTCGAATACGATGTCGGGGTCCTCGCCTCCGGTGAGTTTCCGTATCTGAGCCTTGAGCCGGAGTATCTGGCGGTTCTTCGTGTGCCCGTGCTCATCGAGAAAGCGGTCTTCCCCATTGCCCCGGGGCAGTACGATGACCCTCTCGCAGCCCATTCTGCGCACCATGTCGGCCTTTTCCTCACTGGAAACCACCCCCACGGGAATACCGCCGCCGTTCAGGACGAACTGAATGGCGAAGGTGCCGAGTCCGCCCGAGGCTCCCCAGATCAGGACGTTGTCGCCCTGGCTCATCTGCGCGCCGTTCTTGGACACCAGCATTCTGTAGGTCGTAGTGGCCACGAGCGTCATGGAGGCGGCCTCCACCCAGGTAAGGTGTTCAGGCTTGGGCAGAAGCTGATGTTCACGCACCAGCGTGAAATCCGCAAACGAACCGAAATTGGTTTCAAAACCGTAAGCCATGAGATGCGGGTCGCGTATTTCGTCGTCAAAGACTTCGGGAGAGGAGACGTCGCAGGTAGGCCCGAAGATCATGACTCTGTCGCCCGGCTTCCATCGCGTGACCGCAGAACCCGTGCGCACCACCACTCCCGCACCGTCGGTGCCGAGAATATGGTAATCGAGATTGTGCTTGGCGTTCACCGGAGAATAGCGGGAATATTCGCCGATGTAGTTGAATCCCGGAGAAGGTTCGAACAGAGAGGACCAGACGTTGTTGAAGTTGAGTGCCGAAGCCATCACCGCAACCAGCACCTCGCCCGGCCCCACTTCCGGCAGCGGAACCTCGTCGTAATGCAGGGAACGCCGCGGGTCCTTCTCATGGAAGGCCAGACCGCGGAACATGTCCGTTTCGTCCCGGTGCACCGTCATGGCGCTCATGGTGTCGGGCAGGGGAAGATGGGCGAAGTCCTCGGAAGAAGCGGACTTCGATTCCGAAAGTTCCACAAGATGTTTCAATGCTGCTTTCATGGCAGTTTCCGTCGGGTAGAAGTTCGGTACGTCCTCAGAGAACGTACATGAGAAGGGACTGATCTATGACCGCGACGACGTCGTCGAGCCAGCGGCGCACATAGAAGTGACCGCCGGGCCAGGTAAGTATGCTGCACGATCTGGAAGTGAAGTCCTGCCACGCTCTCGCCCTTTCCAGAGGGACGAGCAGGTCCCGTTCCCCGGCCATGACCGTCACGGGCACGGCCAGCGGTTCCGTCCGCCCGTCGAGCAGGGAAAGCAGAAGTTCGTGATCACTGAGCAGCGTTCTCTTCACGATCTGCAGGCTTTCCTCATCCAGCAAGACGGACTCCGGCACCGTGCCCGACTGGAGGATGCGGCGCAGAAACTCCTCTTCCTCCGAGGGCCGTCCGGTCATTTCCGGCGGCCGCACGGGCACGGGAGCGGCGGAAAGAAAAAGATGCACCGGAGGCGTTTCGCCGCGTCGGAGCAGATATCGGGCGAACTGGAAGGCCAGAAGTCCGCCCATGCTGTGCCCGAAAAAAGCCATGGCGGAGGAAAAATACGGCCGCAGTCCCTCATACATAGCCTCGTACATCCGTTCCGCATTCATTATCGCTTTCTCCTCGAAACGGTCTTCATGTCCGGGAAGTTGTACGGGGACAAGACTGATGTAGTCGGGCAGAAGCTTTTTCCAAGGTAGAAATGCGGATGCGCCTCCTCCCGCAAAGGGAAAGCAGAACAGTCTCACCCTTTCGTCGGGAGCTTGTCTGAAAAAACGCACCCAGCTCAAACTCTCTTCACTATTCAGCACGCTTTTCTCCATGGCCGTCGTTCCAGAAATCCAAAACTGCCAGAACGACGGCCCTCATCCGCCGGTGGCGGTTCTGCCACCTTACGGCTTCAAATCGCGTATGATCCGCATGATACCGGGAACATGTTCTCCCAATATGCAGTTAAAGTGATTGCCCGGCACATCGATGACTTCCACACGCTTTGCAGGCATGGTTCTCCAGAAGGGCCTCGGGTCGGGAATCCCCTGAAGAAGATCCGTGGCAAAAAAGTACACCAGCGTCCCTTGGTATGGATTCGGCGTATAGGTCTTGGCGGAGCCTACGGTAGCCTCAAACAGCCTGTATTGATGAACGAAGTCCTCAAAGGATATCTCGTCGGAGAGCAGATTATGCGAAGTGACGTAATCGAATATGGTTCTTATGCAGTCATCCAGGCTCATGGCCATGAGCGATTCCAGCTCCATGGCATCGGGGACAACGTCCGGTTGCTTCAGTACACAAAGAATAGGATCGTTCTCGAGACCGGAATAGATGTTCATGGGCAAAAAATAGGTTCCCAGATACATGAACAGCAGGCTGAGCTTGTGGGAAAAGGCTGCACCCGGCGCACCCGTATCGAAAGCCAGCAGATGCTCCACCTGTACGCCCTGCCGCTCAAGCTGCACCGCCAGTTCATACCCCAGCATCCCGCCAACGCAGAAGCCCGCAATAGAAATGCGTATGCCCGGCCTGCGGCGTACAAGATCCAGCACACCTTGTGCCCAGTAGGCCGCAAGTTCTTCCACAGTACGCAGCGGTTCAACGCTTCTGTCGTCTTTCCCCGGAAGGATACAGCCGTAGAAGTCCGCTTCATCCCGGCAGGCACGGGCAAAGTCGGAGAAAATCTCGCCTACTCGGCCCCGGCCTTCGGCAATACCTATCCACACTTTCTCTCTGCCGTTTTCCTGCATAGGCAGCAGCACCTGTCCGGCCGTGCCGGGACCGGACACATATGCAGCCATCTGCTCCAGCGTGTTCAGCGAATACAGTTCCTGCACGCCGAGTTCCACGCCGAATTCCTCATGAATGCGGGCTATGAGCACGGTAGCCAGCAGGGAATCGCCGCCGAGTTCAAAGAAGCTGTCGTCCAGGCCAGGTTCGTCGACCTGAAGCACGGCGGCCCACATGCGGGCCAGACGCTTCTGCACGTCGTTCTCCGGCGGACGCACCGTTCTGTTCTGCACAATACCGGCTTCCGGCACGGGCAGGGCCTTGCGGTCCGTCTTGCCGGAGCGATTGCGCGGAATAGCTTCCATCTCCACAAAGGTCGAGGGAATCATGTACGAGGGCAGTCTTTCTCTCAGAAAAGCTTCCATTTTTTCAGGCTCAAATTCCCACACCTCCAACGGTGAACGGGCGATGATGACATTCTGCTCCGCACCGTCCACGGTACGGCACTGCCTCACACAGTCAAAACCAGCAAGTCTGAGCTGCTCTTCCCACTGGTTTCCGTCGAGCAGGGGATGCAGCGGCCTGAGCTCCGTATCCTCGAACACGTCGAAGCCCTGCTGGAGTCCCATAGTGATGTCGTGATCCTTGTAAAATATGGTCTGCTCGATGATAAACATCACGCCGCCGGGCTTGAGCAACCTACGAAGAGCCGCCAAGGAAGGGGCTACCCGCTTCACGTCGTGCAGCACGCTTGCAGCGATGATGGCGTCAAAGGAATGAAGCTCAAATCCCTGCACCACGGGGTCTTCGTCAAGATCGAAGAGACGACAATGGAAAAACGGCCGTGCCCCGAATTTTTCTTCCGCATTCTGAAGAAAGTAACGCGAAATATCGGTAAAGCAGAAGCCTTTCGTCGTATCGGGGAGGACGGGAAGAACCACGCCCGTCGCTCCGCCATGGCCACCACCGACTTCCAGAATATTCAAAGGGTGATCCTCTGCCATGGCCGCCACCGCATCGCGGATAATCTGATAAGAATACCGGAATACGGCTCCATAGAGACCTTTGACACTGCCCGAGGCATAGACTTCCGCGGAATGACGCTTCTCAAGCAGAAGATCCGTCATGCTCTTCGCCTCCGAGGCGAGGAAACCGAGTCCTGAACCGGAAAAGGCGTTCTGCACGGCCTGCGCCGAAGTGAAGGCAAAGGGCTTCTCCAGGCGGAAATGCTCGCCACGACGGGAAAGAAAGCCCGCCTCCTCAAGATTGAGAAGCGCTCTTTTCAGCCAGCGTCCATAGCGGGGGCGTATGCCCGTCATACGGAGAATTTCCTCCACGTCGCGGCTTTCTCCCGTTTCCCTGTATACGCCGAGTTCGTAGAGAGAAGCCTGCACGGCCGCCTCATACAGGGCCGCCCCCACTCCCATGTTCTTCGCGTAATCCTTGCGCCGGCGCTCTTCCGCAATGCCCGCGATGTTCTCGTCCATGCGGGAAACCTTCTCCCACATGGCGTCGGCGTCGTTCCACTCCACCTTGCGGCGGCTGTGCAGTCCGTCGTTGCCCAGACTCGTGAAGTACGCCGCAACCCGGGGACTTTTCTTCTCGCCGTAGGTCTGCACCACAGCCTCGCGAATACCGGGATGCCTGAGCAGAGTATGCTCAATTTCGCCGAGTTCCACACGAAATCCATTGATTTTTATCTGATTATCTTCTCTTCCAAGGAAAACGACATGGCCGTCGGGGTGGAAAAAGCCCCTGTCGCCCGTACGGTAAAGCCTTTCTCCCGTAACGGGATGTCTGACGAAGGAACGCGCCGTTTTTTCCCTATCATGCCAGTAGCCGTCGGACAGGCCTTCGCCGCCTATGTACAGATCACCCGGCACATACTCGGGACAGACCCTCATGCACTCATCAAGGACATGAATACTCTGATTGGCCAGAGGATAACCGTAGGGAATACTTTCCCGATCTCCGTCCACATCGCCCACGGGGTAGAAGATGGACCAGATGGCGGCTTCCGTCGCACCGCCCAGACTTATCACCTCGGCCCCGTAGTGCCTGCGGATGCGGCCGGGAAGCTCCACCGGCAGCCAGTCGCCGGAAAGCAGTACAAGGCGAAGCGTGCCCTCTGCGGAACCGTGAAGCGCCTCCTTGTACTCCATGAACATCTTCATCATGGCAGGAACGGTATTCCATACCGTCACCCGCTGCCTTTCCACGACATCCAGCCAGTGTGCGGGTTCACGGAGCTGTCCGGCATCGGGCATGACCACGGTACCGCCGGCGGCAAGCATACCGAAGATGTCCCATACCGACAGATCGAAGCCGAGGCTGGCCAGCGCAAGCACCCTGTCCTGCGGCCCCACACGGAAGCGGGCATTGATGTCCGCAATGGTGTTCACCGCCGCCCTGTGGCTTATCATGACGCCTTTGGGCATACCGGTGGAACCGGAAGTATAGATGACGTAGGCAAGGTCGGAACTCTTCTGTACGATCGTACGGGCACAGAGTTCCTCCGCGCTTCCTTCGGGAAGCGTGTCCACAAAGATCAGACGACGTCCGGCAAGAAGGCCGAGCTTTTCCTGAAGATGCGACTGCGAGAACACACAGTGCACGTCCGCATCGTCAAGGATGGCCGTCAGTCTTTCCATGGGCATGTCGGGATCAAGAGGCAGATACGCCGCCCCCGCGAACTGCGCGGCCAGCACGGCCACCACCTGTTCCCAGCCCTTTTCCATGATGACGGCCACCAGCTCCCCGGGTCTGACACGGCCGTCGATACCCTTCGCCGCTTCCGACACGCGCCCGGCCAGTTCGCCGTAGGTCAGCGAACGGCCCGGCGCAGCCACGGCCTGCCGTTCGGGAAAAGCCCTGACGCTTTCCACAAAAAGTCCGTGCAGACATTCGTCGCGCACAGGAGAGGCCGTGGCGTTGTACGCCTCTCTTGCCTGAAGCTGACGCGCCGGCAGTTCCACGACGTCCTTCCTCTTCCAGAGCGATTCGTCGTCGGCAAGGCGCTCAAGAAGGTTCACATAGGCATCCATCATGCTTTCCAGATAGCCTTCATGGAAATATTCCGCACGTACGTCCCAGTGAATGTTGAGCTGCCCCGCAGACTCATAGACCTGATGGTCGAGCAGCAGCTGCGGCGTCTGACTGGAAGTGAATATCTTTTTCACCGGATGACCGTCGAACATCATGCCTTCCAGACTGTCGCCGTAGTCGCCGAGCAGGAAGGTACTGGTGAACACAACCTCAAGGTATACTTGTTCCGAGGCGGAACGACCACGATTGAGTTCCCGCAGAACATCCACGCCGCCGAACTGCCTGTTGTCAAGATCACTCCAGAGACGATCTCGCAGGGCAAGTGCACGTTCTTCAAAACTCGCATCAGGGTCGTCGCGCACTTCCAGAAGAAGCGTGTCGGTAAAATCGCCGATGATGTCGTTGATTTCCCTGTGCAGGGGAAGTCTGTTAAAAAGTGTCAGATTCAGACAGAAGCTACGCTCTGCATTCCATCGACGGAGCACTTCGGAAAATACGGCCAACAGTATACTCGTAGGCGACAGGCCTATCTTCGTACCGTACTCCTTCAGTTTGCTCCAACGAACGGAATCAAGATGCCCCTCTAGCGGCTTGCTCACGGGTTCCCCCACATGCTCCTCCTTCAGCACCGGCATACGGGGCCCAGGGGAAAGGGTGGGAATGCGGTCGAGCCAGTACTGCCTTGCCTGCCTGTAGGACTCCATACTGCGGCGCTCCTCCAGAGACAATACATAGTCACGGAAAGTCAGTTCCAGCTCAGGCAGCGTCAGTGACGGATCATTATAGAATGCCTGGAGTTCCTTCATCATGAGCGGCAGGCTGAGCACGTCGGCATTCAATCCCTCAAGGCTGACATGCATACGAAAAGTATGTTCGTCAATGCGGGAAACATAGACGTCATACATGGGCCAGACATCCACAGGCTTGATTTTCTGGCGCAGTTCATCACGAATTTCCATCAGCACGCGCTGCCTCTCCTCCTCCGCCTTCCCGGAAAGGTCGAAGTATCTCACCTCAAAGGGCGGTACATGCTCAAGAATTTGTTGCTGACCGGTCTTATAAATAACGCAGCGCATCATGTCGTGTCGCGCCACGATCTTGCGCCAGGCGTTAGTATAGCGCTCGACATCCAGATCTTCGGTGTCCATCTCGAAATAGACGTGACTTGAAACATTGCTTGCACCAAGCGAGCCGTTTTCTCTGCCTATCATGTAGGCAAGCTGTATGTCGGTAAGGGGAAAGGGCTTGTATCTGTCTTCCGGGCGCGGAATGATGACGGGGGCCTTGTCCTCGGTCTTTTCCAGGGCGAAGTCGTCCTTTTCCAGAAACATCGCCAGAAGGGATTCCTGCTCTTCCGAAAGGCCGATGCCGCCGGGCAGCAGGGATTTATCGTGATGTATGCTCGTCATACCTTTTCCAAAGGGTTGAAGGGGGAAGGATCACAGCTGACCTTTGCGGGCAAGCATGGCCTTGACCTCGTCGGCCGACATGTTTCTTATTTTGATGAAAAGTTCCGCTATTCTGGCGGTCTGACCGGCTTTTCGTTCCCCGGCCATCAGATATGCGGCAAGCTTTCTCACCGTGTTTTCCTTAATCAGCGCACGGATGGGCACCCTGGTATGGAATATGCCTTCCAGACGGCTCACCATGGGAATGGCATGCAGCGAATCGCCGCCGAGTTCCGCAAAAGCGTCGTCCAGCCCCACGGCGTCGAAACCGAGTATCTCCTGCCAGACCGCAGCTATCACCTTTTCCACGGCGCTTTCGGGTTCAACGTAGGGCACGGAAAGCCGCGGTCGTTTCGAACAGGCTGAAGAAGCCCTGCCCGAAGCGTATTCCCGGAGCACCTTCTTGGCGCTGTTTCTCAGCTCCGCCGCAAGCGTGGGATAATCCGAGGGGGAAACCATGACCTGCGCTTCCGAAAGCTCAAGAATGCGGCGTATACACTCCATGCCCTCATGGGCAAGAATACCGCCCGTCTCCACACTCGCGCCCACGGTTTCCATCATCTTCGGCAGAAGTTCCATGCCGATGCCGATGCCGTCCCAGTAGCCCCAGTTCACGGAAACCACGCGATAGGGCAGTCTGTGCGCGGCGGCACGGGCGAAAGCGTCCATCACGCAGCAGCCTGCCGCATAGTCCGTGAAGCCCAGCGGCGCCGTGCATGAACACAGCGAGGAAAACAGCATCACGAAATCCGGCGCAGTCCGCTCCATCAGCTTCCCGATGACACGGGCGCCGCGGGCCTTGGTATCGATGACGGCCCGGGCACGTTCGTCGGTCTGCGCCTGTATCATGCCGGAAGACACGGTAGAGGCAGCGTGAAACACTCCGTTGATGACGGAAAAGCGCTCCAGCGCGGCGTCGCACACGCGCGTCATCTGCACAATATCGGCAGTATCGGCCGCCATCACCAGACATTCTCCGCCCATGGCTTCCAGCTCCCGCACATGCCGTATGCGGAAGGCGACGGCGTCGTCGGCACAGGAGGAAAGATACGCATCCCATCTGTCGCGGGGAGGAAGGGGCGTTCTTCCCACAAGCACAAGGCGCGCCTCCCAGCCTCTGACCAGATAACGCGAAAGCTCGCAGGCCACCCCGCCGAAACCGCCCGTGATCATATAGACTCCGCCGCGGCGGAGCACGGAACTTCCGTTTTCCCTTCCCGGAGCAAGGGGAATGTGGGCAAATGTTTCCTCCAGCCGTGAACGCCCGCGATAGGCTATGGTTTCCGCATGGGCCGCCGCAGGCGACTTTTCTTCCAGAATGTCCCGCAGCACAAGAACATCGCTCAGCACGGCGTCGAGAATATCATCGGGCAGAGCTTCGCCTCCGGCGGGAAGCTCGATGTCGATGCTGCACGTCTGCATGTTCCTGTATTCCTGCGGAATGACGCGGCACGGTCCGAGAACGGCGGCCTTTTCCGGCATCGTCCGTTCACGCCCGGTCACCGTCTGCACGCCGTCGGCAAGCACGGCGATTCCGACATGCCTCCCGTCCATGTTCAGGGAAGAGAGAGCGCGCACCAGCCCCACCAGACTCTGATACCCTCTGGCATACATCTCCTCTTCCGTCCCGTCTTCACCGCCTGCAAGCCATGCATGAATGACGAAATCCGGCTCAAAGCCCGTATCGCGCAGCGTTTCCAGCACAGCCCGCATGTCTTCTTCCACGCCGGGCCGCGCGGAAAGCTCTCCGTCGTGCAGCTTTCCGCGCGCCATGCGGACAAGCGCAGCCTCGCCGCCGTGCAGCGCAATGCGCCCGGCAAGGGAATCCGCCACGCCGCTGTCATCGGCAAGAAGCAGAAAACGCCCGGCAGATGCCTTTTCGGGAAAACGCGGCAGGAAGGTCCGCCGCCACTGAGGAAGCACGAACCAGTCGTCGATACTGCTTTTTTTCTCCATGAACCTGCCCATCATGGAAGCAAGAGCCGTGCCTTCCGTCTGAACGGCGCTGCGCGGCCCTGCCTGGGGAGACCAGTAACTTCTGTGCGCAAAGGCGTAGGTCGGCATGGAAATGCGCAGCCCCTCTTCCGGCCAGACAAGTTCCGCACCGGCGACGTACAGCGCCGCGCAGGCCGAGGCGAAGGCCTGACCGTCGCCTATGCTCTGCCCCTCATCGCGCATGGAAAAAACGATGGGCTGCCCCTTGAGATCGGCATGACGGCGGGCAAGCGTGCCCAGCACCTTGCCGGGGCCTACTTCCAGCAGCACGGCGTTCCCGTCCTTCAGCACGGCGGCTATGTTCTCACTGTAGCGCACCGGACGACGGATATGCGCGGTCCAGCAGTCGGGACTCACGGCCTCCTCATCGGTCATCCAGGTCCCGGAAACATTGGAAAGCAGCGGCAGAACCGGTTTCTGCATGTGCACGGAGGAAAGCATCTTCCTGAAGTCCTGCAGAATGGGTTCCATAAGTACGCTGTGTCCGGCCCTTGTGGCGGCCACACGACGATAATGGATACGCAGGGAACCGAGTTTTTCCTCCAGAGCATTCATATCCTCTGGACGGCCGGATACCGTGCAGAGCTTCTCCGCATTGACGGCGGCAACGGACAGACTTCCTTCCAGAAGCGGAAGTACCGCCTCCTCCGGGGCATAGAGCAGCAGCATGGCCCCCTCTTCCACCCTGTCCATGAGCTGCCCGCGGCGGACGGCCACGGCAAGAGCGTCCTCCAGAGAAAACACGCCGGCCATGACGGCCGCAAGATACTGGCCGAAACTGTGGCCCACGCAGCCGGCCGGGCGTATGCCTCTGTGCATCCAGAGCCGGGCAAGAGCATATTCCGTGGCGAAAAGCGAAGCGAAGCTGAAGGTGGGAGTCGCCATTTTCCGGGCGGCCTCTTCCGTCGCCGCCCCTTCGGCATAGAGCACGTCGCGGACATCCTCTCCCAGAAGCGGCAGAAGAATACGGGCGCACTCGTCCACGGCCTCGCGGTACACGGGTTCGTCCGCGTACAGTTCCCTGCCCATGCCCACATACTGTGACCCTGCTCCGGGGAACAGAAAATACACGGCGGGCGCGCCTGCCTCAGACGGCCGGGAGTTTTCGTTCCAGCGGCCTTCCTTCAGATGAGTCAGCAGGGAGGAAACGGAATCTGCCGCCAGGGCGCGGCGATGAGCAAAATGCCTGCGCCCGCGCTGAAGCGTGTATGCCGCATCCTGAAGCGGAATATCCGCGTGACGTTCAAGAAAGTCCGCAAGGCGTGCCGTCGCGCCGTTCAGCGACTCTTCCGTCGCCGCGGAAAGAGGTATCACGCACCACCTGCCGGAAGATCGGGAAGCTTCCCTGCAGGGTGCCTCCTCCAGTACCATATGACAGTTGGTGCCCCCGAGTCCGAAGGAACTCACGGCCGCCCGGAGCGGACCTTCCGCCTTCCACGGGCAGGCTTCGAGCTGCACATGGAACCGGCTGTTCTCAAAGTCTATTTCCGGGTTGGCCCGCTCAAAGTGCAGCGTGGGGGTGAGCATTCTTCTGTCGAGGCAGAGCATGGCGTGCATAAATCCCGCTATACCCGCGGCGGAATTGAGGTGCCCCACGTTGGTCTTGACCGAACCGAGAGCGCAGGGCACGGAAGATGCGCCGTACACCTTTTCCAGCGCGCGTATTTCCATGGGATCTCCCAGGGGAGTGCCCGTGCCGTGCGTCTCTATGAAGGTGACGCTTCCGGCATCGACACCGGAAATATCCAGCGCCTCCTGAAGCACGCTCTGCTGACCGTGAACCCCGGGAGCGGAAAACCCCACCCTGTCGGAACCGTCGTTGTTCACGGCGAAACCGCGCACTACGCCGTAAATATGATCTCCGGCCTCAAGGGCGTCTTCCAGTCTGCGGAGCAGCACCACGCCCACGCCGTTTCCGTACATCATGCCCGAGGCCCGGTGATCGAAGGCATGACAGCAGGCGTCGCGCGACATCGCGCCGTCCTGTCCGGCAAGGTAGCCCGTCTTTTCCGGCAGAGAAACGGACACGCCCCCGGCAAGCGCCATGTCGCAGTGATAGTCCAGAAGGGCCTGACAGGCCGTGGCCGCCGCCACCAGAGAACTGGAGCAGGCGCTCTGCACGCTGAATGCGGGCCCCTTCAGGCCCAGCTTGTAGGCTACCCGCGCGGCGGCATAGTCCTTGTCGTTGCCCATGAGTCTGCTGAAAAAAGGCATGGGATGTTCCGGCATGGTGAGATTGTCGGAAACAAGATAGCTGCTCTGGGTGATGCTTGCGTACACGCCCACCGAGCTTTCGACCCCCGGTACATGGCCGGCATCCTCGAAAGCCTCCCAGGCGCATTCCAGAAAAAGACGCTGCTGCGGATCCAGTTCCTCGGCCTCCCTGGGCGTATAGCCGAAAAATTCCGCATCGAATCCGTCCACGTTGCCGAGGACATAGCCTTTCTTCACATACTGCTCGTTTTTCAAAAGCCGCCCGGGAATGATTCCGGCAAGCTCATCATCCGTGAACGTCGTGCGAACGTCGGCTCCGGATACCAGATTTTCCCAGAAGCGCTCCAGCGTATCCGCGCCGGGAAAACGCCCGGCCATGCCGATAACCGCTATGAGACCGTCCCTGTCTTCCGTCATAGTCACCTCATTTCTTCCATGGTTTTCCGCCGCCATGTTCTCTCCGCCGCGCTCTTCCCCGCCGTCAGTTTCCGGCCCGCCGTATCCGGCCGAGGCGCTTTTTGCGCATGGCCGCACGGTCGGATGTTTCGCGGCCCGCGCCGCCCCCTTCTCCGTCACCGGAAAGGAATGCCGCCATGGTGCGGATATCCGGGTATTCGAACACGCTCACCAGCGGAAACTCACGCGCAAAACGCCGTACCAGTTCCCTGTGCAGTCTCACGGCCAGCACCGAGGTGCCGCCTGCATCGAAAAAGTTTTCGTCGATGCCCGAAGGTCTGCGTCCCAGCACGGCGGCCCAGGCGTCGGCTATCCTCTTCTCCGCTTCCGACGAAGCTTCGACCGCGGGCCTTTCCTGAACGGAACAGCCCTCCGCCATATCCCGAAGGCGCTTTCTGTCCACCTTGCCGTTGGAGGAAAGAGGCATGGCTTCCAGCTTCACTACGCCGGAAGGAACCATGTACCCGGGAAGTTTTTCCCGTACCGTCAGAAGAAGTTCTTCCGTATCCACCGTTTCTCCGGTCACTACGAAGGCGACAAGCCTGCGTTCCGACGCATGTTTCCCGGCGACCTCCACAACCGCCTCATGTACGTCTCCATGGGAAAGCAGCACGGACTCGATTTCTCCCAGCTCGATGCGGTGTCCGCGGATTTTCACCTGAAAATCCCTGCGGCCGAGAAATTCCACGTTACCGTCCGGCATCATGCGCCCCATGTCGCCCGTCCGGTACATCCGCTCGCCCGTCACGGGATGGAGGAAAAAGCTCTCGGCCGTACGTACCGGGTCTCTCCAGTAGCCGCGGGCAAGCCCCGCGCCTGCGATGTACAGTTCCCCGGGCACATGGTCGGGACAATCCTCAAGGCGCGAATTGAGCACATGCCAGCGCTGATTGCGCAGCGGCCTGCCGTAAGGCACGCTCTTCCATCCGGGAGCCACCTCCTCTATGGGATAGAAAATCGACCAGATGGAGGCTTCCGTTGCGCCGCCGAGACTGTACTGCTCCGCCCGGGGAGCCGCTCTGCGCAGCCGCTCTGGAAGATCAAGGGGAATCCAGTCGCCGCTCATAAGCACAAGGCGCAGCGGAATACTCCCCGATTTACCGGTAAATTCCATATATTCCACCAGCATCTGTACAAGCATGGGCACGGAGTTCCATATCGTCACGCCTTTTTCCGCCGCCAGTTCCAGCCAGTGGGAAGGATCCTTCAGACGGTCCGCATCCGGGAGCACCACCGCCGCTCCGGCAAGGAGCGCCGCCCAGATGTCATACGCGGACAGGTCGAACTGCAGCGCGGAAAGTCCGAAAAGCCTGTCCTCCGGCGTAAGATGAAAACGCCCGTTGATGTCGAGCACGGTATTCACCACGCCCCGGTGGTCGATGGCCACGCCCTTGGGACGTCCGGTGGAACCGGAAGTATAGATGACATAGGCAAGGTCTTCTTCCGTCACGGCAGCATCCGCGGCTTCTTCGGCAGGGCCCAGGCAGTCCACGGCCAGAACGCCGATTCCCCCGGGCAGCCTCAGCGCAGGAACATGACGCTGCTGCACAAGCAGTACGCCGAGCCCCGCCTCCCGGACGATCTGCTCAAGACGTGCGGCAGGCACATGCACATCCACCGGCACATAGGCGGCCCCGCAGAGCACGACGCCTTCCGCGGCCGCCACCTGCTCCCAGCCCTTGTCCATGACTATGCCCACAAGATCTCCGCGCTTCACTCCGGCCTGTGCAAGCCTGCCCGCCACGGCGCAGGCCCGCCGATACAGCTCCCCATGGGTCAGCGTCAGGTCCGGGGTTATCACGGCAGGCCTGTCCGCATGTTCGACCGCAGCCCTGCGGACAAGAGAAGCCAGCGTGCCCGCAGGCGTTTCCCAGGCCGTATCGTTGTAAAGAGCGCGGGCACGCAGCTGCGCATCCGACAGCGTCATGACGCTCTGCCTCGTCCACAGCTCCGCATCTGAAGACAGGCGCTGAAGAAGATCCACATAGGCGCAGAACATCTCCTCCACCATGCCCTCGGGAAAAAGTCCTTCCACCACATCCCAGTTGAGCATGAGCGCCCCGTCCTGCTCATAGGTCTGATGGTCCAGCCAGACCTGCGGCGTCTGCGTGAGGCTGGTCACGAGCGTGCCCAGACCGGAAAAGCTCGACGCATCCCGCCCGGCCGCACCGAACCCCGCCGCCCCCGTAAACACCACGGGCATACGCATGGGCCGCCCCGCGGCAGCAAGCTCCCGCAGAACACGCACTCCGCTTACCGTGCGATGGCTCATGTCTTCCCACAGACGGCTCTGGATGCGCCTCACCCTGCCGAGGAAGGAGGCTTCGGCATCCATATCCACTTCCAGAAGTTCCACGGAGGAAAAATCCCCTACGATGTCGTTCACCTCGGGGTGCAGCGGCAGACGGTTGAACACCGTGAGATTCAGCGTGAACCGGGGCGAGGCGCTCCAGCGGCCTATGACCTCGGCATACACCGCCGCCAGCACGCTGGACGCGGACAGGCCCAGATCCCGTATGCGGGCCTGAAGAGCCGTCCATACGCCGGGTTCGAGCGAAGAGGCGAACCGTATCGTGCGGGCGCAGGAAAGTTCCCCGGGCTGCCGGGCAAGAGGCAGTTCGGGGGCAGGAGGAAGCGTATCCAGCCTTGCCTTCCAGTACTCGAAGTCCCTGCGCCTGCGTTCCGAGCCTTCCAGTTTCTCTTCCGCCAGTACATAATCGCGGAAGGAAAGGGAAAGCGGACGAAGTTCCGTCTCCGGTTCGGCGTACAGTTTCCGCCATTCCTCAAGCAGAAGAAAAATACTCCATGCGTCGGCGATCATGGCGTCGAAATCAAGGAAAAGGCGAAGCCGTTCCTTCCCTCTTTCTCCGTATCGCGCCGCGCGGATGTCGAAAAGCGGCCAGACGTCCGCGGGAAGCATCTGGGAAGACATCTCCCGGCGGATTTTCGTCATGATGCTTCCGGCATTCTCCTCCCCGCCGAGTTCGTACACGCGGAAGGCATACGGCTCCGCAGCAGGCAGCACCTTCTGCGTTCCGTCCGGCAGAAAGACCGCACGCAGCATGTCGTGCCTCCTGATGAGCATGTTCCATGCCCGGGCAAGGCGTTCAAGATCCATGCCGTCGTTGTCGAACTCGAAATAGACGTGACTGGAAACATTGCCGAGCTCATACGCCCCGATGCGTCCTATCCAGTAGGCGTGCTGCACGTCCGTCAGCGGGAAGGGAAGGAACCTGCCGTCGGCATTCTCCTCCACGCGGGGCAGCTCCTCTTCCTGCCGCTTTTCCCCGCTGTCCAGACATGCCGCCAGTCGGGATATGTCCGGGCAGCGGAACAGCATGTCCAGGGAAACCTCGCGTTTCAGTTCCCTGCGCATTTCCGCCACAAGGTGCGTGGCCACAAGAGAATCGCCGCCGAGCTCAAAGAAGTTGTCGTGAGTTCCCACCTCGGGCAGATCAAGAACGCGCCGCCACACAAGGGCGAGTGCCTGTTCCGTAGCCGAAAGAGGCCCCGCCTCTTCCTGCGCCTTTTCCTCAAAAGCAGGCAGCGCCTTGCGGTCGAGCTTGCCGTTTGCGGAAAGAGGCAGCTGATCAAGCCTTCCGTACACGGAAGGAATCATGTATTCCGGCAGACATCCGGCAAGATGCGCGTCGAGCCCGGCAAAAAGAGCCTCATCCCCGTTTTCAAAGGCCTCGCTCACCACATAGGCGCCGAGCCTGCGTATGCCCCTGGCTCCGGTAACGATGACGGCCACGGCATCCTTCACGGCGGGGTGCCGCCTGAGGGCGGCCTCTATCTCGCCGAGTTCGATGCGGTGTCCCCGCACTTTTACCTGACTGTCGGCCCGGCCGAGAAACTCTATGGTACCGTCCGGCCAGAAGCGTCCCATATCACCCGTTCTGTACCAGCGTACGCCCTTTTCTTCGAGAAAACGTGCTGCGGAAAGCTCCGCATCGCCGAGATAGCCGCGAGCGACCCCGGCCCCGCCGATCCACAGTTCCCCCTCGACAAGATCCGGGCAGTCCCTGCCTCTGCCGTCCACCACGCGGTAGCTCTGATGCAGAAGCGGACGACCGTAGGGAATCGACTTCCAGAAGGACGGCACGGGGACGGAAACTTCCATGATGTTCGACCATACGGCGGCCTCCGTCGCGCCCCCCATGGCGATGAAGCGCGCCTGCGGCGCACGGAGCGCAAGACGGGAGGGCAGATCCAGTCCTATCCAGTCGCCGGAAAGCAGCGCGGCCCGCAGGGGCAGACTCTGCCCTCTTCCCTCGGCGGCGACAAGGAGCATGTCCAGCAGTACGGGGACGGAATTCCACACCGTCACGCCCCATCGGAGGACAAGGTCGAGCCAGTCCTCGGCGCTGCGCCGCATGGATTCACCCATGGTCACCAGTCTGGCCCCGGCAGACAGCGTGCCGAAAATATCGTACACGGAAAGATCGAAATCCAGGGAGGACACTGCAAGGCAGGCGTCTCCCTCGCCGAGACACAGCCTGTCGTTGATGTCTCGTATGGTGTTCGCCGCGCTTTTGTGCTCTATGGCCACACCCTTGGGTTCCCCCGTGGAACCGGACGTGAAAATGACGTAGGCAAGATCCGCGGCATCCGCTTCCACGGGAGCGTCCAGAGGCGGCACGGAAAAGCGTCCCGCCATATCCACAAATTCCGTCCCGTCAGGAAAAGAAGAGGGTTCCACCGCGTCGGCGGAACCGAGAACGAAGCGGCCGCCCGTGCGGCGAAGTATGCGCTCCCGCCTTGCCGAAGGCTGCGAAGGACTGACCGGAACATAAAACGCTCCGGCGGCAAGCACGCCGAGCACGGCTACGACCTGCTCCCTGCCCCTGGGCAGAGTGACGGCCACGGGCATACCTTTCTTCACGCCTCGTTCACGAAGAAGAGCCGCCGTGCACAGGGCATCGCGCGCAAGTTCCGCATAGGTGAACATCTCGCCGGTCACGCCGTCCACAAGGGCCGGAACGTCGCCGCGCTCCTGCGCAAGAGCAAAAAACTCCGCGTGAAGAAGGCGTTCTGGCGCAGGCCCGGCCAGCGCCCTGTCCCTTTCCCTCGCAACGCGCTGATGTTCCGGCAGCACATCGGGCACCATATCCCAGCGCGCGGCGTCTTCGGAAAGCCATTCCAGAAGCTTTCCGCAGGCAAGAAGCATATCCTCCACCACGCCTTCCGCAAAAAGATCCTCGGCCGTATCCCACGCAAGAGTAAGCGCCCCGTCGGCTTCCTCATAGACCTGATGATCCAGCCAGACCTGAGGCGTCTGCGAAAGCATGTCGTGCATCTCGCCGAGGTGTTCCCTGCACTCGGAGGTGAGAAGAGGCGTACCGAGATTGCAGGCGAACACCACCGGAGCAAGGAACGCTTCGCCGGGACGGAGTTTCGCAAGTTCCCGCTGTACGCGCACACCGGAAAAGGAAGAATGCGCCGCATTTTCGTAAAACCGGGCCTGAACGTCCTTCAGCCGGGCAAAAAAGTCCTTTTCTTCCGTGCAGTCCACATCCACCAGCAGAAGACTGGTGAAATCCGCCACCACGTCTTCCAGGCCGGCTTCTCCCGTCTCGCGGTCGAACAGGGGAAGATTGATGAAAAAGCGGGAACAGGCGCTCCAGCGGTCCAGCACTTCGGCATAGGCCGTAAGCAGCACCATAGCAGGCGTGACGCCCCGGCGCCCGGCCGTATCCTTCACGGCCTTCCATGCTTCCGGAGCGAGACGGAAGACCCGGCGCCGGTATGCAGCCTTCTCCACCAGAGACGGATCGCACCTGAGCGGAAGCGCGGGCGGCCCGGGCAGCAGGGCAAGGCGGCTCTTCCACCACTTCTCGTCGCGCTCCGCATCGGCACGGATCCGCTCCGCCCTTTCCGCCAGATAATCGGAAAAACGCCAGCCGGGAGGAGCCGCAGGCACAACGCCGCGCGCATAGGCGGCCGCCAGATCGCGCAGCACGATACAGAAGCTCTGCACGTCCGCCACCAGCAGATCGATATCAAAGAACAGGCGCGTACGGCCGCCGGAAAGCAGGCACAGCTCAAGCCCGGCCAGCTTTCCCGCCGACACGTCGAACCTGCGGCAGGAAAGCCTTTCCCGCAGCTCCGCCAGAAAGGCGGATTCCTCTTCTCCGTTCATATGGGCGCAGTCATGAACGATCAGAGGATCGGAAGCCGGTTCCGGCAGAATGCGCTGCCTGCCGTCCTCGAGGAAGGCCGTTCTCAGCATGGCATGATGACCGAGAACGATGTTCCACGCCCCGGCCAGACGAACGGGGTCCACGTCGCGCCCGTCAAGCTCCATGTAGGCATGGCAGCCCACGCCGCCGAGAGCCTGCCCGTCTCTGCGACCTATCCAGTAGGCATACTGAACATCCGTCAGCGCAAAAGGAGCGTCCCCGTCTCCCGGGCCTTCCTGCCTGAGCGCCGGAACCTCCAGTCCCGCCCGGAGCTTCAGAAGTTCCATCCAGCGGCCGAGCGCAGGTTCCGCCATCATCTCGGCAAAGGTAACCTTCACTCCGGCCTTGCGCCACCGGCTCACAAGACGCATGATCTTCAGGGAATCCAGTCCCAGCCCGACAAGATTGTCCGTATCGGTGAAATCCGTCGTTGCGACCAGTTGTTCCACACTCCGGCGGACAACGCCGTACTCTATGACTGCAGAGTCCTTCACTGCCATGTATTCCTACCTGTTTCCAAAAATTGTCTGCCGGAAAAATCAGGATCGTGCGGAGCTTCTCCGGGCGGCCATGCCGGCCAGAGCGCGCTTGTCCACCTTGCCCACGCTCGTGACGGGCCAGGCCTGCACCACTTCAAGCTGATCGGGATATTTGAAGCGCGCCATACCGCTTTTTTCAAAATGAGCATACACGTCCGCAAGCGCGGGCCCGTCGCCGTCCGTCATGATCCAGGCGCAGATGCGTTCCCCAAGCTCCGCATCCTCCACGCCCACAACGGCGGCATCGGTCACGCCGGGCATGGTCCGCAACACGGTTTCCACCTCCACCGGGGCGATCTTCTCTCCTGCCCGGTTGATCTGTTCCTTGATGCGGCCGCAGACCACGATGCGGCCCTCCGGGGTGAATCGGGCCACATCGCCCGTACGGTAGTAGCCGTCTTCCGTCACGGCATGGCGGTTCACCTCGGGAGCGCGGTAATAGCCCTGAATGGTATAGGGGCCCCGAACGATCATTTCCCCGGCCTGCCCGGCGGGCACGTCCCGTCCGTTCTCATCCACCATGCGCACTTCATCGGCGGGAGAAAGGGGCCGGCCCTGCGTGTTGCAGATGATCTCCTCATCATCCTCCAGCGCCGTGGTGCAGATGAGCCCTTCCGCCGTACCGAAAACATTGACCATTCTGCATCCCAGCACGGGTTCCACTCGGGCCGCCATTCCCGGATCTACTGCCGAACCGCCTGCTTCGATAAAGCGCAGAGAAGAAATATCGGCCTCCTCCCACTCCCGCACTTCCAGCCACAGATTGAGCAGCGCCGGAACAAGCGCCGTAAAGGTCACCTTTTCCCGTTCGATGAGGGCAAAGGCCTCCTCCGGCCCCGCGTTTCCGGCAAGCACCACCTTGCCTCCGTGCATCAGCGTTCCGATGATGCCCGGCGCAGAAAGAGAAAAGTTGTGTGCGGCGGGCAGCACCACAAGACAGACGTCCTGTTCCGTAAGATGCAGGCGCTCCGATGCGGCCCTCGCGTTATAGGCGTAGTCGGTATGACGACGCGGAATGAGCTTGGGAGTCCCCGTGGTCCCCCCCGAAAGCAGAAGCAGCGCAGTATCCGTGAAGGAAGGTTCGCGGACCTCCGGTTTTCCGTTCCGTATGCGCAGAGTCTCCAGGGGAATCGTGCCTTCAATCTTCCCGTTGTCGGTAATGATGTATCTGAGATAGTCGTGCCCCTGCCGCAGAGCCTCCACCGTGGAACGGTATTCCACGGAACCGGAGCTGTCGGTCGTAATGTAGGCCACAGGTTCCGCAAGAGCGCAGAGCGCCGTCACATCAGCCTGACGGCTGGCGGGAAGAGCCATGATGGGAACGGCGCCGAGGCGGAACAGCGCAAACGCCGTCACGATGAGCGAAAGACGGTTGGGAAGCTGCACCAGCACCCTGTCGCCGGGCATGATGCCGAGCTTTGCCATACCTGCGGCATATTCGTCCGCCATGCCGTCCAGCTCGCCGTAGCTCACCGAACCGTCGGGAGCCACCACGGCCGTTCTGTCGGCATGTCTGCGCGCGGAAATCCGCAACTCTTCTCCCAGCGTTCTGGGCTGCCAGTATCCTTTTTCCACATATTCCCGTTCAGGAACCTGATACACTCTCTCTTCTCCTTTCTTCCGGGCATGACCGGCATGAACATGCGGGATGTCATTTCTTTTATGAAAATGAAAGTCATTATCAACTTTATGCCGTTTCTGTACGTCGAAGAGCGCCCGCTCCGCTCATTCTTCCCCGAAATATCAGGCACGGCAGTAACCATAACGTGCCGCCTCACGGCTGAACATCCCCTATCAGACCAAAAGCTTGCCAGGAACTTTCCCCGGTGTCTTCCGCGCCGGACACGGCCGGCCCTGTCAGTTCATCCGAGAGGGAAGCCACAGGCTCAGCGCCGGAAAGGCGAAAAGCAGCACAAGATGAAGCACGTCGGCCACAAGAAACCACGATACCCCGCGGAATATCGTCGTGAGGGGGACGTCGTGCGCCACGGATTTAATGACGAAGACATTGAGTCCCACGGGCGGCGTGATCTGCGCTATCTCGAAAATTCGCACCACGATGATGCCGAACCATACGGGATCATAGCCCAGGGAGGTAATGAGGGGAAACACGATGGGCATGGTGAGCACGACCATGGCGACGGGTATCATCACGCAGCCGAGCAGAACATACATGGCCACAAGCATCACCATGATCATGACGGGACTGACGTTCAGGGCGCTCACCTCGGAAGCCAGCGTAAAGGGGATGCGCGTCACCGAAAAGAAATAGCCGAGCAGCATGGCGCCGACCATGACCACCATGATCATGGCCGTGGATTTGACGGCATCCATAAGGGACATGCCGAAGGCACGCCACGAAAGCCTGCGCCGGAGAAGCGCAAGAAGCAATGCGCCCGCAGCCCCCACCGCCGCCGCTTCCGAAGGGCTGAACCAGCCTCTGCATATTCCCCCCATGACAAGCCCGAAAAGAACCAGCACCGTCCAGCAGCCTTTCAGCGAAGCAAGACGCTCCTTCCAGGAAAAGGGAACGGAGGCAGGTCCCGCGTCCGGTTTCACCCGGCATACGACAGCCACCGTCACGGCGTAGAAAAGAGCCTGAAGCAGGCCGGGAATCACGCCCGCCATGAAGAGTACGGCAATATTCTGTTCCGTGAGCATACCGTAGATGACAAGTACCGTAGAGGGGGGAATAAGTACGCCCAGCGTTCCTCCCGCGGCCACGACTCCCGTACTCAATGCCGGATCGTAGCCGTGTTTCTTCATTTCCGGCAGGGCCACGGCCCCCATGGTCACGGCCGTGGCCAGCGTCGTTCCGCTCAGGGCGGCGAATCCGGCACAGGCTCCCACCGCGGCCAGCGCCAGTCCTCCCCGGAAATGCCCCACCCAGCGGTGCAGCATACGGAAAAGTTCTTCGGATATCCCGCTGTGAAAGCAGATGTTTCCCATGAGCATGAACAGCGGAATGACGGCATAGTCATAGGAAGCCACACTGGTCCACGGAGCCGTACGCAGCACATTCATGCCCGCGCCCGCACCGAGCAGCGCCGTCATGCCTGCCACACCGACCACGCCCATGGCAACGGCCACCGGCACACGCAGAAAAAGAAGCGCAAGCAGCGCGACAAGGCCGAGAACGCCGACTGATTCAGCAGTCATGCCGCGCCTCCTTTCCGCCCTCTGAAAAAACGTCGCGGGCATGGAGCAGAAACACGACGGCAAGCAGCAGAAAACCGAGTCCGAAAACAAAAATGAACGGCCCCGTCCGCAGGCTTGTGGTCGGCGTACATTCTCCGTTTGCAAAGGCGTCCAGCGCATAGCTCAACGTCTTCATGCCTGCGGCAAGACAGAAAAGAAAGCCCAGAACATGGCCGGATATCCTTGCATATCGCCGGGCTCCGGGCGGCATGAGTTCCGTGACGATCTCCACATCAAGATGACTGTGCGTCACCCCGGTAAAGGCCAGCCCGCAGCCCACGAGAGCCCCCATGCACACCTCCGCCACCTCGAATACTCCGGGAATGGAAGTCCCCGCCAGCGAACGGATGACAACGTCCGACGTTATCAGAAGCGCCATGAAGAACAGCAGAAGGCAGCCCGCCCGGTTTCCCCAGCGGGCCGCACTGTTCACGGCACCGCGCAACATTGCAGCAGCTTTCATAGAAAGGCGCTCCTACCGCGTTTCATACTTCTTCATCAGTTCCAGAAATTCCGCGACGTAGCGCCTCGCATCGGCCACCCCTTCTTTTTCCATGCGGGCAAGTTCCCTTTCCCGCACCTCGGCGCATACCCGGTCCATCCTTTCCCGTTCCTTACCGGAAAGCATCAGCACCTTTTTGCCTTCACGTGCAAGTTCAGCCTTCACGTCGGCGGCAATGAAGGCCTCCGTCTCGCCGCCGAGGGCCGCAAAACGTGCACCGCTCTGTTCTTCCAGCACCTTCTTCAGGTCGGGAGGCAGCGCATCCCAGCGATGCCGGTTGATGACCAGGTAAAAATAGATGGGAGGAAGAAAATCGCCTTCGGTAAAGGACGTGCACAGACTCGTCAGACCGAATCCGCGATGCCCTTCCCACGCGGCTACGGCCGCTTCCACAATCTTCTTCTGAAGGTTCATGAAAATATCGGGTCCGGGCACCGTCATCACCGTGGCCCCCATGTGTTCGGCAAGCACGGCCGTACTCTTGCCGTTGGTGCGCAGACGCAGACCGTCAAAATCGTCCACCCCCATTACCGGTCCGGTCACGCTGCCTATGACCATGGGAGAAACGTGCACACCGAGAATCTTCACCCCTTTCGCCTCGTCGTGGAAGGCGGGATGCCTCTCCATAAGCTCCCATACGGCCAGAGACGCAGCCCGGGGATCGGATATATTCAGCCCCGGCACATAAAGTGTTTCCAGAGCCTTCAGCCTGTCCGTAAAGAAGAAGGAATGCAGGTAGGCGATATCCACAAGCCCGTCCTGGCAGGCCGTCAGATTGACGTTGGGCCTGGCCAGAGAACCGTTGGGATAAAGATGGATTCTTATGCGGCCCCGGGAAGCCTTCTCCACCGCCGCGCTCCAGGCCTCCAGCGTGCGCACCTGCTGTACGGACCGGGAGCCGAGACCCGTTTCAAAATTAAACACAAAAGTTTCCGAAGCCGAAGCCGGAAACGACAACGCGGCGCAGCTCAACACCGCACCGAGCAGCGAATGCACGAGCCTTTTCATGTTTTCTCCTTTTCGACCTCCTCCCCACCGTCTTTCACCATGTGTCCGCGACAGGCCTGACCATGCCGCATCCTCTTCGTCGAATCCTTCTTCTCCCGGCGTACCGCATTCCGGGCGTTCAGCCCTGCCGCCGGCGGACCATGGCCGCGCGTATCTTTTCCGCCATGGTCTTCATCTGCGTATGCGAGTCGTAAATCCCCGGTTTCCACGGCTCGAAGCCGTCCCCTTCCCGCCGGGGAATAAGATGCCAGTGAAGATGATCCACCGTCTGCCAGGCGCTGCGTCCGTTGTTCTGAATGATGTTCAGCCCCGTTGCCCCGGTCGCTTCCGTCACGGCGGCTCCGACGCGGCGCATCATATCCAGAAGTTCTGCGCCGACACTCGTATCCGCCCGAAAGATATTTTCCTCATGCGCTCTGGGAATAATGAGCGTATGGCCGGGAAAGGCGGGATTCACATCCAGAATGGCCAGAAGATGTTCGCTCTCATCAAGCACGGTACAGGGAATCTCACCGGCAGCGATACGGCAGAATATGCAGGCATGTTTCATGGCAGCTCCTTGTTCTATGGTTCATACCGTTTCCGGGCGGTTCGCCATTCCCGCCTCCTGCGCGCACCTCTCCTCCGTCTTCTCCCGGCCCTTCCTGTGACGGAGGCGCCGAAAAAACGCATGAAAACTCGCCCGCCCTTTACATACGTCAGCCCGGATACATGCCATGGCATACCCTCTGCGCATCAGGGCATGAAGCGTCGCGCACCTCCACTTCCGCAACGGCGGCCGTGACATCGGCAAAAGGCTGCCATTCCATCAGCCGCACGGGGAAAAAACGACCGTCCGTCATGGCTATGCCGGGAGTCTCTCCCGGCCGGGAAGGCATGTGTACGGCAAAGGCTTCCAGCGGCAGCGAAAGCCCCAGACCGAGGGCTTTGACAAAGGCCTCCCTGAGCACCCAGCAGCGGAAGAAACGTTTCCACGCCCCGGCTCCCCGGTTTATCCACAGGCGTTCCTGAGGGGAAAAAAAGGCGGCTATCTCATCCCTTCCCGGAAAATCGCGCACATGCTCCACGTCGACACCGACTTCGGACGATGCGGAAATCGCCACAAGCGCCGTATTCCGGGTATGGGACATATTGAAAAAAGGCCCTCCCGACACCCGCGGCTTGCCGAAGCGTCCCTCCGTCAGACAAAGATCGCACGGCCGGCATTTCATCCAGCGTCCGAGAAGCATACGCAGGCTCCAGTGGGCCACGGCAAAGTTCCAAACCAGCTCCTGAGTGGCGAAACGTTCCGCCCGTCGTCTTTCTTCGGAAGAAAGCGCCTGAAACACCTGCTCCCTGTCATAGGAACCATCGAGCCGTATTGCCCAGCACTCCGGCCGGTCGTCCTTTTTTTCCTCCAGCATACCGTGCACGGGAAAAAAACGTCTTACCCAGTTTCCCTCCCCTTCCTTCATAAGGAAAGCTCCGCACGGATACGGGCAACCACAAGACCGGAAGCGCGGGTGACAAAAAAATGATCTCCGGGAATTTCGCAGCAGTTGAACTTCCGACAGGTCTGCTTCTCCCACCCCTGTACTTCGAAAGCGTCGGCCTCCCTGTCTTCGGAACCGAAAAACGCCGTCACCGGAAGAGGCAGCGCCGCCTCTTCCCTGTACCGGTAGGTTTCATCCACCGTGAAATCCGCCCGAAGCATGGGCAGGAACAGTTTTCGTACCTCTCTGTTTTCCAGAAAAATCCGGGAAGTGCCTCCGTACCGGGCAAGAGCGGTGAAAAACTCATCCTCATCCAGATCGTGCAGAGGTTGCGGCTCAGGAATTTCCGGCGCACGGCTGCCGGAAACAAAAAGATGCACCGGGAGGGCATATCCTCTGCGCCGCATGAACCTTGCCACCTCAAAGCCTACACGTGCGCCGAGACTGTGTCCGAACAGCGCATAAGGGGCATCGACATACGGAAGCATGGCCTGCGCAGTCTGCTCCACAATCTCGTCCATGGACAGAAGCGGAGCCTCCGCCATGCGGTTTTCTCTGCCCGGAAGCTGTACGGGAACAACGCCGAGCGAATCGTCCCGGGGCCAGGAACGAAACGTCGAAGCGCCGCCGCCGGCGTAAGAAAAACAAAAAAGCCGTATTGCCGCCGCCGGAACCGTTTCCGGCATAAACCAGGATGACATCGTTCTTCCTTCATCATGCCGCGGGACGGATCTGCCCGTCCGCGGCATCCGCTGCTTTCGGTCCTGCTCCTTTCCTGAAAAGCGTGCTGCTCAAAAAGCCGCGTGCCGGATGACGCACGGGCGGAAAAAGGAGCAGAAGACCGAATATCCGTTTTCCGATTTTTGTTCTGCCGGTATGCCGGCCCGCCGCCGGAGAAAGAGGGAAAGGGGGAAACGCCCTTCACTCTCCTTCCCGCATCTTGCCCAGTATAGGAAACGACAAGTTCACAGCCATACCATATCGGACCAAAAACTTGCCATATTTTACTAATAATTTTACTATGTTATATAATTTATCCGTTGACTTTGCGGCCCTGTCTCTCCTATGCTTTTCCCGTGTCGTACGGTATGCGCCGTATTCCACAGGCCGCACAATCCCTACCCGTCCCTTGTAAAGGATCATCTATGTCCATCGAAGAACAGGTCATCAACATCATCAGAAACCAGCTGGACACGCCCCCCGAAGCCATCGTTCCCGGAGCCTCCCTTCTGGAAGATCTCGGCGCCGACTCTCTCGACATCACGGAACTGGTCATCGCCATGGAAGAAGCCTTCAACATCAAAATCGCCGATGACGAGGTGCAGATGATCCGCACGGTGCAGGATGCCGTAGACCATGTAAAAGCTTCCGCAGGCCGATGAACCGACGCGCCGCGCAACCTGCGGAAGCTTCGGTATCCGGTTCTTCCGCGGCGAAATTTATTCCCTTCTCATAAGAAAACACCTTTTCGAGCACACGCGGAAGTCCGCTCCGTCTTCTCGAAAAGGTGTTTTTCAGAGAGGCCTCGTGCGCCCCCTCATCTCTCCGGCGGCTGTTTTCCGTTCCGGGCACTTCGTCCATCCGCGGCCGGAAAAAACAAACTCATGTTCGTCATCCCTGCAAAACACAGCGGAATCTGCCTGTGTCCCCGCCGGTTCCGCATCGTACCGCCGGATACTGCCGCAATGCGGCTACTCCCCTCCGGCCATGAACAGCAACAGAACAGTTCCGGACTTCGGCCCGAAAAACATTTCAGACCATCATGTCATGGAGAGGAAGGAGTACATGTCTCTGCGTCTCCAGAAAGGATGAACAGCAAGAAAAAAACGGCATTGGGAACAGACGGAGGACGCAGCAATTATTCCCAGCAGTTCCAGCGAAGCATTAAAAAGGCTTCAAGGCTGCAGATACTGATCATGACCATCCATATCAATAACAGATGTTTTCCTGTATAGCTGCCGTGAAATCTCGAAAAAATTTCCTTCTTCCGCCTTTCCGTATATCTTAAAATATCAGGATGGGCATTGCAATTACATAGAACGGCCATCCGGGTTCCACTTCGTGGATAGCTGTCAGCAGCGGCAGAAACGCATCCAGGTACCAGCACCACATCAGCAGCGTTTCCCCATCGCCCGGAGCCTTTTCTCTTCCGTGAAAGGATTCACCCACAAACCATATATAGTCAATGCATCTTACTATATTCATGGTGATATTCCACAGCCGTCCACAGCAGCTTCAAGTACGACTTGCCATCCATCCTTTCTACTGCCGACGCATCTCTCGTCCGGGCAGCGGCAAGAAAAAACAGCCCGTTCAGCATCGGATTCCAAAAATCTCATATGAAGAAACATGTTAAACCAAATGCAGCAGAAAAGCGCTTCCCATGAAGAAAACCTTTCCTGCCGCATATCGCATCATACGGCGTTTCCCCGCCGGATTGAAACCGCATCTGACGCCATGAACGCCGTTTTACATGGGGCTGACGCCATTCTATTTCCATACGTTATCGCCCGGTAAGGGATATATGCAAGGCCCCATGCCAGTACCCCGCCATCTCCCATATTCCCGGCACACCGCGCTGTTTTTGCACGCGGAAGACGTCCTCTTCCCTGGAAAATCCAGCGGAAACACATTATCGAAAATCCCCATGCTCCAAAAGACGACAGGACCGGTAAAGAAAACTTCCCGGCCCGCTTTTTCCCCATACCACACCCGGATATTCAAGTTTCCCTTTCATGTGTCCCGTCGGGGAAGAGGAACATTGCCTTAACAAATCACGCCGTTTGTTTTCTGTATTCAATATATGGAGAAAAAAACGTCATTCTGCAACTTCATTTCGTTCCATTTAAATGTATTTCTGTCGCATAGTCACATTTTTTACATTGCGCCGTATGCGGTTCATCCTTTTTCTTATAGTATACTCCAGACCATCGGCATATATTTTGAAGTATAGGAACTACGGACAGGCCTTTCTCCGTAAGACGGTATTCCACACGAGGCGGAATTTCGTCGAACGATGTACGCCTGACCATGCCGTCGGCAATCAGTTCCTTCAGATTCTGCGCAAGTACGGCATCGGTTATATTCGTCATTTCTTCCTTTAGCCTGCCATAGCGCAGCGTGTCCTGATGAGCCAGCACACAGATGATGCGCGATTTCCATCTCCCTCCAAAAACATTCAGTCCGTATTCCAGTGGGCAGCGGATGTCTTTCTCAAATTTTGCCTGATACATGTGTTTCCTCTATCTGAACCAGATATCGAA
Source organism: Mailhella massiliensis (assembly GCF_900155525.1). NCBI lineage: Bacteria > Pseudomonadati > Thermodesulfobacteriota > Desulfovibrionia > Desulfovibrionales > Desulfovibrionaceae > Mailhella > Mailhella massiliensis. The sequence continues at coordinate 206,057 of NZ_LT706937.1, forward strand.
CATGCACATTCTATGCAGACATGCCGCCGTCGGCAAGCCACTATGAAATTTATGAGTAACTCATAAATTTGCGGATGTCTTTTCTTTTGGCGACAGCCGGCTACTCTTTTCCCCGTGGCGAACACGCCGACAACATTTTATCTGTCACAGGAGATATATCATGGAAGTCAAAGCTTATCTCGAAATCACCATGAAGATCGATAACGCCAACCGTCCCGCAGCAGCAAAAGTCTATGCCGACTACCGTGCCCCGTTTCTGAATACCATCAGGGGGGCGCTCACCAAGGAGCTGCTTATTCGCGACGAAGATGTGCAGGTTCTTCACGGATTCGACTCCGTCGAGCACGCTGCTGCCTATCTGAGCAGCAGCCTCTTCAATAACGATGTGGTCAAGGGCCTCAAGCCGCTCTGGAGCGCCGATCCTGAAGTACGAATCTACACCGCAGCATAGTCGTCATGAGGATGGGGAAAGCGGGAATCCCGCTTCCCCCATCTCGTCCGTCAGTATTTTCTTCCTGAAAGGATGCCATCTGTTGGTATAGACAATATATGCATGATACTTCTGCGGAAAAATTCGCTTATCTGCCGACAGTCTCTCGTGAAATAGGAATACAGCATGGTTTCCGAAGTGTACACGGCAGTTCGGAACCTGCCGGCTGCGGCAACGCTCCGCGTACCTAGACGGACAGAATCGTGCAATCCGCACAGGCACAGAACATATCCATGTCAGACATGAACCCGGCGTATTTCCCGGTGTACCCTGTTTTCTGACTTTTCAGGGAGCGAAAGGCCTGTATCCTTCGACAACCTTCAAACATGGCGGAGAGCCTCTATGCGAAAGGTTGGCGTGCCTTCAAGGATAATGACGACGAAGTCCGTGCGAAAACAGAAAGGCAGGATACGGAAACCGGAATGACAGCGGGTATGTATCGAACAAAGAACGGCACTATCCGGCGTGCTGCCGGCAGGCATGACACAGGGAGCGCGGCTTATCTTCGACGCCTATCCCCCGGCCGTCGATGCGGAATGATGCGATTCCCATTGATATTCCCGACGCGCTCGACAACAGCGGCACCTTCCGTCGACTTCTACGCCGACGATACCGGCACGGAGCGCTCTCAGGCCCGCAGGACGGGAACCCCGGAGCTCTTTTGAAGGGAATGGATCAACGGCATAGCCGCCACCAGGCAATATCGGCGAGAACCTCATCCGTCTTGCGGAGGGACCGCTTAAAACAAAAATTCCTCAAGAGAAAATCTCCTGAGGAAAAATTGAACCCGTTGAAATTTTGGCGTCCCCAGGCGGATTTGAACCGCCGTTGACGGCGTGAAAGCCGTTTTACATGCGCCTACCGCCATTATATTTCAATGAGTTATAGCACATTGAGGGACATAAAATGTCACCAAAAACCTCTGTGCTTG